>NZ_JBGSRI010000024.1:0-5066 GCF_041737645.1 Sphingorhabdus sp.
GGTGTGCCATGTCAATGCGTATCAAACTGCAGATTCGAACCAGCCAATTCCGTTCAATCTGCTCGGCATGTATTGCCAGCTTTTTTGTGGGATAACGCCTCTTCGCGGCCTTGAAAAGAAGACCAATGCCAGCCCTATCAATCAACTAAAGTGCCATCACGTTCTGGGTTTATTCCGCTTTGGGGACCAAATAGCCATCATCAATCACCGACTTTGTTATCGTTCGATCATCCCAAGAAATATTGTCTAATCGCGACATTGAGCGGCACATCTTCGTGAGCGCTTCGCACATCTAGCGATCGGTAAACTGTATCTACGTTTGCGATCTGTGACGACATAAAAAAGGCCCGGTAGCGAAAGCTACCGAGCCGATGAAAACCGTTCATCTTGGTTAGGCGGTGCTATTTGGAGCGCCGCTTTTTGGGTTCGTCGCTGGTGGCTTCCTTAGCCTTGGCGAGAAAATCGACCTGCTCGGCGATGATCTCGCATCCGTAGCGGTCTGTGCCGTTCTGGTCGGTCCATTTGGTATAATGAATGCGGCCTGTGACCATGACCATTGCGCCCTTTGTTACATGCTCTGCGACGCTTTTGCCAATGCCGTTGAAGCAGGTGATCCGGTGCCATTCGGTCTCGGACTGGCGGTCGCCTTCGCCGTCTTTGAAACTGCGCGAGGTGGCAAGTGAAATGTTGGTGATGGAAACCCCTGACTGGGTGTTGCGGACTTCTGGTGTGTTTCCAACGAAGCCTACGAGGGTGACTGTGTTCTTCATGATGATTGTCCTTTCGAAGCTCTTTAAACCGTCCAAGGGAACATCCCTTTGACTGAGCCCCGTTAAGACCGGGCACGGTCGGGACTGCACCGAGTGCAGCGAGGGAAACCCCGCTCAAAGGAGTGGTGCGGGCAGCGGCGCGAAGCGCAGCAACACGGTCCGCATGAGTGCGGGTTGCAGACCTGACCGTGTTCGGTCAGGGGCATGGTTCAGTTTAAAAAAGGGGATGTTCCTTTGGGCGCCGGCAGCGTCGATCAAATGGCAATAATCGAGAACGCTTCCTTGCCATTCGGTTCGCTTGATTTCGCGCCCTGTGCTTTAAACAGCACTGATGCAGGGGCCTTCCGACAGTGACAAATTCATATCCGAGTGGGCAATCACGGGTGGCTAAGAACTGGCCAATACCCAGAGTCTTGTGAGCAGCCTGTGCGCGCTGTTAGGTGGCGATGCTTTTAGGGAAAGCGAGTTCAATGTCGCGCAAATGATTGTGTGATCGAACGATATCGGGTTATTTGCTTAAGAGTTAGAACGTAGCGCAACAGGCTAGGTGCAGTCACTTATCTCGCGCAGTCACTTTCCGCAGAAAACGCTAACAATGCCGCCATCTAGTTAGCCAATCGTTCGCATTGTCCCGCTGCCCACGACTGCTTCTGCGGACCAGCTCAAGGGGTGCTAATGGCTGGAATGTTGTGGAGAGCTGAAAGGCTGCTTCTACTGAGGAGTTTCGAAAAGCTGCCGTTGGTTCATCATGTTTGCTTGCCTTCGATCGCGCGGCGCAAATCATCTGGGATAGGCATTGGCTGAAACGCGCTTACGTTCGAACGCCCGGTGTTGCCCATGGGAATCCGTCCGGTCAACGCGCCGAGTGGCGCAAGAGCAAGCCTGAATAGCTGTCCCGTCACTTCGCGCCAATCGCGCTGCTCCATTGCGTATCCCAGCATTGCTCGGTGATTGCCAAGATGAGGCCCCAGATAGGGCTGTGAGATGATATGTGTACGTTCGAGTGCTTGCCATGCTAAGCCCCTATCATCTTCTGAGCACGCTTTTTCGAAGTCTGACATCTCATGTTTGATCAGACGGCGGGCGTGTAGCGTGTGCGCAAGCCCGCGCCAGCGACGCTGCCGATGTCTGTAGAAGAAATGGGCGAATACCCAAACAATGGGCGTCAAAGGGCCGGCTGAAATATCGACCTCGTCGCGATAACAGGTTGTGCCATCCGGGTTTGGCTTGATCGTAATCCAGTGATCCCATTTCCGGATTATCGCGCTATGTCCGTCGTCGCGCAGGCGCTTGGGCCAAGCGCCATTCTCCGGCTGATGCACAAAAGTTACGATCCATTGCGTTCCAAGAGGCAAGAAGCCGAACAAGCGGAGCTTCGTCAGATAGCGGCCCCCAGACTTGAATGTATCGAGCGGCTCGGGACCTACAGGCACAAAGCGCAATATCGGCCATGCGATATGCATGAGTAAAGGCGCAGTCTGCACTTCTGCCCAAACAGATTCGGCGGACAGATCAATTGTTGTTGAAAGATCAACTTTCATCGTCTCCCTCCTTGCGTTTTGCGCGTGTTTGGCATTAGGGTTTCTTCTCGACAAATCCCGATTCGCACATCTATCTACACCCTGTAGTAACTATAGGGTCAAGCAATGAAGATCGGCGAATTGGCAAGTGCAACCGCGACAAAGGTCGAGACGGTTCGTTTTTATGAGAAAATCGGCCTGCTAGCCCCGCCCGCGCGCACTTCGGCCAATTATCGCACTTATGGTAACGATCATCTTGCGCGCCTGTCGTTCATCCGCCGCGCCCGCGATCTTGGATTTACGCTCGAAGCTGTGCGTGAACTGCTCGCTCTATCCGACGACACGTCGCAATCGTGCGCAGCGGTCGACGGAATTGCGCGGCTCCATCTAACCGAAGTCGATCGCAAGATTAGCGACTTAACAGCCCTCCGCAGCGAACTCGACCGCGTTCTTGGGGCCTGCCGTCAAGGCACGGTTGGGGACTGCAAAATTATAGAAACCTTGGCGCCACGTCAAAATTCATAGCTCAGCGTGAACCAAAGACAGCTTTTGAGCGTCGGTTAAAACTTTGCCCGATGTCCCAAAAGCTGTCATTCGCTGCCCGGCCGCTTCGGCGAATCTATTGTGGATTCCGGAATTTCCGGTGTGCCTTCTTATTAGGGATAAAGCCGTCATTCTCTTCGCTCCTGACCCTGAAGCCCATTCCAAGGTTTACAAAAATTCAAAGTCCAAGTTCGTGGTCCAGGCCGAGGAGCCAACGCTGTGCCGCGTTACGAACGAGATTAACCGCGACCGGAACCAGCCAGGGTGCGGCGCGCACGATCCGGCCTGCGACTGTCGATGGTCGCGGCGGCCCCATTGCGCGCTTGATCTGGCTCACGACCTTTTCGACCACCGGCCGCCGAAGCCGATCATAACAATCCAGCTGCCGACGGTCATAGAGGGACGCAAACACATAGGCGTCCTCTATACCCAAATTCATGCCGCGTGCACCGATGCCCGAATGAATGTGCGCGGCGTCTCCCGCCAGAAAAAAGGGCGGCTCGGCAAACCGGCCGGCGACACGGTTTGCAATCTCGAAATCAGATTCCCAATGAATTCGGCCAGCCTTCGTGCCGTTCGGTAAATGATCGAGCATATTTGGCACATTACCCAGCACCCGCCAGAGATTGTCGTAATGGCGCACCAGAAACATGCCGCCATCATCATGGATGATGATATTCCCGTCACTCGCCGGCATCGGCAGATTATCGAGTTCGACATCGAACAGCTGCCAAGACTCGTTATACGCTTTGCCGTCGAATGCAATGCCGAGCGATTTGCGAGCCACGCTGCTGGCGCCGCTGGCATCCAGAACACAGTCGGCAATCACCGTGCTGTTTAAGTTGCCCGCTCGCAGATGGACCTTGGCCTTGTCCTCATCGCGCTCGATTGCCACCGCTTCGATGCCGCGCTCGACCGTGATGCCCCGTTCACCGAGCGCCGCTTCGATCAGTCGTTCGGAATCGGCCTGGCTCTGCACCAGCATGAACGGGAAAGGATCGTCGACTTGATCCAGCCGCAACGTTGCCAGCATCCGCCCATGGCGATGCAGATTCAATCGCGCCATCCGCCGCCCGTTTTCAAGAAATTGCGCTGTCACGCCGCTTGTTGCCAGCAATGAAAGCGAACGCGCGTTCACTCCGAACGCCTTCGACCATGGCGCCGGAGTAGCGCGCTTTTCAACAATTCTGGCGCGATGCCCGCGCTCTGCGAGAAACAGCGCAGCTGCAAGGCCGGTTGGTCCGGCACCAATGATCAGTATGTTCACCTCGGCCGACATGCCCGATCTCCATTGTTAGCATTTGCTAACAATGCTACTGCAGTCTGTCAATGCGTCGAAACTAGGCTAAGCAACGATATGCCTGCCGCAATCGATTCAACGTACATCCTCGACTGCGTTCTCGCCGTGTGGCGTGAAGAAGGCTACGCTCGTGCCACGACGCGCAAGATTGCAACCGTGGCGGGCATCAGTGAGATCACGTTGTTCCGGCGCTTTGGCGACAAATCAGCCCTGTTCCGAGCGGCGCTCGAGCTGGAGGCGGAGCGGTTTTCGGTGGAGGCGATCCAGTATGAGGGGGACGTTCGCAGCGATCTCGTCCGGATCGTCGAAGCCTATGCCGCTTTACTAGACCGAAGCGCGGCCATCATTTTGGATTTTGCGCTTGAAGCGCCACGAAATCCTGATCTCGCGCCACTCCGAACCGCGCCGCTCGCAGCGATTGGCAAGGTCGCAATGGTCATCGCGCGCTATCAGGCTGAAGGCGTGTTACGCCCCGGACCGCCGCCCACGTTGCTGCTGACACTGCTGAGCCCGCTGATCATGACTGCACTGTTAAGGCGCGCTCAGCCCGGCATCGCAAGCGATATCCATTCCAGTGATCGTGTTGATGCATTTTTAAAGGGTTGGGCCGAACCAGGTAGTCGCTGAACGAACGGCACCTTTGATGGACGAAAAGCGATGCAATCGACGACCGAAAAGTTGTCGTGTCCGGCAAGTCCGCTTTCGGTGTAGATTCCCGATAACCTGACCGATGTTTAGCGTATGAACCAACGGCAGGAATTAGCCTGTTTAACTTGTTACCCGTTTGACCGAAATGTTGGGGAGAGCGGACCGGCAGCTTTCAGGAAGCTAGGCCGCGTAAGCAGACGTTGAGCCGATCGGGCCAGTCGGTAGCTTCCCGCCCAACATCGGCCATTCTATACCTTGACTTAGCAGCCCAAGAGCGAACGCCGC
>NZ_JBGSRI010000030.1:0-5149 GCF_041737645.1 Sphingorhabdus sp.
CTTCGAAAAGAACTGCACGACATCATCGTAAAATATATCGAGTGGCACATTATGTTCGACCGTGGTGTTGCCGTCGGCAATCAGGTTCATGTCCATGCCGAACAGCGAACCGCCCTCGGCCACCGAGCGCATATTTTCCTGCAAAGCGGCGGCGACTACCTGCTGGCGCTGTTCACGGCGTGGCTGGTTGTAGTTTTTGACGCTATGCGCGCCCTGGGCTTTCAGGCGGCGAACATGCGCCAGTGCATCGTCGAGACTGTTGATCTCGGCATAGACGTCAGCCGCCTTTGCCCCATAAACGATTTCGCCCGTCGAGAAGCTGCGAGGACCGACGATCAGGCCTGCACGCTGCATTTCAACTGCGGGGAACACTGTCGCCGCGCTGCTTGACGGATCATGCCGCGTCGTAATCCCCATCGCCAGATTGAGCATATTGACCCAATTCTGCTGCGGGGTCATTTCATCGACACCATGTGGCCCGTGCGCATGGGCATCGACAAGACCAGGAATGATTGTCTTGCCAGTCAGGTCGACCGTCTTCGCGCCTGCAGGAATGGCAAGCTCGCCAGCGCGGCCAACGGCCTTGATGCGGTCGTTCTCGACCAGCACCACGCCATTGTCGATAATGCCGCCGCTCTTGTCCTCCATTGTGACTATGCGTGCGCCTGTGAACGCAACAAGGCCAGTCGGCCTGTCTGACTTCATGGGCATCGCCAAAGAGACGCCAGTCTTGGGCGGTTCGAACTTGACCGGCTTGGCGTCCTTCGCAAGCGGCGCGTTAGGATAGAATGCGCTTGTTTGCGCCGAATAGAGCGTCGGCCCGATAGCCCAGTGCAGGGCGCTGCCATTGTTGCTCCAATGGATATAATCCGCACCGACATTGCTGACCTTCGTCACCGGAAGCGGTCCGCCCGAAGGGGACGCGCTGACTTCCTGCGTGCCGGGCATCAGCGGCATGACGAAGGCTTCATAATTCTGGCGGAAAGCAAAATTATTGCCATCGGGTGATACTTCATAAATCGTCGTCAATTCACCGCTGGCATGGCTGCGCTTGGCTTCGCCGCTTACATCGGTACTAACTAGCAAACGCTTGTTCTGGCCATTTTCCGTAAAGAAGACACGGTCGTTGCTGCTGCCATAATGGGGGGCGGTACCGCCCGCATTGACCCGCACGATTTCGCCGCCTGTTGCCGCCACGCGGTAAATTCCGGGCTGGTCGGACATCAAAGGCGAAGTCAGGCCGCCGCCCTGGCCCTTCTCAAAGACAATAGTTTTGCCGTCCGGGGAAAAACGCGGGCGGGCGTAATGTCCGGCCTGAGGCGTGACCTTTTTCGACGCACCTCCTGATGCGGCCATCGTTCGAATTTCGCCCAGCCCCTTATCGGTCCAAGCCAGATAGGCAATCGTCTTGCCGTCGCGTGACCAGGTTGGATAGGCTTCCATCTCTGTCCCAGAAGTCAGCCTTTTGGCCGAACCGCCGCTGGCAGATTTCGTCCAAAGCTTGCCCATCGTTTCAAACAATACCGTGCGGCCATCGGGCGATGTCACCACACTGCGCGGCATCGTCGTGTTGAATTCCGCCGGTGCTACTTCAACCGGTGGGCGCGGTGGATCAATCACACCGCGCGTATCCGAAATGCGGAACGGGATTTCGCTCGAAGCCCCGCTCGGCCAATCGACCTTACGGATCTTGCCGCCAGCCCAGAAATAAATGCTTTTGCTGTCGGGCGACCAGTCCATGTTCGGATAAACACCCGTCACCGCCCAGGTTTCCTGCACATCCTGATCAAGCGCATCGTAAATCTTGCGCTCTTCACCAGTCGACAGATCTTTTACATAAAGCTTAGACTTGGTGCGCTCGCGGCGCACGAAGGCAATTTTCTTCCCATCGGGCGAAGGCGTCGCGCGTACTGAGCCGCCCGTTCCTGCAACCGCCGTTTCGGTTTTACCGGTTTCGATTTCATAGCGTTCGATGTCGAAAATCTGCCCGTTCGAGTCCTGCGCATATTGGAAGATCGGGCCGGGCGTGATGTTGCGGGTATAATAAAGATGCTTGCCATCGGGCGCATATATCGGCTCGCCCAATTCCTTCTGGTGCTGCTCATTGGGTTTTTTGACCAGCTGCACGCCTGCCCCACCCGACACATGATAGAGCCAGACCTCTCCTGTCCCCAGCGAACGACCAGTAGTAAAATGCTTCTTTGCCGCAATGAATCGCCCGTCAGGGCTCCAGCTTGGCTGGTTCAGCAAGCGAAAATCCTCTTTGGTCAGCTGGCGCTTGTCGGAGCCATCGGCATTCATGATCCAGATATTGTCGCCACCGCCACGATCTGACGTGAAGGCAATCCGCCGTCCGTCGGGCGAAAAACGCGGCTGGGTTTCAAAAGGCAGGCCTTCGGCAATCCGCGTCGGGGTGCCGCCGCTTACGGGTACCGTGTAGATGTCACCGAGCAAATCAAAGGCCAGCGTGCCGCCATCAGGGCTGACGTCGAGGTTCATCCACGAACCTTCATCGGTGTTGATTTCGATCTGGCGCACTGTCAGCCCTGGAGGTGCAGACACGTCCCATTTTGGCTTGTCAAGGGCTGGCTTGTCTTGCGCCCAAGCGGACGCAGATACACAAGACACACCGGCTAAAAGCGCGGTTTTGATTAAAAATTTCATTGCAAAGCTCCCCTATCGTGACATTGACTGCGTTGCTGTCACGCCTAGCGGGCGTGGGCAAGCCCTAGAGCGTGGCTTCGATAGGGATAGGGATATTTTCGGCGAACGACACTCCGCCAGCGCCTTCGCGGAAGGTATCGGGGTGGGCGCAAACCCACCCCGCACATTCTTATAGCCCGTCGACGCTCTTGCTGACGAGGATGTTGACCGCAACGCGGCGGTTCTGTGCCTTGCCTTGCTCGCTTTCATTGTCCGCCAGCGGATCGGCTTCGGCCATTCCGGTCGGGGTCAACATACGATAGGGCTTCCAGCCGCAAGCCTGTTGCAGATGATTAACGACCTTGGACGCACGCTTTTCGCTGAGCGTCTGGTTATAGTCATAATCGCCAACCGAATCGGTATAACCGACGACCAGCATCAACGCATTATCGGTCGCCCCGGCTTGTGTTGCAGCGTTGCAAAGCTCTGCCTGCGCCTGTTGCGACAACTGCCACTTGCCGGTGTCAAAATAGACGTTGGTCGTGCCTTTGACATTATACTGGTCAATATCGGCAACGCGGCTGCGCAGCGCTTCGGTTGCGGCGGTCTGCTCGGCAAAGCCCTGTTCGGTTCCATTGCGGATCATGCTGGCGGTCTTCAGGTCCTTGTTCTGCAAGCGGATCGAGCTCGCAACAAGGCCGCCGCCCCACTGCACCGTTTTGGCCGTCACTGGCAGGCCGTTCAACAACTGGTCGGTCGCAAGCTTTGCTTTTCCGAGCCCGAACAGCCCTGAGCTCGAGCGAACCTGAGTAGACTCGCTGATCGACAGGACGGTTTTGGTGCCGGTAGGACCGGTTATCTGAACGCGGTCGTCCTTTCGCGCCGAAATGAAGCCTTTGATTTCCGGTCCTTCGGGAAGTCCGGTCAAATCGGCGGGCGGCATACCGGTGACGACGGTGCCGGCCTCAGCCTCTACCAGTGGTAATTCGGATTGCTGTTCCTGCGCCGCTACACCGGCCCATGCGGGAACGGACAGCACGGCAATAAGCGCAAACATTTTGGGTCGTCTGGAATTCAAAATCATATCGGTCTCCCAATTATACGTTCAGCCGGTCTTTGCTTTTCGTAGACCTTGTCGGACCATCCCCCTTTTGATGGCGTGCCCGGCTGCTGGAAGCCCCCTTCATCTCGCGATCCGGCGGCGAAGCCGGACTTGAACGCTATGCAGATTGCGCGTGGGTGCGCGAAGCTTTCTGGAAGATGAACGGAGATGTGGAGGCATGGATGCGCACCGATGTTGCGAGGGTCGTTTGCGACAAACGGTTGCAGAGATGTTCAAGCGGAGGTGCAGAAGTCGCAAACTCCTCCGTTCTGCGATCTTTGACCTCTACGCAAATTTCGATCAGCTAATCACCTTTTCCATTATCGCGCGATCAAGATGCTGGTCACCGATTTGGACGACTTGATGCTCAATGACCGTAAAGCCAAGCGCGGCAAAGGCGGGCTGCGCCATCAAGCTTGCATGGGTCCACAGGCGGGGTTCATCTTGTGAGCGGGCTTTCTCTTCGATCATATCGAACAACCGCCGGAACAGCCCGGTAACCGAGCGATGACAGACAAGCGGGGCCTAACATTTCAGTGAAAGGAAGCCGCGCGGCTGGCTCCAAATTCCTGATTACCTAATTTTTGGCGTCAGGGCTTAGCGTTCCGTTGCTTGCGGAACTAGGATTTCACGGCTTCGCCGTGGTCTCCGCAATGGCTTTGCCATTGCTCCGGCTGAACAAGCTTCACATCCAGCCCTCGCCACAGCCAAACAAAAAACCCGGCGCAAGGCCGGGTCTGTTGTTTGGTTGCGGGAGTAGGATTTGAACCTACGACCTTCAGGTTATGAGCCTGACGAGCTACCGGGCTGCTCCATCCCGCGCCACCAATATGGACCCGAAGGTCCAGAAACCAAAAAGCGGCCGTCAACTTTTGAGGGTTGATCGGCCGCTTTTGAATTATGAATGGGTTTGTCCAATGCACTTACCTGTTGCCGCGATTTCTTAACCGCAAAATTCGAAATTTTGCTCGAAATCGCTAATATCATGAGCGCCGGCTGTAATGCCTGGCGACGCCCTACTCTTCCAACGCTTAAGCGGTAGTACCATCGGCGCAGTTTGGTTTCACGGCCGAGTTCGGGATGGGATCGGGTGGGTCACAAACGCTATGGTCACCAAGCAATGAAGCAGGCGCTCACAATATGGGGCGCTACCCGAAGGTAGCGCGTCCACACATAAGTGTAATTGGGTTATAATCGATACCCGTGCAGGAAAATATATTATCTAGTGTGATCATAATCATCCGCCATCGACGTGGCTGAACAAATCAGCACTGTCATTGATGGTGGGACTCTTTGACCAAGCGCGAAAAGAGTAATTAGGATTGGTTAGCTTCACGCATTACTGCGCTTCCACACCCAACCTATCAACGTAGTGGTCTACTACGACTCGATGAAATCTAATCT
>NZ_JBGSRI010000017.1:0-1803 GCF_041737645.1 Sphingorhabdus sp.
TTTGGGTCTCTGGCGCAAATATAGCTATGCTGCGCAAGCGGTGGTGCTCGTGACAGGTGCTTTGGCCATCTGGAAATATCTGCTCGATCCGCTAGGTCTCTACCTTCTGACTCGCGAGGACAGCCAGATACTGTTTTTCCCCTCGCTTGGAATGGCAGCAGCCACGCTCGTACTCTTGGCTTTCCGTGATGAAGATACGCTCAGCGTTGATGCAAAATGGCTGGCGCGCTAAATTTTGTTCTCGCGAAATGTAAGAATGGAGCGCCGCTGACGACCAACCGGAAATAGTCGGGCATTTGCCTGCGCCATGTTTTGCCAGCGTCATCGGAGATTTACCTTGTTTTTATCGCCTCGTTTGTTTCCTGGCAGCGCCATTGCTGTGCTTGCCGTTGCCGCTGCATCTCCTGCTGTCGCCCAGCAGGCAGGCCTGCAAATCGCCATCGTCGATGCAGAGACCGGTATGCCAGTGCCCGGTGCCGAAATTGTTATAGAGAACAAGGATGTCGGCCTGCGCCGGATTGAACGGAGCAATGACCAGGGATTGATCAGACTTGAGGCGATGACTACAGGAGGTCGGTACACGGTATCTGCGCCAGCTTCGGATCGCTACGAAGCCACACAAGCTGAACCTTTAGCCCTGCGGTCCAACTTTGCGCGGAGCGTGACACTGCGTCTGAACCGTATTGGTGGCACCGCAATCATCGTGACGGGCACGCGCGCCATCACCGGCATCAATACTGTCAACGCCGAGATTTCGGCATCGCTTTCCAATAAGGAACTGGCAGCATTGCCCGTTGAAGGCCGTGACGTGATTGGTGCGCTGGTTCGGTTGCCCAATGTGGTGGCGTCCACCGGCTTCTTTCCCGAAGCGCCCGGCATATCGATCAACGGTTCGAACGGGCTCGATACCAATTATCTGATCGACGGGCTCGACAATAACGAAAATTTCCTTGGCGGCCCCAAATTCCCTGTGCCACTCGGCTTTACGCGCGAAGTAACGGTGCTCGCCAACAGCTACACGGTTGCTTATGGCCGCACCCCCAATGGTATCGTCAACTACACGTCACCGTCAGGTTCAAACGACTATCACGGCGAAGTGTACGCGCTGGTTCGCCCCGGAAGACCATTAGACTCGCGCTCAGCCTTTCCACGGCGTGACCTGTCCGGCAATGCTGTGGGAGAGAGCTTTGAGCGCTATCAAACCGGCACGAGGATTGGCGGGCCGATCGTCAAGGACCGCACCTTTTTCTATGCAAATTTTGAATATACGCGTGATCGCAACCAGCAGATAGTCGATGCGCCAGCACTTGGTACGGTTGCCAATGTGACCGGCAACAATGAATTCTATCTTGGTTCATTACGGCTTGACCACCGGTTGAATGACGATTGGACCGTCGGCTTGCGCGCTAATATCGGACGCGTCACGATCGACCGTCCCGGCGGCGGTTTGGGCGGCGGCAATGTGACATTCCCCAGCGCCGGGTCGGATCAGGACCGGTTATCAACCGTCGTTGCGGCAACCGCAAGCTATGCAGGCGATGATTGGAGCTATGACGGCGCCGTGCAGTTCAGTCGCTTTCGCTGGGATTATGGCAAGCCCAAGGGACCAGCCGGGCCGCAAGTTGCCATCCGCGACCCCTCTGGCTTGACCGTCGGTGTGGCCGGCCATCCCGGCTTTGTGTTCAACGATCTGGAAGAGACATGGCAGACCACGCACCGCCTACAGCGCAAAGCGGGCAATCACCGGATCAGCGTTGGGGCAGACATCATCCGGTCGGACTTTTCTCTGCTGGGCGGCGGAAA
>NZ_JBGSRI010000026.1:0-2304 GCF_041737645.1 Sphingorhabdus sp.
CCAGGACGCGTTGGCTGAATCCTTTAGGGGACCGCAACCCGTCCTGTTCCTGGCAGGGCAAAACCAATTGGATGAAGCCGTGGCGCTGATGCTCGCGCAAGTCGTCGAGAAGCACGGGGTCGCAGCGCGCGTCGAACCGTCCGACAGCCTATCGACGCGGAACATTTTCAAGCTTAGCTCCGATGGAGTGGCGCTTGCCTGCCTTTGCTATCTCGACGGAAACAGCACGGCGAATATGCGTTACGCAGTGAAGCGGCTGCGGCGTAAGATGCCCGCGGCGAAGATCATGATCGTTGCGTTGACACTCGCGCCCAACGAATCCGGCGAGAAGCTGATGGATGCAACGAAACCCGATCGGGTCGCCGTCACCTTCCGAGAGGCGATCGAACACTGCCTCGATGACGCGACAGACCGTTCCAACGCGGCGGTAAAGCGGCCAGAGATCATCCAATCTGCGGCGCAAACCTGAGTTGCTCACCTCTGGTTCATTTTTGGACGGGTAACGCGCATCACTGTTGGTCATGGCGATTCGCGATGAAGGGGATCCAGAGGGCGACAACGTCACGTTTGATGGTGCGCGCCCATGTCTTTGCCCGTTGGAGCCATCCGGCATGCGGTTCCGTCATCAGCTTCTCTTTTCAGGTGGATTTGATCATTAATCGCCTCGTGCGCGTGCTGGTGAAGATTACCCGCATCTCAAAATGGACAACCGCCATTATGGAATCCAACTTCGAGTAGCGGCTCACTACTCGCAAAATCAACAGGCCCCTGCCCTCGTCAGCAGGACCTTTAGTTCACGGAAAACAGCGATGGCTGGTGCAGACACGGCAGCGTTCACGGTCGCCCGATGTTAACGATGCCACCGGCTTGGCGGAGTTCGAGCGCTTGCGGATCAGCTGGCGAACCTGCGAGACGTTGCCGCCGATCGCGCTGAAAGCGAGATGGATTGCCTCGTTTGCGGACGACGTTGGCAGTTAAGAGCCGCCAGATGAAATAGCCTATTCGCTATGATCGATGACGGGTACAGTTCGTGAAGCTCAGCCTTTCGCATCGATCGCGGCCCTGAATAGCTTCAATTTCTCCGCAATATCTTTATCGGCAACAGGCTTAGCGATTGTACCAAGCGATAAATGCGCGTGTTTTGCCGCAACCTCTGCCTGTCCGGTGACAAAAATCGACGGGATACCTTTGTGCAGCAACCATTCCGCAGCTTCAGGTCCCGTCGGACCGTCGGCAAGGTCAACATCGACCAACGCGCAGTCCAGCGCGATTTCGCTAAACGACGCTTTAGGGTCAGGACTCGTTGATCAGAGCCAGAAGATTACGGTGGCTGCGAGTGCGATGGCGGAGAAGAAGACCGTTGGGCATCGGTCGTATCGGGTGGCGACGCGGCGCCAGTCCTTGAGACGGCCGAACATGATCTCGATGCGGTTGCGGCTTCTGTATCGGCGCTTGTCGTATTTGATGGGCTCTGCACGGGATTTCCGTCCCGGAATGCATGGTTTGATGCCTTTGTCCTGAAGGGCATCCCTGAACCAGTCGGCGTCATAACCACGGTCCGCGAGCAGCCATTGTGCCTTGGGCAGATCATCCAGCAAAGCTGCCGCGCCGGTATAATCGCTGATCTGTCCGGCGGTCATGAAGAAGCTGAGCGGGCGGCCGTTTGCATCGGTGACGGCGTGAAGCTTCGTGTTCATGCCGCCTTTCGTGCGGCCGATCAGCCGCCCAAGACCCCCCTTTTTACCCCCAGGCTCGATGCCGTGCGGTGCGCCTTCAGGTAGGTTGCATCGATCATGACCGTCTTCGGCTCGGCGCCCGCGGCGGCCAGCCCTTCCATTATGCGGACGAAAACGCCCATCTTGCCCCACCGCTTCCACCGGTTGTAGAGCGTTTTGGCTGGACCATACTCCCTGGGCGCGTCCCGCCAGCGCAACCCATTGCGATTGACGAAAACGATACCGCTCAACACCCGCCGATCATCAACGCGCGGCTTGCCGTGGCTCTTGGGGAAATACGGCCGCAGACGCTCCATCTGCTCATCCGTCAGCCAGTAAAGGTCGCTCATCCTCAGTCTCCTCACGGAACCTGAATCAGATCGCGCCTCTCACATCAATGGGTCCTGACCCTAATGATCGGCGGGACAACGAGGACCGTGTCAATCCCCTCTCGTCATGTGGACAAATTCGTGATATTAAATAATTTCGAAGTGTAGTATCAATGCATTGATACGGCTAAATTTGATGATTGACCATGTTACGCGTCGTTAGGCTAGCGATTTGAAATATGCAATATTTATATTATCAT
>NZ_JBGSRI010000033.1:0-160053 GCF_041737645.1 Sphingorhabdus sp.
GGCAAAATTGCTGCGTGAGGCTGAAGAAGCACGCCTGTCTATGCTCGAAGAAAGCCGCCGCCGCGAAGTCGAAGCGCGGGCACGCGTCGCCGAAGAGGAAAAGCGTCGCGCCGAAGAAAACCGCAAGGCTGAAGAAGCGCCGGCCCCCGCTATTGCCGAGGCCCCTGTTGTTGAACAGGAACCTGAACCTGAGGTCAGCAATGACGACGGAGCCGCTCCGGCACCGCGCAGGTTTACACCTGTAGAATCGCCGAAACGCCCCGCCGCTGCACCCGCACCGACAGAGCGTGAGCGCGAAGAAGCCAAAAAGGCCCCACACCGTCCGACGCGCGATCGCACTGCAGACCGACGCCAATCGGGCAAGCTGACCGTGACCCGCGCGCTCGACGATGATGAAGGCGCCCGCGCACGTTCATTGGCAGCGCTGAAACGCGCCCGTGAAAAGGAAAAGCGCCTGCATGGCGGTGGTAATCGTACCGCTCAACCCAAGCAAAGCCGCGACGTTGTCGTTCCTGAAACGATCACGGTTCAGGAACTCGCCAACCGTATGGCCGAAAAGGGCAGCGACTTGGTCAAGGCGCTATTCAAGATGGGTATGCCCGTCACGATCAACGAAACAATCGACCAGGATACTGCCGAACTTCTCGTTGAAGAATTTGGCCACAATATAACGCGCGTTTCCGATGCCGATGTCGACATCGTACATGACGAAGACGTCGATGCAGCTGAAACGCAAAAACCGCGTCCGCCGGTCGTCACGGTCATGGGCCATGTCGACCACGGCAAGACGTCTTTGCTAGACGCCTTGCGCGGTGCGAATGTCGTTTCCGGCGAAGCAGGCGGAATTACGCAGCATATCGGTGCTTATCAGGTGAAGGCGAAAGACGGCTCTGTCATTACCTTCCTCGATACACCCGGCCACGAAGCCTTTACCCAGATGCGCCGTCGCGGCGCTTCGGTGACCGACATCGTGATCCTGGTGGTCGCGGCTGACGATGGCTTGATGCCGCAAACCATCGAAGCAATCAGGCATAGTAAAGAAGCTGGTGTGCCGATGATCGTCGCGATCAACAAGGTCGACAAAGAAGGAGCCAACCCGCAAAAGGTGCGTGAACGCTTGCTTGAACATGAAGTAATCGTCGAACAAATGGGCGGCGAAGTTCAGGATGTCGAGGTATCCGCTCTTAAAAAGACGGGGCTTGATACGCTGCTCGAAAAGCTGGCCTTGCAGGCTGAGGTTATGGAATTGAAAGCCAATCCAGACCGTCCTGCCGAAGCTATCGTAGTTGAAGCCCAGCTTGATAAGGGTCGCGGCGCGGTCGCAACTGTATTGGTCAAGCGCGGCACGTTGAAGCGCGGCGATATCTTTGTTGTCGGGTCCGAAAGCGGTAAAGTCCGCGCGTTGATTAACGACAAGGGTCAACAGGTTTCCGAAGCAGGGCCGGCAACGCCGGTTGAAGTGCTCGGCCTCACCGGAGTTCCGTCGGCTGGTGACGTTTTGACGGTCGTCGAAAACGAAGCCCGCGCGCGTGAGGTTGCGCTTTACCGCAAGGAACAGTCAACCAAGGTCCGTACTGCCCAGGTTACGCCTAACCTTGAAAACCTGTTCGATAATCTTTCGGCCACACGGGCGATGGAATATCCTGTGGTTATCAAGGGCGATGTGCAGGGGTCGGTCGAAGCTATTGTGACCGCTCTTAACAATATCTCCACAGATGACATTAAAGTCCGCGTATTGCTGGCCGGTGTCGGTGGTATCACTGAATCCGATATGCTTTTGGCAGCCGCTTCCAACGCGCCACTTATCGGCTTTAACGTGCGACCAAACAGCAAGGCAGCTGCGCTCGCCAAGCGGGACCGGGTTCGTTTGAAGTATTTCGACGTAATCTATCACCTGACCGCCGACATCGCCAAGGAAATGGCGGGCGAATTGGGACCAGAGATCATAGAAACCGTCGTCGGACGCGCCGAAGTCAAGGACGTGTTCAAATCGGGCAAGCGCGACAAGGCGGCCGGTCTGCTGGTCACCGAAGGCATTATCAAGAAAGGCCTTCATGCCCGTCTTACTCGCGAAGACGTTATCGTATCGAAAACGACGATCGCATCATTGCGCCGCTTCAAGGACAATATCGATGAAGTCCGCGCTGGTCTTGAATGCGGTGTAGTCTTGGCCGACACGAACGATGTCAAGGCAGGCGATATGCTTGAAGTCTTCGAAATTGAGGAGCGTGAACGGACGTTGTAAGTCCGGCGTCGACGACACAAAAGGAGGCATTATGGCCAAACATAACGATGTCTCGCCCGAAGGCCGCTCCGTCCGTTTGCTGCGCGTAGGCGAACAGTTCCGCCATATATTGTCGGAATTGTTGGCGCGGGGCGAAGTGCATGATGATGTGCTTAATAGTCACAGCGTCAGCGTTACTGAAGTGCGTATGTCGCCGGATCTCCGCCACGCTACGGCGTTCATCAAGCCGTTGCTCGGCGCAAACGAAGAGGTGGTCCTAAAAGCGCTTCGTACCAACACGGCGTTTTTCCAAAAGGAAGTGGCTACGCGGGTCAGCATGAAATATGCAGCCAAGCTAAAGTTTCTGGCCGATGACAGTTTCGATCAAGCGACCCATATCGAAGGATTGTTGGCCCAACCGAAGGTGCAACAGGATTTGTCCGAAAAAGACGACTGATGGCAAAGCTCTATTTCTATTACGCATCGATGAACGCCGGGAAATCTTCGACGCTTCTACAAGCGGCCTTCAATTATGGCGAGCGTGGCATGAAAGTGATGCTTTGGACAGCTGCATTGGATGATCGCCCGGGTTTCGGGGCGATCAGTTCGCGTATTGGACTTGCGGGGGACGCGAGCCGGTTTGAAGGTGGGACAGATATAGAATTGGCAGTGCTTGAACGGCATCGGGAAACGCCGATGGCTTGTGTGTTGATAGATGAGGCGCAGTTTTTGTCGAAAGAACAGGTGTGGCAGTGCGCGCGACTGGCCGATGAAACCGGAATTCCAGTTGTGTGCTATGGCCTGCGGACCGATTTTCAGGGCGAGTTATTTCCGGGTTCCGCGGCGCTTCTTGGTATTGCCGACAGCCTGGTTGAATTGAAGGGCGTTTGCGATTGCGGACGCAAGGCGACGATGAACCTACGCATCGATGAATTTGGCAAAGCCGTGATTGATGGTGCCCAGACCGAAATTGGCGGTGATGATCGTTATGTCGCGATGTGCCGGAAACATTTTATGGCGGCACGTTCAGCCCGATAAATTTTTAATCGCCTGTTCAGGTTCGCAGTTTTATCATGGCTGGTATGAAAAGCTTCATTATCATCGCCTTAGCCGCAGCAATCCTGTCTTCCCCCGTTGAAGCAAAAAAGCCGGCGCCTTATGTCTGGCCTGAACTTGGCGTGGAAAGTAAGATCATCTTTCCAAACAACGGCGCAATTAGCAATTTCGAAGCCGACGGCAGCGACGGCATCTGGCTGGAGGACCGTCAGCGCCGTTGGTATTACGCCGAACTTCTGGGTGGTTGCCATGATCTGAATTTTGCCCAAGCTATCGGGTTCGATACCGGGGGATTACCCCAGTTTGATAAATTCAGTTCAATTATCGTGCGTGGTCAGAAATGTCCGTTGATTAGCCTGCAAACTTCGGAAAAGCCTTTGCCGCGCAAGGAAAGGCTGAAATTGCGGAACGCAGCGAAGCTTGCCGCTAAAGACGTTGTCGCGCCTTCAAATTGACTAAAGCGTGGACGGCCTTAAAGGCAGGCCATGCATGGTTGGATCATATTGGATAAACCATTGGGTTTGGGGTCCACGCAGGCCGTGGCTGCGGTAAAACGGAACCTGCGCCAGGCTGGTTTTGGCAAAGTCAAAGTGGGACATGGCGGGACGCTCGATCCCTTGGCAACAGGAGTTTTGCCGATAGCTTTGGGTGAAGCAACAAAGCTGTGCGGGCGAATGCTGGATGCGTCGAAGACATATGAGTTCACCATCCAGTTCGGCACTGAAACCAGCGGCCTTGATGCCGAAGGCGAGGTAGTGGCGACTTCAGAGCATCGGCCAACATTTTCGGACATTGAGCAGATATTACCAAAATTCATGGGTGCAATTGATCAAATTCCACCGGCATATTCCGCGATCAAAATCGATGGCAAACGCGCCTACGACCGGGCCAGGGCAGGCGACGATGTGGAGATGAAGGCGCGGACCGTTGCGATATATGATCTGCGTATCCTTTCCGGAACCTCCCCGCTGGTTTCGGTGACCCTATCGGCCCATGTTTCCAAAGGCACCTATATCCGCTCGCTTGCCCGCGATATTGCCTATGCCCTCGGCACGGTCGGCCATGTCACGATGCTGAGACGCACGCAGGCAGGACCATTCGACCTCGAAAGCGCGATTTCGCTGGACAAACTGAATGCATTCGGCCAAGGGGCGGCCCAAGAAGACATTATCTTGCCGATAGAGGCAGGGCTGGTCGACATCCCGGCTTTCGATCTCTCCCCGGAACAGGCAAGGGCGATCCAACAGGGTCGCGTCTTGACCGGGATTGCCATGAAAGATGGTCTACATTGGGCAAGGGACGCAGATTTGCGGCCTATCGCGCTGGTGGAGAGCATCGACGGAGAGTTAAGATCCGTCCGTGGCTTTAACTTGTAAAACCATGATGTTCGAAGGAAAAATATGTCTATTACTGCTGAACGTAAAGCCGAGGTTATCAAAGAGCATGCTCGCGAGCCTAACGATACCGGATCGCCTGAAGTGCAAGTTGCCATTCTGACCGACCGTATCAACGCCCTGACGGGTCATTTCAAGGATCACCACAAGGACAATCACTCGCGTCGTGGTCTTTTGATGATGGTCAACAAGCGTCGTTCGCTTCTGGACTATTTGAAGAAAATAGATGCGGATCGTTATACCGCTCTCATCGCGAAGCTCGGTCTTCGCAAGTAATTTTGCGAAAGCGGCCCCGAAACGGGCCGCTTTTTGCTTATGGGGTCGCCCGGCAATGAGGCTGGGCTGCCATAGGGGCCGTTAAAGCCCCACCCGGACCGGGACGGATTACCCGGCATTCCAAGAGGCCCCGCACTGCATTGGGCAGGCGGGATAAAGGAAATATAATGTTTAATACGAAAACTGTATCAATCGAGCTGGGCGGACAAACTCTCACTCTCGAAACGGGCAAAGTTGCCCGTCAAGCCGACGGTGCCGTCATGGCGTCGCTGGGCGAAACTGTAGTACTTTGCGCGGTTACCGCTGCAAAGTCGGTGAAGGATGGCCAGGATTTCTTTCCGCTAACCGTTCACTATCAGGAAAAATATTCCGCAGCCGGCCGTATTCCCGGTGGCTTTTTCAAACGTGAACGTGGTGCGACCGAAAAGGAAACCTTGGTTTCCCGTTTGATCGACCGTCCGCTCCGTCCGTTGTTCCCAGAAGGTTTCTACAACGAAATCAACTGTATCGCTCAGGTTCTGAGCTATGACGGCCATAACGAGCCAGATATTCTTGCATTGGTAGCCGCTTCAGCTGCGATGACGATTTCGGGTGTTCCATTCATGGGTCCGATCGGCGCAGCGCGCGTTGGTTATGTGGGCGGCGAATATATCCTGAACCCCACAGATGAACAGGTTGCCGAAGGCGATCTCGATCTGGTGGTTGCGGCGACTTATGACGCGGTGATGATGGTTGAATCCGAAGCTAACGAGCTTTCGGAAGAAATCATGCTCGGCGCCGTTCTGTTCGCGCATGATGCGTGTAAGGAAGTCGTCAAGGCGATCATCAAGCTGGCCGAACAGGCTGCCAAGGAACCTTGGGCGATGGCTGAACAGGCCGACCTGTCTGCTGCCAAGGACAAGCTGAAGAAGCTCATCGGCAAGGATATTGCTGCTGCGTACAAGCTGACTGACAAGTCGGCCCGTTCGAACGCGCTCAACGAAGCCCGCGCTGCGGCAAAGGCTGCCTTCACCGACGCAAGCCCGCAGGACCAGATGGCCGCAGGCAAGCTGATGAAGAAGCTCGAAGCCGAAATCGTTCGCGGCGCCATCCTGAAAGACGGCACCCGCATCGACGGACGTACGACTTCGCAAATTCGTCCGATCCTTGCAGAAACTCACTTCCTGCCACGCTCGCACGGTTCGGCTTTGTTCACCCGCGGCGAAACCCAGACCATCGCCACCTGCACCTTGGGCACCAAGGACGCAGAGCAAATGATCGACGGGCTCGGCGGCCTGCATTACGAAAACTTCATGCTGCATTACAACTTCCCGCCTTACAGCGTTGGTGAAGTTGGACGTTTCGGCGCTCCAAGCCGCCGCGACATCGGCCATGGCAAGCTCGCATGGCGCGCGCTCCATGCCGTACTGCCGACCAAGGAGGAGTTCCCCTACACAATCCGCCTCACCAGCGACATCACCGAGTCGAACGGCTCGTCGTCAATGGCGTCGGTTTGCGGCGGAAGCCTTGCAATGATGGACGCCGGCGTGCCGATCAAGCGTCCCGTCAGCGGCATCGCCATGGGCCTCATCCTTGAAGGTAAGGATTTCGCGATCCTTTCCGACATTTTGGGTGACGAAGACCATCTCGGCGATATGGATTTCAAGGTAGCAGGCACGTCCGAAGGCATCACCACGATGCAGATGGACATCAAGATTGCAGGCATCACCCGTGAAATCTTTGAAGCAGCGCTCAATCAAGCCAAGGAAGGCCGCGCGCATATCCTTGGTGAAATGGCGAAGGCACTTGGCGAAGCTCGCGGCGAACTCTCGGCGCACGCACCACGTATCGAAACGATGCAGATCGACAAAGCGAAGATCCGCGACATCATCGGTACTGGCGGCAAGGTCATCCGCGAAATCGTGGCTACAACCGGTGCCAAGGTCGATATCGATGATGAAGGTCTGATCAAGATCTCGTCAAGCGATCTCACCCAGATCGAAGCTGCCCGCAAGTGGATCAGCGGTATCGTTGAAGAAGCCGAAGTTGGCAAAGTCTATGACGGTAAGGTCGTAAATCTCGTTGATTTCGGCGCGTTCGTTAATTTCATGGGCGGCAAGGACGGTCTCGTCCACGTCAGCGAAATGCGGAATGAGCGCGTTGAAAAGGTAACAGACGTCGTCAGCGAAGGCATGGACGTCAAGGTAAAGGTTCTTGAGATTGACCCGCGCGGCAAGGTTCGCCTGTCGATGCGCGTTGTTGACCAGGAAACTGGCGAAGAACTGGAAGACACACGTCCGCCCCGCGAAAAGAGCGAGCGTAGCGAAGGCCGCGGCGATCGTGGTCCCCGTCGTGAAGGTGGCGGCGGTGGACGCGGCGAAGGTCGTGGCGACCGTGGCCCTCGCCTTGATGGCGGTGGCGATCGTGGACCCCGCGGTCCTCGTCGTGAACGTTCCGAAGGCGTTAATGAAAGCGGCAACAACGGTGGGGGTGATCCCGACCATGTTCCTGCTTTTCTAAAGGACTGAACTGAATTTGTACCGGTCACGAGAGCGGTACATTTCAAACTTATGGTACATCCTGCAAAAGGATTGCAGAGGAAAGGGGTCGCAGGAGCGGCCCCTTTTTTGTTAGGAGAGAAAGGCTCAGTGAAGAATAGTGTTATTTCGCCTCTAATGATGAGAACACATCTGACAAAAACGATGTGTAAAAAAGCAACTTTGTATCATTATGTGACGGGAATTGGGATCGTTTAACATCAGATCGATTGTTTTATGGTTAATATTCCCTATAGCGGCGCATTATAACGATAAGCAGTTTGCGCCGGGGTTTAGGGGCCCCTTTTCTGAATGCGTCGATATCTTTTTTTACCTTTAGTGGTTGCAGTCGCACTTGCGATCGCTCTTATTACACGAGTTGCCCCTTATGGAGGTGACAGCACGGGTTATTCGCTCGCCGAAGCCAAGAAGGTATTAATTGCGATTGCTTCCGAACCGCGACCGGTGGGCTCAGTTGGCCATGCTAAGACACGTGACTGGCTCGTGGCGCGTTTAACTGCCCTTGGGCTGGACGTAAATACGCAGGCAGGTGTGGGAGTCAGACAGGCGGATTTTGACAACCGACGAAAAGGTGCGGTGAGCGTTTCGCCTTACGAGAATATAGTTGCAGTTATACCGGGGCGGGATCGGGCTAAAAAGGCCGTGCTGCTGATGGCGCATTATGACAGTGTGCCGGGAGCGAACGGGGCGGCCGATAATGCTTCTGGCGTTGCGGCAGTACTCGAAACGGCTCGGATTCTTGCAAATGGTCCGATACCGGCGCGCGACGTCATCTTTTTACTAACCGATGCTGAGGAAGTTGGCCTTGTCGGCGCACAGGAGTTTTTTGACAGGCATGCTCTTGCGGCACGAGTTGGAGCGGTAGTTAATGTAGACACACGTGGATCGCGGGGCCGGGCCATCATGTTCCAGACATCCCCCGACAACGGTGAGCTTATTCAACTTTGGGCGAAAAATGCAGTCCAGCCGACCGGGAACAGTCTGGCCAATAACGTTTATCAGCTGCTGCCGAACGATACCGATTTGTCTGTTCCTTTGAAAAAAGGCATCACGGGAATAAATGCGGCGTTTATCAACCGGTTAAAAGATTATCACATGCCCAGCGATCAAATCGATAATATCGACATGTTTGCGGTGAAACATTTGGGGAATTTTGCGCTTACCACGACAGGTGCTCTTGCAAATGCCGAGGTGTTGCCTCCGCAAGCGAGCGAAGCAGCCTATTTCGATTTTTTCGGACTTTTCGTTGTCCGCTATCCAATGTGGTTCGGCTGGGTACTGGTAGCAATAGGTTTTGGCTTACTGTTCACAGCAAAGGTGGAAAGACTTGGTGTACGATGGCGTCAAGCGCTGGGCGGCACATTGGGTGTGCTGGCGTTGACTGTCACCGTTGGTCTAATAAGCCATCTTTTCGCGAGTTACGCTTATGGCACCGGCATAATACAATTGCGCGAGCGGATAAATGAAATGGGACCGGCGCTGTGGCTTTTTGTAGCGCTGGCTTCGAGTTCAGTCCTGCTGGTTCGTCCTAGAGAGGCGATGTGGACGGGCTCGGTTATCCTTATGCTTGTCTTCGCAGTGTTGACACAAATCTGGATGCCGGGTGCGAGTTGGCTTTTTGACTGGGGTGGAATAATTGGGGCGCTATTGCTTAATTTGGCTGCCCGGTCTGGCTGGCAATCTACAGCTGTCATTTCCGTAAGCGCCATAACGGGAGGATTATGGGGAGCTCTGTTGCTTTCAGGCGTCATCGTAACCTATGATACCGTCGCGCCGATGACGCCTGCTCCGGTCGCGTTGATCATTCCTTTTGCGATCGCGCTGATTGGTCCCGTTATCATGGGCTTCGGAAATCTCACTCACGCCCGTCGCTTTGGTGGTGTCATTTTTTCCATGGCATGGCTCGGCGCGGCGTGGTTGATTTTTGATCCGAGCTTTTCGGACCAGAATCCCAAGCCTGGTGACCTGTTTCACTATAGCGATCGTGTAAATGGCAAAAACTATTGGGCAACCAGCTCGACTTCGCGCGAATTGCCCGACGGCCCCATGACAAAACTTACTCCACCGGGCTTCGAGAGCTATAAATGGACCGCCGTGCCTGCGCCGCCTACCGAGGTGGCACTACCTGTGGTGACAATTGACGAGCAGCGCGAAAAAATTGTGATTAGCATTATGAGCAAAGCTGCGCCGCGGTTGATGAACTTTTTGATCAAGCCGACTTCGATTTTGTCCAATGTGCGCGTGAATGGAAAGGCGATCAAAATGCCCCCCGGTCAACCCGCGCGGGTAGGGTGGCGCGCCGAAACGCCGGATGCAAAACTGTCGTTCGAATTCGACCGGAAAGATCCGGGAGGTCTGACTATTGATTATTTATATGCTGTCGCAAAACTTCCCCCCGGCGCGCCCCCTATTGGAGGCCCGGATACGGATTGGGCGCGATTTAACGGAACCAGAGTGGTGCGCGGCTCCATTAACCTGATCTATGGTATGTCGCCCCAACCTGAATGATGGCTGAGTTCATCTGCTATACAGGGTGCAGAAGGCATCTGGGGACAAAATCAGCAAAGCACTTGGCGACGCGATGAAGTTTATCTAGGGAATGTCTATGAACAAAAAACTGCTCGTGTCTGTGGCGTTACTTGCCACTACTTCAATGCTTTCCGGATGTGCTGCTCTCGGGCTTGGCGGCGGCGGCGCAAAGCCGGGTAGCAATACCCGTTACGTCGCACGCGACGTAAATACATTATATGCCGCAGCCAAAGAAAAGCTGGATAATAAGCAATATCCCGCGGCTGCCGCGTTGTTCGATGAAGTCGAACGTCAGCATCCTTATTCACCTTGGGCACGTCGGGCGCAGCTGATGAGCTCGTTCAGCTATTACATGGCGCAGAAATATAACGAATCGATTCGATCGTCACGTCGTTTTCTGTCTATCCACCCGGGCAATAAAGACGCGCCTTATGCTTATTATCTGATTGCGCTGAGCTATTATGAACAAATCAGCGATGTAACCCGCGACCAGAAGATTTCGGAGCAGGCACTGGCGGCGCTAGGCGAAGTGCAGCGCCGTTACCCGACTTCCCGATATGCTGCGGATGCTTCGCTCAAAGTTGATTTGGTGCGCGATCACTTGGCCGGCAAGGAAATGGAAATTGGCCGTTTCTATCAACGTCGTGCGCTGTGGCTTGCATCTTCATTGCGCTTTAGGGAGGTTGTCGACAAGTTCGACACCACAACCCACGCGCCAGAAGCTTTGTACCGCCTGACTGAATCTTATCTTGCGATGGGTGTTCCCGAAGAGGCGAAAAAGGCGGCAGCTGTTCTTGGTGCCAACTATCCCGGCAGCGAATGGTACCAGCGTGCCTATGATCTGATGCAGAAGAACGCACCCAGCGCCTAATGCCATGCTAACGGGGCTTTCGATCCGCGATGTGGTGTTGATCGAGGCGCTGGACCTTGAATTTGCAGGTGGATTGGGTGTCCTGACCGGTGAGACCGGTGCCGGTAAATCGATCCTGCTGGATGCGCTAGGTCTGGCGCTTGGTGCAAGGGCAGATAGCGGCCTTGTCCGCAACGGTGCCGAACGGGCGCAAGTGACGGCGAGTTTCGATGCGCCCGACAATGTTATTGGTCTGCTTGCGGACAATGATATCGAAATCGACAAAAAGGAACCTCTGCTCATCCGGAGATCGGTGAAAGCCGACGGCGGAAGCAAAGCTTTCATCAACGACCAACCCTGTTCTGCCGCGCTGCTGCGCGATGTTGGTGCAGCATTGGTGGAAATTCACGGGCAACATGACGATCGCGGGATGCTCAATCCGCGCGGCCATCGGCTATTGCTGGATAGTTTTGGGCGGTGCGATACCGCTTTAGTGGCCTCTCATTTTACAGCCTGGCAGGAGGCCAAGTCACGGCTTGATGTCGCCCGCGAAGCTCTCGAAAATGCGGCACGTGACCGGGAATGGCTGGAACACGCCGTTGCCGAATTGGCGAAGTTTAATCCGCAACCCGGCGAAGAGGAGCAATTGGCTGGCGAACGTTCCGATATGCAAAAGGGTGAACGTATTGCCGATGATTTGAAAACGGTTCTTGAGAGCTTTGACGGCCCGAAAAGCGGTTTGGCGCTGATCCGGTCTGCTGCACGTAAACTGGACCGGTTAGCCGACGCCCATCCTTTATTGGCCGACGCGCTCACTGCGCTTGACCGCGCTGTTATCGAGGCGAGTGAAGCCGAAGATAAATTGAACGCCGCCGCACGAGCGATCGAATTTGAGCCTGCGCGGTTGGATGAAATTGAAGAACGCCTTTTTGAGCTGCGTGCATTGGCGCGCAAGCATAATGTTGCGCCTGATGCGATTATGTCCTTGCAGGAAAATTTAACCGCACGGCTTGATTCCATTCAGGCAGGTGGGGAAGGGCTTGCGAAGCTGGAAGCTGAAGTGAGAGCCAAGCATAGCGCCTTTGTCGATGCGGCCGAAGCGATGAGCGCAGCGCGAACGCAGGCGGCTGCAAAGCTGGACGCGGCGGTAAAAATGGAGCTTGCTCCGTTAAAACTCGATGCGGCGCAGTTTCAGACTGCCGTAGAGCGGTTGCCTGAGGACCGGTGGAGCATGACAGGCATGGACCGGGTCGAATTTCTGATCTCCACAAATCCGGGCGCGCCCTTTGCCCCATTGGCGAAAATCGCGTCAGGCGGGGAATTGTCGCGTTTCATTTTGGCGTTGAAGGTTGCTTTGGCGGAAGAAGGCGGGGCGGCCACGATCATTTTTGACGAGATTGACCGGGGTGTGGGCGGCGCGGTGGCGGCGGCCATCGGCGAACGCCTTGCCCGCCTTGCCCACCACACACAGTTGCTGGCGGTAACGCACAGTCCTCAGGTCGCAGCCAAGGGAAAGGCACATTACTTCATTGCTAAATCCAGCCAGGGAACCGTCACGCGTACAGGGGTAGTCCTGCTCGATGCCGAAGCCCGGCGGCAGGAAATCGCACGTATGCTTTCGGGCGCAGAAGTCACCGACGAAGCAAGGGCGCAAGCAGAGCGGTTGCTGGAGGGCGTGTGACAGTTCGCAATGAAGCAGACGCCGCCAACGAACTGATGCGGCTTTCAAAGCAGATAGCCTATCACAACAAACGCTACCACGCAGAAGACGCGCCGGAGATATCCGACGCGGAATATGATGCTTTGGTGCGTCGCAATAATGAACTGGAGATGGCGTTTCCGCATCTTATTCGAGCCGACAGCCCAAACCGGGAAGTGGGGGCCGCCGTCGATGGGTCAGGCCTCAAGAAAATCACTCATGCCAAACGGATGATGAGCCTCGACAATGCTTTCGATGAAGAGGACGTTGAGGACTTTGTCGGACGGGTGCGTCGCTTTTTGAATTTGCCCTCTGAAGCTTCAGTGGCGTTAACCGCCGAAGACAAAATCGACGGACTGTCGCTGTCACTACGCTATGAAAATGGCGTGTTGAAGCAGGCGGCAACTCGTGGTGACGGCACTGTTGGCGAAGATGTAACCGCGAATGTGGCCACGATCAGCGACATACCGCAGTGTCTTTCAGGCAACCCGCCCGCACTTTTCGAAATTCGGGGCGAAGTTTATATGGCCAAGTCAGACTTCGCGGCGCTGAATGCGGAGCAGGAAGCAAAGGCAGGTAAGATATTCGCCAATCCGCGGAACGCGGCGGCCGGGTCATTGCGGCAGAAAGATGCACGTATCACAGCATCCCGTCCCTTGTGCTTTCTGGCGCATGGCTGGGGAGAGGTGAGTAAGTTGCCCGCAGAAAATCAAGCGGGCGTAATGGCTGCGATTGCGGAATGGGGTGTTCCGGTATCGCCCTTATTGGTAAAAGTCGACGGAGCGACCGGTGCACTGGCGCATTATGAAGACATCCAGCGCCAACGGGCGGAGCTGCCCTATGACATAGATGGCGTGGTGTACAAAGTTGACCGGCTGGATTGGCAGGAACGGCTAGGCTATGTCGCCAAGGCACCGCGCTGGGCGATCGCCCATAAATTTCCTGCGGAACAAGCCGAAACGACATTGGAATCGGTCGATATCCAGGTCGGTCGCACGGGCAAGCTGACGCCTGTTGGACGTCTGAAGCCAGTGACCGTCGGGGGCGTCGTCGTTTCCAACGTCACCTTGCACAATCGTGACGAGATTGCCCGTTTGGGTGTTAGACCCGGCGACCGGGTTTTAGTTCAGCGCGCTGGCGATGTTATACCCCAAATTGTAGGCAACCTTACCCGAGACATTTACCGGCCCACCTTTGATTTCCCCGATCATTGCCCCGAATGCGGATCCGAAGCTGTGGCAGAAGAGGGAGAGGTTGATGTACGCTGCACAGGAGGGCTGATTTGCCCCGCGCAACGTGTGCAACGACTAATCCACTTCGTTAGCCGTGCAGCGCTTGATATTGAGGGACTTGGCGAAAAGTCGGTGCAGGAGTTTTTCGCGGCGGGATGGTTGGAAAGTCCGGCAGATATTTATCGCCTCCATACCCACCGAACTGAGATTTTGGCACGCGATGGATGGCAGGAAAAGTCTGTTGATAACCTGTTGGTAGCCATTGAAACCAAGCGTGCGCCGGATGCCATGAAGTTGCTTTTTGGTCTGGGCATCCGGCATGTGGGGGCGGGTACTTCAAAAGATCTGGTCCGTAATTTCGGAACGCTCGACGCGATTGCCGAAATTGGAAAGCGGGTTGCCGCCGGTGATGCGTCGGCCATAGCAGAGCTGACAAATATTGATGGTATCGGTCCCACGGTGGCGGAGGCTTTGGGCGACTTTTTCCACGAACAGCATAATCTGATGGTGTGGGACGATTTGATGCAGGAGGTCGATCCTCCCGCCTATATTTCGAACGTCCGGGAAAGTGAATGGACAGGAAAAACTATAGTTTTTACCGGCAAACTTGAAACCATGAGCCGCGACGAAGCCAAGGCGCAGGCCGAAGCTTTGGGAGCAAAGGCAGCCGGATCGGTGAGCGCAAAAACGGACCTGGTTGTCGCCGGGCCGGGCGCAGGGACGAAATTGAAGCAGGCCACCGCACTTGGTATTCAGGTGATCGATGAAGCGGAATGGGCCGCAATAGTGCAGGCAAGTTGAAAGAAGCTTGGCGGCGTACTGACTAAAAAGGAGCAGTCAGTACGCCGCCAGAACCACAGCGATCCCCCTCAAGCCGCGCGGTCCAAAGCTTTATCCCTTCAATTTATGATCAATATCGGCATTATGCCTGACATCAGATCCCGCGACTCCGAAAGGTCTTGCTTCACCATTTTTATATGACGGTAAGTGTCACAATAATGTCAACAACTTTACAAACGGACTATCGGTCTGAAAACATTGGCAGGTCTATCGACGCACCAGCGCTTTTTGCCAGTTTTCCAGAGGTTCTACGTGAAGAACTGCGGTCCAAGGCGACCCGCCGTACATTCGAATCGGGTCAGTTTTTGCACCACCGTGGAGATACGGCGGGTGGTTTCTGGATTATTGACAAAGGACAAGTGAAGCTGGGTCATCAAGATAAGCAAGGCGTGATGCACGTCCTTTTTATCTTGGGGTCAGGCGATAGCTTCGGCGAACTGGCTTGCCTGGGACAATTTAGTCGTGTGCTTGACGCCGAAGCGCTGGGCAAAGTTGAAATGCTCTGGATAAGCGAGAAAATCTTGTCCGACATTATCACAAGCTCGACTGAAATATCCCGCGAAATGCTTAAAATACTCGCGAAGCAATTGCAGGAAGCGTTGGATAACCTGCTGGTCTTTCGAAATATGCCGGCACCCAAAAGATTGGCACAGCGTTTGCTGGCCTTTGTGGCGGACCGCGAACCGCCGGTAACTTTGGGGATCAAGCAGCAAGAACTGGCAGAACTTATAGGTGTGTCCCGAATGACGATCGCTTCTGCGTTGTCGGAGCTGGAAAACCTGGGGTTTGTTTCGCGCCATTATGGTCGTTTGGTCATCGAAAACCCCGTTGCCTTGCGTCAATGGATGAAAAGCTAGATTTGAAATTCAAACGCAAAGTTTTCTGAAATTTACCCTGCCAGGCAAATTCTAGTCACCCCAAAAAATCGCTTTTGCACATATTTATTTGCACCTTACAGATTCTGACGCTTGTGTTTTGTCACAAAGGGGCTTTAAGCCTTTCCTCCCATGACACGGTTCATTTTTATCACCGGTGGCGTGGTCTCCTCGCTTGGCAAAGGCCTTATGGCAGCATCGCTTGCTGCCTTGTTGCAGGCGCGCGGATATCGTGTTCGTATCCGCAAATTCGACCCATATCTAAATGTCGACCCGGGCACGATGTCACCTTACCAACATGGTGAAGTCTATGTCACCGACGACGGCGCAGAAACTGACCTGGATCTAGGACATTATGAACGCTTTACGGGTGTTTCGGCGCGGCAATCGGACAATGTTACGTCTGGCCGGATATACCAGACGATCATCCAAAAGGAACGACGCGGCGACTATCTTGGCGCCACTGTTCAAGTTATTCCGCACGTAACGGATGCAATTAAAGAATTTGCGCGGGCCGAAACTGATGATCTGGATTTCGTATTGTGCGAAATTGGCGGGACTGTCGGTGATATTGAATCCCTGCCGTTTATCGAGGCGATCCGCCAGTTGCGGAACGATTTGGGACGTGAACGCACTTTATCTGTTCATGTAACATTAGTTCCTTATATCGCAGCAGCCGGCGAGTTGAAAACCAAGCCTACGCAACACAGCGTGCGTGAATTGACGTCTTTGGGCATTCAGCCCGACGTCCTGTTATGTCGTTGCGAACATCCCTTGCCCGAAAACGAGCGCGCAAAAATCGCAGCTTTTTGTAACGTCAGGAAAGAAGCGGTTATTCCCGCGCTCGACGCGAAAAGCATTTATTCTGTTCCGCTACAATATCATGCCGAAGGTCTGGATATTGAGGTGTTGCGTTCATTCGGTCTGGATGCCTCCGGTATTCCCGACCTCTCGCGCTGGGAAGATATCATTGAACGCCAATCCAACCCGGAAGGGGAAGTTACGATTGGCGTCGTTGGCAAATATGTGGGCCTTGCAGACGCCTATAAATCCTTAAATGAGGCGCTGACACATGGCGGGCTCGCCAATCGGGTGAAGGTCAACATAAATTGGATCGATGCCGAATTATTCGCTCAATCAGAAGCCGAAATTGCGGCCGCGCTTGAACCTATGCATGCTATTTTGGTTCCCGGTGGTTTTGGTGAACGTGGGTCAGAAGGGAAGATTGCTTCTGTAAAATTCGCACGCGAACGTCAGGTGCCGTTTTTCGGAATTTGTCTAGGTATGCAAATGGCGTGCATCGAAGCAGCGCGTAACACTGCCGGAATAGCTGAGGCCTCTAGTACGGAGTTCGGCCCGACAAATGAACCCGTTGTTGGCATCATTACCGAATGGATGACCGAAGAAGGCTTGCAAAAGCGCGAAGTAGGCGGTGATTTGGGCGGAACGATGCGGCTGGGGGCCTATGAAGCAAAGCTGACTGGAAACAGCCATGTCGCCACCATATATGGCTGCACGGAAATTTCGGAACGTCATCGTCATCGGTATGAAGTCAACGCCCGTTACAAGAATGCGCTTGAAGCGGGCGGCCTGTTTTTCAGCGGAATGTCGCCTGACGGTGAATTGCCGGAAATCGTGGAACGTCCAGATCACCCCTGGTTCATTGGCGTTCAATTTCATCCTGAATTGAAATCAAGGCCATTTGCGCCTCATCCTTTATTTGCCAGTTTTGTTGAAGCTGCCGTGCGGCAAAGCCGACTGGTTTAGGGTCGGGGCCCTAATAATAAAAAAGTTACAAAATATTGATACATGACCGCTAACAGGGGTTGTGTAACGACCTGTCACATACAGTTTCTTGTCCAATGGGCCCAATTGCGACCCGGGCTGATTGGATGGAAAGGGCGCATTAGTGCCCGGGGCGACCGAGGAGTCGGTCGCCCCGAATTTTCCTTTGGACCTCAGGCTACTTTCGGGCCTTTTTTCTTGCCTTCATCATGTTCAATGACTGTCGGCGTCGGCTGTACGCCAATTTCAATTTTGCGCGGTTTCAGTGCTTCAGGCACTTCACGAACCAGCGTAACCAGCAGCAGTCCGTCTGTCAGATCGGCATTGGTTACATGAATATGGTCGGCCAATTGGAAACGGCGTTCAAAGTTGCGATTCGCAATACCCATATGAAGAAAATCACGATTGTCGTTGCTGTCCGAAAGCTTGCTTCCGGTTACAATCAATAGATTTTGTTGGGCAGTAATCTCGATTTCTTCTGGCTTGAAACCCGCAACGGCAACGGTAACCAGATAGTCGTTCTCTCCAGTGCGCTCGATATTGAACGGGGGATAATTCTCGTTCTGTGCTGCGCGGCCTGTATTTTCGAGAAGTTCGAACAATCTGTCGAAGCCAACGGTATTCCGACGATATGGAGTAAAATCAAAACGATTCATGTCAAATTCTCCTTAAAGCAATTTGGTTTTGTGCAGGCCCTGAATGGCACCTGCGGTCATGTCTGGACCCTTTTTGGGCGTCCGATTTTCAAGATGGTAAAATCGCTGGAATTTTCAAGAGGACAAAAAACCAGACCGCCTGGATTTTTCCAGACGGTCTTGTTTTGCAGCTTTGCTAGCGCATTGTTTCAGTCCGATGCCGATCCCCACCGGCTGGCCTGTCTTTTCCCCCTGAACCCTCGGCCACTTTGGCTTCGACGAATTCCGGACTGTATTCCGCTCGTAACTTGCTATTTGCAATCTTTACTCACCCGAGGCAGGTGCTTTTTCGAAAGCTGTTGCATCGCTGCAACAACGCTTGCCAGCGGCTTTTGCGACTCCTAAGAGCGCAACATGCCAAAAATATTGAATAAAGATCGCTGATGTTTTTATCCAGATATGAAAAAATGGTCGCGCGCCGTTACCTGTTGCCAAACAAAGGCGAAGGTTTTATTTTTCTGGTCGCCAGTATCAGCCTTGTCGCTGTTGCCCTGGGGGTAGCAGCGCTGATAATCGTAATGAGTGTTATGAACGGTTTTAGGGCCGAACTTTTTGACAAGATTGTGGGACTTAACGGCCATGCAGTTGTGCAGGGATATGGCGGCAGGCTGCAGGACTGGCGGCAGGTGCTGGCGGATGTCAAAGCAACCCCCGGTGTTACCAATGCAACCGCGCTAATCGAACAGCCACTTTTGACCACTTATGAAGGCAGGGTGGAGGCAATTTTGGCGCGCGGTATGTCGGTTGAAGATATTCGCGACAATGAAACGTTAAACGGCAAAACGGTTGCAGGTGATTTAAGGGCATTAAAAGCAGATGAAGACAAAATCGCCATCGGCTCACGTCTTGCACAAAATCTGGGCGTTCAAGTCGGGCAGAGTATTACGATAATCAATCCGGCAGGTCGGACCACGCCTTTTGGGACTGTACCTCGTGAAATATCCTATCAGGTTGCCGCGATATTTGAGGTCGGGGTCTATGATTATGACAAGGCATTCGTCATCATGCCGATCGAACGGGCACAGGTGTTGATGCTGCTTGGTGATGAAGTGGGCATGATCGAGATCAAGACCGAAGACCCCGATTCTGTGAACGAGATATTGCGGCCATTGTTGCCTAAGATTGAAAACAAGGGGCTGATCGTTGACTGGAAAAGCATGAATGCGTCGCTATTCGAGGCTTTGGCGGTTGAGAGGGTTGCAATGTTTGTCGTATTATCAATCATTGTGCTTGTTGCTGTATTCAACATATTGTCGTCGCTCATCATGCTGGTGCGTGCCAAAACTCGCGACATAGCGATTTTGCGGACAATGGGTGCATCACGCAAATCCCTGCTGCGTATTTTTATGACCGTGGGATTGTTGATCGGGACCGCCGGCATCGGTCTTGGGCTAATCCTGGGTTCAATATTTTTGTATTTCCGGCAATCTGTGGTGAACTTCGTGCAGTTTTTAACCGGTCAGAATTTGTGGGACCCCCAAATTCGCTTTCTTACGGAATTACCATCACGGACCGATCCCATGGAGGTTTTGGCGATATGCGGCCTTGCGTTGTTATTCAGCTTTCTTGCGACATTATACCCCGCTCTAAAAGCGGCTAGCACCGATCCTGTGCAAGTGCTTCGCTATGAATAAGATCGTCGAACTTAATGATGTCCGTCGCAAATTTGTACAGGGCGATGTTACAATAGAAGTTTTGCGCGGAATAAACCTGTCGGTGGGAAAAGGCGAACTTGTAGCTTTGCTCGGACCATCCGGTTCAGGCAAATCGACTTTGCTGCAAGCGATTGGCCTTTTGGAAAGCGGGTTTTCCGGGTCGATAAAATTGGACGGTGAAGAGGTGAGTGCGGCGAGTGTAGACCGCCAGACCGAAATTCGGCGCGAAAAGCTTGGCTTTGTATATCAATTTCACCATTTGCTTCCTGATTTTGATGCGCTTGAAAATGTTATCTTGCCGCAATTGATTGCCGACGCCGCTCCTGATGCAGCACATGATCGCGCCACCTATTTACTCTCGCAATTGGGACTTGCCGAACGATTGCGCCACAGGCCGTCGAAGCTCTCGGGCGGTGAGCAACAGCGTGTCGCCGTTGCGCGGGCATTGGCCAACCGGCCCAAGCTTGTTCTCGCTGATGAACCGACCGGCAATCTTGATGAACATACCGCAGATATTGTGCTAGGTGAATTCATGGCGCTTGTCCGCGGAGAAGGATCTGCGGCAATTGTGGCGACACATAATGAACGGCTTGCTGCAAAAATGGACCGCGTATTTCGTTTGCACGAAGGCGTATTGGCTTAGGCAGTGGCTTAAAGGGGATGCAGTAATGTCAGTCTATGATTTCAACGTAAAAATGCCCGGCGGACGTGAGGAAGCAATGGCGGCGCACAAGGGCAAGGTATTGCTGGTAGTCAATACCGCGTCGAAATGTGGGTTCACTCCGCAATATGAAGGTCTCGAAGCATTATATCGAACCTACAAGGATAAGGGTTTCGAAGTCCTTGCTTTTCCGTGCAATCAATTCGGCTCACAGGAACCGGGGAATGAAGAAGAAATCAAAAATTTCTGCTCGTTGACCTATGACGTGTCGTTCCCTTTGACGGCGAAGATTGATGTGAATGGCGCCGAAGAAGACCCGCTTTGGCATTATCTGAAACAGCAGCAGGCCGGACTGATGGGTTCACGCGGTATCAAATGGAATTTCACTAAATTTCTGGTGGACCGCAAAGGCAATGTGGTCGCCCGTCACGGACCGCAGGTTAAGCCGGCGGCATTAGCAAAAGATATCGAGCGGTTGCTAGCGCAAGTCGCGTAATTCGCAAAACTTTCCACAGCCAACCGACAACCCGAAATTGCCGAATCGTTCCGGTCGAGCCTAAGCTCCATTTATGGCCTATGTACCCTTCATACCTTTGCGTGTTTTTTCCGCATATACGATGCTGGAAGGCGCGATCGAGCCTAAAGCCATAGGCGAGACCGCAAAAAAACTGGGTTTTCCGGCAATCGCGATTTGTGATCGCAATGGACTATATGGCGTTATGCCGTTCCAGGATGGCGCAAAGGCGAAAGCTGTACAGCCGATTATCGGCACTCTGCTGGGCGTTCGTCGGCCGTCGGGTGACGGGAAGTTCGTGCGGGATTGGTTGCCATTATATGCCCAAAATGAGACGGGCTATAATAACTTATGCCGTCTGGTGTCGATGGCCCATCTGGACCGGCCCGAGGATTTCGATGCTCATGTCAGTTTTGAACAATTGGATGGACTGACCGAGGGTATAATTGCACTTACGGGAGGCGGCGAGGGGGCAATGACTCGACTGCTGGCGGAAGAGCAGGCAAGTGCCGCCCTCGATTATCTTGGCCGTTTGCAATCGCTATTTCCGGACCGCCTTTATATCGAACTGAGCCGACGATTAGACCCGGTTGAAGAATCAGCCGAAAGTGCGCTTATCGATTTGGCTTATGCCCATGATGTGCCCTTGGTCGCCACAAATCCTGCATTTTTTGCCGAACCGGAATTTTTCGACGCTCATGACGCGATGCTCTGTATCGCCGACGGAGAATATGTCGAAAATCAGGACCGCCGGAAAAGCAGTCGCGAAACATGGATCAAAACTGGCAAACAAATGGCAGCATTGTTCGCTGACATTCCCGAAGCGTTAGCCAACACTTTGGTGGTGGCGCAACGATGTGCGGTCGGCGCCCCTTATCGTAACCCCATTTTGCCAAGCCTTGCCGGTGATCGCGATGCCGAAGATAGGCAATTGCGTGAAGACGCCCGCATTGGCCTTGAAAAGCGGTTACAAATTGCAGGCATTACAGACACAGTGGAGCGGCAGCTCTATTTTGACCGTTTGCAATTTGAAGCTGACGTTATCTGTTCGATGGGCTTTCCGGGGTATTTCCTGATTGTTGCCGACTTTATCAAATGGGCCAAGGAACAGGACATTGCGGTCGGCCCGGGCCGTGGGTCGGGTGCCGGGTCGCTGGTCGCTTGGTCTTTGACGATTACCGATCTCGATCCCATAAAGCTTGGATTGCTGTTTGAACGTTTTCTAAACCCGGACCGGGTTTCGATGCCCGACTTTGATATCGATTTCTGCGAAACGCGGCGGGGCGAAGTTATCCGTTATGTTCAGAAAAAATATGGTTCGCGGCAGGTTGCACAAATCATAACTTTTGGAAAATTAAAGGCGCGCGCCGTTCTGCGGGATACCGGCCGGGTGCTACAGATGAGTTATGGCCAGGTTGACCGCCTTTGCAAGCAGGTGCCGAACCATCCGACCGACCCCTGGGATCTGAAACGAGCTTTGGGCGGCGTGGCTGAACTGAGGGAAGAATATCGGAGGGACGAACAAGTAAAGCGATTGTTCGATCTTGCAATGAAGCTCGAAGGTTTGCCTCGCCACAGTTCAACTCATGCTGCCGGTGTGGTTATCGGCGACCGCGAACTGTCGGAACTGGCTCCACTTTACCGCGATGCGCGTTCAGACATGCCGGTCACGCAATTTGACATGAAATATGTCGAAAGTGCAGGCTTGGTGAAGTTTGACTTTCTTGGGTTAAAAACGTTATCGGTTTTGCAGAAGGCATGCCAAATGCTGGCAAAACGTGGTGTAGCGATAAATCTCGATTTGCTGCCGCATGATGATCCGGCTGTATATGAACTGTTGCAACGCGGTGATACTGTCGGTGTGTTCCAGTTGGAATCCGAAGGTATGCGGCGCACGCTGGCTGCGGTTAGGCCGACAAATTTTGGCGATATTATTGCACTTGTTTCTTTGTACCGACCGGGTCCTATGGATAACATTCCCATGTTCGGTCGCCGCAAAAATGGCGAAGAAACAATAGAATATCCGCACCATATGCTGGAGCCTGTCCTGCAAGAGACCTACGGAATTTTTGTCTATCAGGAACAAGTTATGCAGGCCGCGCAGATATTGGCTGGTTATAGTTTGGGCGAGGCAGATCTTTTACGCCGGGCGATGGGCAAAAAGGTTCAGTCTGAAATGGACGCGCAGCGCGGTCGCTTTGTTACAGGATGCGCCAACCACGACATCACACCAAACCGGGCCAATGAGTTGTTCGACCTGATCGACAAGTTCGCAGGCTATGGCTTCAACAAAAGTCATGCGGCCGCTTACGCCGTGCTGGCGTACCAGACCGCATGGTTAAAAACGCATCATCCCGAAGATTTTTTTGCCGCATCCATGTGCTTTGATATGCACCAGACCGATAAGCTTGGCATTTTTATCGATGATATGCGGCGGCTGGGTATCACGTGCCTTGCGCCAGACATCAATCGCAGCGAGGCGGAATACATCGTCGAAAGTGACGGCGAGGGTGGGCTTGCAGTGCGTTATGCGTTAGGTGGCATAAAGAACGTAGGTGAGCGGGCAATGGAGGTACTGGTTACCGAACGCGAAACGGCAGGTCCTTTCACCAGCCTTGATGACTTTGCCAATCGAGCTGATCCCGCCCAACTAAACCGCCGCAGTCTTGAAAATCTGGCGGCATCCGGCGCGTTCGATACTTTGGAACCAAATCGCGCGGCTGTTCACGCCGCAGCCGAAACATTACTGGCGGCCGCGCAATCGGCACGTGATTCGCGCGTAAGTGGGCAGGGCGGGTTATTTGGTGAAGGCGGAGCTGACGTCGCGCAATTGCGGTTTGATCAAAATTTGCATTGGTCGATTGGTGAACAGATGAACCGCGAAAAAGAAGCCTTTGGCTTTTATTTTTCGGCACATCCCTGCTCGCAATATGACGCCATAGCCGCAAGTCACGGGGCAAAATCCTACAGCGTCTGGTTAGAGAGCGGGCCAATACCCGAGGGTGTTCGTCGTGCCGCCACAATGTCGGCCCTAATCGAAGGTGTGCGATGGCGTGAATCGCGTAAGGGCAAACGGTTCATGGTTGCCGATTTTTCAGACCAAAGTGGTCAGTTTTCCGTGCGTTGTTTCGACGACGCGGTGGGGCTGCAACTGTCCGAATGGTCGAAGGAGGCGGCTTGCCTGCTGCTTTCTTGCGAAATGGATATGCGCGCAGGCGATGAAGTTCCCAGTTTTACGGTCAAGAGCGCAAAGCCACTCAACAGCGTAGTCAGCAATGCACGATTAAAGATGCAATTGGACATCGTCAGTGAAGCTGGAATACTACAATTGGCCCAATTGGTTGCGCCGTTGCAGGGCGGAAGGAGCGAACTGGTTGTAAAAACCCGGACATCCGATGGCAAATGGGCACAAATTTTACTTGGCCGACGCTTCCAGCTGGACGCCTCCATGCTTGAGAAAGTGCAATCAATTGATGGGGCAGGCAATGTAGAGCTTGCGCCAATAGGCCCTGTTTTGGCATTGGTACGGTAATGAACAAAAAATCAGGAGAGAGCAATGCAGGGGAGCATGCAGGATTGGGACCTTCGGGTAACACATTTAATAGATTATGCTGCGCGAGAGCATGGCACCCGTGAAATTGTAACGCGTTGGGCCGATGGCAGCATAGAACGATCTAGCTGGGCCGGCGTCGCCGCGGAAGCGCGCAAATTATCGCAAGCATTTGCCGGATTTGGTCTTCAAAAAGGAGACCGGGTTGCAACCTTTGCTATGAACCATCATCGCCACCTTGCGGCGTGGTATGGCGCCATCGGATTTGGCGGAGTAATTCATACCGTAAACATCCGGCTGTTCGATGAAGATCTGATCTACATCATGAACCATGCCGAAGATAAAGTGTTGATGTATGACGCCGCGTTTCAGCCCATCATTGATCGTTTGAAGCCGCATCTGAAAACGGTTGAGCATTATATTATTTTTGATGATGTTACGAGTTACGATGCATTGATCGGGGCACAGGATGGCCAGTTTGACTGGTCAACAGGGGACGAACGCGATCCGTGTATGCTGTGTTACACAAGCGGAACAACGGGTAACCCGAAAGGTGTTTTGTACCAACACCGCTCGACTATGCTTCATGCTATGGCTGAAATAGCGCCTGCAGTCTTTGACCTTAGCCCCCAGGCTGCTTTGCTTCCAATTGTGCCGATGTTTCACGCGGCCAGTTGGGGGCTGCCCTTTGCAGGGGCGGCGGCTGGCGTAAAGTTTGTATTTTCGGCAACGAACGAAGCGCCGGTTTTGCATAAGTTGATGCTGGATGAGGGCATTACACACAGTGCCGGTGTTCCGACCGTCTGGCTCGCCATGTTCGGGCACCTAGATGCCGAAGCTGCGGCCGGTCGAAATGCTTCGCTTGGCAAATTGAGACTGGTCACTATCGGTGGATCGGCGGCTCCGCGCACGATGATCGAACGGCTGATGAAATCGGGTATTCGCGTTAGCCATGCCTGGGGGATGACAGAAACGTCACCGATCGGAACGATGGGGGCACCGACCCCCAATTGGGATGAACTGACTCTCGACGAACAAATCGACGTTGTCTGCAAGCAGGGCCGGGTTCCTTTTGGCGTCGAATTGCGCGTAATTGACAAGGATGGAAATGTCGCACCTCGCGACGGCGTAACGTCAGGCGCGCTGCAAATACGTGGCCCGTGGGTTATCAAGCGCTATTTCAAGGCAGAGGCCGACACTGCCGACGCAGATCAGTGGTTCGATACCGGCGATGTTTCCGTGTTGCACCCCGACGGTACCATGCAAATAACCGACCGCGTAAAAGACGTTATCAAATCTGGCGGCGAGTGGATTAGTTCAGTCGAGCTCGAAAACATCGCGATCGGGTGCCCCGGTATAGCAGAGGCTGGCGCAATCGGCATTCCCCATCCCAAATGGGATGAGCGACCTGTGTTGATCGTCGTCAAAAAGCCGGGCGCCGATGTAGATGAGGACACAGTAAAGGCTTATTTGGCGGAACGTATAGTCAAATGGTGGATGCCTGACCGGGTCCTATTTGTAGACGAATTGCCCCATACCGGCACTGGAAAAATTCAAAAAGTGGCATTGCGTCAGCAGTTCAAAGATTTTGTGTTGGAAGGATAAGCGATGACTGACGTTTTTATCGACCCGACGCGAGAAGCATTTGATTTGTTCAAATCATTGCCGCGTGATGTACCAATCAATATGCTGAATCTTTTGCGATTCAACGAAGTCGCGAACTACCCGCCCGATCATCCCAATGCAGCACATGGCTGGAGCGGCATGCGCGCATATCAGGAATATGGCAAGACCAGTGGACCAATTTTCCAACGGGTTGGCGGCACGATCATTTGGCGTGGCAAGATGGAAGCTATGGTGATCGGACCCGATGACAAGCAATGGGACTCATCCTTTATCGCGCGTTATCCGAATAGCGCGGCTTTTATGGAAATGGTAACGGATGCCGAATATCGAAAGGCAGTGGTTAACCGACAAGCGGCTATCCAGACCAGCCGCTTGATCCGGTTTAGACCGTTGGATGGCGACGATACCAGCTTTGGCTAAAATAGACTGAGTTGACGATCGTTGGCCGCCGCGACAAACAGGTCGCTGCGGACGTTCCATTTTGATTTATTAAGTGCATATTTTGCCTTGGCGATCCGGACCCGTGTTCGGATCAATTCAGCCCATGCTCCCGTTCCTTGCATCCGGCTAAAAAATGCAGGATCATTATTTTTACCGCCGCGCAGCTCGCGAATGATATTCATTACTTTGGCGGCCCTGTCCGGAAAATGAAGATCGAGCCAATCTTGGAATAATGGCGCCACTTCATGGGGAAGGCGGATTGGAATCCAGGATATACTCCGCGCGCCATATTCTGCAGCCGCTTCTGCAATGGATTCAATTTCATGGTCGGTAATGGCGGGAATTATCGGTGCTATATTCACATGAACATAAATTCCGGTGTTGGCCAGCTCGCGCACCGCTTCAAGTCTTTTCATTGGCGTTGAAGCCCTTGGCTCCAATATACGCGCCAGCTTTGCGTCAAGCGTCGTGATCGATAACGCCACCCCGGTCAGATCATCTTTTGCAAGATTTGCCAGTAAAGCGATATCTTCGGTTACTTTTGCTGATTTGGTAGTGATGACAATCGGATGACGTGTTTCAACCATAACCTCCAATATTTGTCGTGTTATCCGGTAAGTCCGCTCGATAGGTTGATACGGATCGGTATTCGTACCGATTGCAATGGGTGCCGGTTTATATCCGGCCTTTGAAAGCGTCTTACGCAACAAATTTGCAGCGTCGGGTTTGGCAAAAAGCCGGCTTTCAAAATCAAGTCCCGGAGACAGGTCGTGAAAGGCGTGACTTGGCCTTGCATAACAATAAATGCAGCCATGTTCGCACCCGCGATAGGCGTTGATTGAGCGGTCGAATGGCAAATCCGGGGATGTGTTGAAAGTCACAATGGATTTGGGATGTTCCTCGATAACGCTAGTTCGAAGTCGCGGCGTCTCTCCATCAACCATAATATGTTCGTCACGCCAGTCATCATCTACAGTACGACTTAGCAGATTGAAACGAGTTGGAGTTCGATTTGCTGTTGAACCACGTCCGTATATTGCATCGGGATGGCTGGATTTTTGCATCCACATTGTTTGGCAGAATGATTAGAACAAATAAAGAACAATTTATGTTTCGCGCAACCTCGGCATCAATTCTACAAAGTTGCATGGGCGGTGGCGACTATCAAGTTGATGCAGCAATATCTGGTCCCACCCGTCTTTGACCGCTCCGTTCGAGCCGGGCAAAGCGAATATATAAGTTCCGCGCGCCAATACGGCACATGCGCGTGATTGTATCGTCGACGTACCGATACTGGCAAAGCTGAGCCAGCGGAACAATTCACCAAAACCAGGTATATCCTTCGATTTTACCTTATCCAAAGCCTCCGGCGTAACATCGCGGCCAGTCAAGCCCGTCCCGCCTGTTGAAATAACAACATCGACCCGCTCATCATCAATCCAATTGTGCAGACGTGCCGTTAAAAGGGCGACATCATCACGCAGGATGGCGCGTTCGACTATTTTATGTCCCGCGCCGACAATCCGCTCGGCAAGTAAATTCCCGCTGCTATCGTCATCAACTGTGCGTGTATCCGACACGGTCAGAAGTGCGATATTTACCGGTTTGAAAATTCTGGTTTCATCGAGCGGCAATAGATCCTCCTGATATCCGACGAGCCAACACATTTCCGTTGCTATCGGGAAACTCGGGCCAGAGAAATTGGGCGAGGCCAGTTAAGCTGCCCGATGCCTTGTTTTCCCGCATTTCGTAAATCCAGTAATTTCGCAATATGATGGAAACATAGCCCCGGGTTTCCCAATAAGGAATTGATTCAACGAACAATAATGGATCGCCATTGTCGCGAATTTCCAGATTCCATCGCGTCACTGGTGTCGGCCCTGCATTATAAGCCGCGATGACTTTAGGCAATAATCCACCCGTAGCGGGCATATCTCGCAATTTTTCAAGATAAGACTGCCCATATTCCAAATTAACGGAAGGACGATCCAGTTCAGTGGCGGCAAAACTGATACCGCGAACACGAGCGATATCTTTCGCGGTTCCCGGACGTACCTGCATTAGTCCACGTGCGCCGGCAGGACTGACAACATCGGTCCGGAATGCGGATTCTTGTAATGCGTGGGCGTAAACAAGCGAAGGTGCGACGCGCCAACCGCCGCTTGGTTCCCAATTTGGCATAGGATATCGCGCCATCGCGCTGCTTTTGTCGCGAGAAGGACCGTAATGGCCCAGCCAATATTGCGTCGATGCAAGATTGAGAGAACCGGCGAGCTGCGCGATATTTCCATGCTGACTAGCGTCACCGATTTTAGCTTGGTAGCGCAATGCTTCATCCGCCAGTTTAGTTTGCCCGACTTCGGTAAGCGCAACCGCTAGAACCGCGTTTTCCTGACGCTTTAGGTTGTTCCAATCGAGTTTAGAAATTCTTGCCGCTTTACGCGCGATCGGATCCATCCCCAAGGATTCACTCGCGAGCAAGCCATAGAGAGTTTCAGGAAATTGTGCGGCTCGCTGCATTCGGGGCTGTACTTGATGTGGCTGTTTCATCGCCATTGCGGCGCGCGCGCTCCAAAACAGTCCGGCAGCTTTCAGATCATCATTCGCAGCCTGACGCGACACCGTGTCAAATCCGTCTAATGCGTCTTCAAAGCTCTTCAATCTCCAAGACGCCAAGCCATAAATCCATGACGCTTGTGTACCCCATTCTCCGCCTCCGACACGAGCAACAGAAGACAGGCGCTTGGCCGAAGCATCATCATTTTCGATATAATAGGACCAGGCAACGCGATATCGTAACTCGGTCAACGCTTCGACCGATAACGCATCAGCTTTGCTTTCAAGCAAGGTCTCTGCCGATAATGGATCGTCGTTTTTAATAAACGTCTGTAACTCTTTTCTGAAGGAATCGCTGGCTACGTTCTCAGGCAATTCTCTTTTAGGTGCCCCGCCGAGCCACGCAAAACGCCGTGTTCCGGGACGGTCTGGCAAGCCTTCGGCGCCCCGTTTCCGCGCCATAGATGCCAACTGTTCCGCTTGCGGCAAATAAGGAGCACTTATTAGCAAAGCCTGTAATTTACCGGCATCCACTTTTGGGCTGTTTGGGGCCAGATACAATTCGGCCCTGGCCATTGCGACCATCGGACCCGGTGGTGCTGCGTCGATCAATTTCGATGCTTCTTCCCACTTTTGCAATCTGATTGTTGTATAAATTTCTGTAAAGGCCGCCTTTTCCGAACTGTTCAAAACTGTTGGAGCAGGTTGTGCCGATACTATCGCACGAAAGCCTTCGCTCGTATTTGCATGGGCCGAAAAAGGTACAATCGATGCAATCAGAAGCCCAAGGCCGATTTTGTTCACAAGCCAGCCCTTTGCGCGAACATTTGCAAATCCCGCCAAGCCAGCGCCTTTTGAGCAGGGCGTGCGATCAAAGTCCGGGGATGAAAAGTCGCCATGGCCGTCATGTTGTTGCCGTCATGGTTAATATTCGCTAAAATTTGCCGTGTTTTCAGCAGTTCTTCGCCGAGTAGAGCATTACATGCCGATGAACCGAGCAGAATGATGGATCGGGGATTTACCAAAGCAATTTGGTGTCGCACAAAATCCGTCAATTGGGGTAGATTTTCTTCTGGAATATCGCCTGTTGATGGGCGTGTCGTTGCAAGCGCAGTCCAATAACAGCTACTCAAATCAATATTGATTGCGGCAAGCATCCGGCCAAGCATGGTGCCCGTAAAGCCACCGTTCAGGGCACCCGAATCCAGATCATCGACCTCGGGTAAATCCGAAATTATCATGACATCGCAATTTTCAGGTCCAATCGGTGCAACCGTCCTCACGCCGAACGTGTTGCAGGGTAACTCGGCACCCTCAGCAACCATTTTTTTAAGTATTTCAATGTCATTTGGCCATGCCATTTTCGTTTTCAATGGCGGGGCAATGCTTGTTTCATTGGTTTTAGCTCGCACTATTGAGCTACTTTCCTCAATTTCCTTGACGCTATCACTTGCTAACCAATTAACGGGCTTATCATCCACAGCGCCTTCTAAACCCGCAAGTTTCCACCATTCGGCAAAGGATTCAGCCAATCGGGTGGCGGTGTTTTCTCCTTGCTGTTCCATTTTTCCATTCAGTCACTGGTTGACGGCGGGGTCAATTGCTTGGCATGGCAATACTCCACAGGCTGTTCGGAAATCGGGATGGCCCGAATTATAGATGGGGTAAAGGAAAAAGGCGATGAGTGAACGGGAATCGATGCCTTATGACGTTGTAATTGTTGGGGCAGGGCCAGCGGGTCTGTCGGCAGCAATTCGCATCAAACAGAAATCGCCGGACACCAGCGTTTGCATTCTTGAAAAGGGATCCGAAGTCGGCGCGCATATTCTGTCAGGCGCCGTTATCGATCCCAAGGCTTTGGATGAGCTAATACCGGATTGGCGGGATCAAGGATGCCCACTTGCCGACGTTCCTGTAAACGACAACCAGCATTGGGTTTTGACCAAAAAGGGCAAATTCAACATCCCGCATTTTCTAACGCCGGGCTTTATGCACAACAAGGGCACTTACACCGGTTCGCTGGGCAATTTGTGCCGTTGGCTTGCCGGACAGGCTGAAAATCTCGGTGTTGAAATTTTCCCCGGATTCTCTGCGGCTGAAATCCTTTATAACCAAAACGGATCGGTCAAGGGCGTGGCTACTGGCGACATGGGTATTGCCCGCGACGGCAGTCACAAACCGGATTATACGCAAGGCTTGGAATTGCATGCAAAATACACCTTGTTCGCGGAAGGTGTTCGTGGACATCTAACCAAATTACTGAAACCCAAATATGCGTTGGATGCGGATTCCGACCCGCAGGTTTACGGCATTGGTATCAAGGAATTGTGGGACATTCCGCCTGAGCAACACCATGCAGGTCGTGTGATACACAGCCAAGGATGGCCTTTAAGCGATGCCAATGGCGGCGCGTTCCTATATCATCAGGCTAACAATCAAGTGGCGCTCGGATTTGTGGTATGGCTTAATTATGCCAATCCCTATCTGTCGCCATTTGAAGAATTGCAGCGTTGGAAAACCCATCCTGAAATCAAGAAGATCCTGAACGGTGGGAAGCGCGTATCTTATGGCGCACGGGCAATCAGCGACGGTGGCTTTCAATCGGTGCCAAAGCTAACATTTCCGGGTGGCGCTCTTATCGGCTGCACCGCCGGCTTTTTGAATGTACCGAGGATTAAAGGTACGCACACATCGATGAAATCGGGAATGCTTGCCGCAGATGCTGCGGTTGAGGCGATCGCCGCCGGGCGGGAACATGACGAACTTTCTGCGTATCAAAGCGGTTATGAAAATAGTTGGATATATAAAGAGCTGAGCATCGTTCGGAACGTATTGCCCATCGTCGAAAAATACGGAAATTTTTGGGGAACGATGTTTTCCGGTATCAACATGTGGTTGGAGGATTTCGGCATCAAGATGCCCTTCACAATGAAGCACCATCCGGATCATAAGGCGCTCAAGAAGAAAACATCTAGTGTACCGATAGAATATCCCAAACCCGATGGCGTATTCAGTTTTGACCGGTTGTCTTCCGTATTTTTATCAAACACCAACCACGCCGAAGATCAGCCTGTACACTTGCAAGTAAAAAATATGGACCTGCAAAAATCCAGTGAATTCATGGAATTTGCCGGGCCATCGGCCCGTTATTGTCCCGCAGGCGTTTATGAGTGGATTGAAGAAGATGGCAAGGAACCGCGCTATCAAATCAATTCCCAAAATTGTGTACATTGCAAAACCTGCGATATCAAAGACCCGAACCAGAATATCAATTGGGTATCTCCGGAGGGTGGCGGTGGGCCAAATTATCCAAATATGTAAATATTCGCTGGGCATCGCAATTTTAGCTATTCCGGCTGTCGCCAGCGGGAAAACAGGAGACGTTGCTGATCGTTATGTGTCTGCGCGAATTGCAGAAATCAGCGAGCAGAATGGTTTTGCAGTTGAGGGTTACCTTAAGTTGCAGACCACTATCCCTCAAAGTGACATAATTGCAGACAGGTTGTTTGACTCGGCAATCAGGGCTGGCGATATGCCGGCGGCCGTTCGTGCCGCACGTGCCCAGTCGCTCAACAAGAATGGCAATGCGGAAACCGCGTTGCTTTTGTTCGCCGATGCTTGGCGTCTACGAAAACTGCAACTTGCCGAAATTGCCGCCGATGAACTTGCAAGCAGAGGTAATCTTGCATTTATGTCACCTGTGCTCAAAAGCTGGGTTCGTATAAAACAGGATCAGCCCGCCGATTTCGCTGATGTAGATCCGGTAAAAAACGGTGTTCTCGCTTATTATTCGACGGACCAGCGTATATATTTTGATCTGGCAACCGGTCAGCTTGATAAAGCTAAAGCCGGATTGCGGGCCATTTCTGCAACCAAGGGCGATTTTGTCCGCAATGTCATGATAAGTGCAGCAGAAAGCATGGCTAGTGAAGAGGCTGATCCTGCCTTTGCACAAGCTTTGATGCGCGCGGCTGCGGGGGCCGGAGCGGCCAAAGCAATAGTGCGTACAAAAATGACCGCCGATATAGGCCTGGCCGCATTTTATAGCCGGATTGCGACAGCACTGATTGAACAAAACCAACCTGAAGAAGGGCTCGTTCTTGCCAGAATAGCGAATTGGATATCGCCAACACGACCAGATGTTCAACTCGCCATGGCTTACGCCTTGCGTGCGAATAAGCTGCAAAGTGAGGCATTGAATGTTCTGGAATCCGTTCCTGTAGCCTCGCCCTATCACCCTGTCGCTTTGGAAAAGCGAATTGAATTGCTGGTTGAAGCAAAAGATGCTGGGCAGGCATTGATAGTTGCAAAACAGCAAGTTGCCCGCGATCCAACATCGGTATCTAACCAGTTGCTGGAAGCGCGCGTACAGGAAGCGGTCGGTAACATGGCCGAAGTTATTGCGATATACCGTGCCATAACCGAGGCATCCGATTTCGGAAAATTACCACCGCGGCAACAAGCGAGTTACCGGTTATTACTCGCATCTGCTCTTGAACGGGCGGATGATTGGGTCGGTGCTAAAGCCGAACTTGAAACTTTACTTACACTTGATCCAAACAACGCGCAGGGTCTCAATCTTCTGGGATATTCCCTATTGGAACGAAATGGTGACCTGGCAAAAGCACTTGCGCTGGTTAAGCGCGCGTATGAACTTAGCCCAGATTCCAGCGCGATCATAGATTCGCTGGGATGGGCCTATTATTTGCAAGGTGACACCGAGCGCGCCTTGCCGCTGTTGGAAATGGCAGCAAAAGCAGCGGGATCAGATGTAGCGATAAATGAACATCTTGGGGACATTTATTGGTCCGCTGGACGTCGTCGGGAAGCGCGATATGCCTGGCGCGTGGCCAATTTGGGTTCTGACGGTGAAGCAGCCGAACGTCTATCAAGAAAAATAGATGTCGGTCTAATCGGGCGTAGTCCGTGATCGCGCCTTTAGAAGAAACGGCTTATGCCAAGATAAATCTCGCGTTACATGTGCGTAGGCGACGCGATGACGGTTATCACGAGTTGGAAACCATATTCGCCTTCCTGAATCAAGGCGATCGTTTATCGATCGAACCGGCAGAGCATTTCGCATTGGAATTTACTGGTAAATTCGGAGCCACCTTAGCCAAAGAATATGTTCCGGACAATTTGATAGCCCGCGCGGCAAACTTGCATCAAAGCAGTTTAGCTCCTGCCGTCAAATTCCGATTGGAGAAGAACCTCCCGATTGCCTCCGGTCTGGGGGGCGGTTCGGCCGATGCCGCTGCGGCGCTGCGGTTGCTAAACGGTTACTTTGCACCGCCTTTGCCAGCCAGCAGGCTGCATGACATCGCAGAAAGTCTGGGTGCGGACGTGCCAGCGTGTATCAACGGTGTCCCTGTAATGGGACGCGGAACTGGCACTTTTCTGGAGCCGGTCAAGAATGATGTGTCGGGTCTTTTCTGTTTACTGGTCAATCCGAACATTGCGATGTCGACCGGACCAGTATTCAAGGGTTGGGATGGCGTGGATCATGGACCATTGCCACAAGGGACGGCCCGAGAAATTCTGCTGAATGGCCGGAACGATCTTGAGAGGCCTGCGATATCATTATGCCCGGAAATTTCGGAAATACTTGTGCTGCTGACAAAATCACAGCCCGTTGTAGCGCGTATGTCCGGGTCGGGAGCGTCCTGTTTTGCGATTTATGAAGATATGGAAAGTCTAATGAATGCTTCGGCCGAAATAGTTTCCCAACGTCCGACATATTGGACAATGTCTGGGTGTCTTCGATGACAGAGCTTCCCTATCGAATTTTGGGCAGGCCATTCCGGAACGGCCTTTTGATTGTAAGCGACCATGCATCAAACCATGTTCCTGCCGGTATTGATTTGGGAGTCGATCCCAAACAGCTGGAGCGTCATATCGCTTGGGATATCGGCGTCGCCGAAGTCGCTGAAAAAATTGTCGCTGACTATCCCAGTGCAGCGATCTTAGGGAATGTATCGCGGTTGGTGGTGGACTTAAACCGCTATCCAGATGAACCTGATGTCATCCCGGTCCAGAGTGACGGACTTTTTATACCCGGAAATCAACTAGATTTAATGGGACGGATGGATCGAATAGCGCGGCACTTTAAGCCTTATCACGACATGTTGGATGCGCTGATAAAGGATCATCGCCCCGCGCTTATCCTGTCATTACACAGCTTCACGCCTCAATTGGCGAGCCGACCTGATGAACAAAGACCCTGGGAGTTGGGCCTGTTGTATAATGAAAAAGAAGCGCCATCCAAATGCGCCATTTCCTTTCTGGACGCTGCCGGAATAAATGTTGGCGATCAGTTACCATATTCTGGCAAAATCCTGAATGCGACCATGAACCGCCATGCGGAAGGCAACGAAATACCTTATGTCGGAATCGAATTGCGCCAAGATAGAGTATTGGAAAATGAAGGGCAGGAAAGATTCGCCCGAATTTTGACCGAAATGTGTCATTTTGTTTCAGAAAAGCTTGGCTTGGGCCTTCAAAAGCCATAGAGGCGCGGCTGTATCAGGAGTTCAATATGCCGCACCAGTTTGACAAGTCGAAATTACCCAGCCGTCATGTCTCGATGGGGCCAGAACGAGCCCCGCATCGCAGCTATTATTATGCGATGGGGCTAACGGCCGAAGAAATCGCCCGACCATTTGTCGGTGTAGTTTCCGCCGGAAATGATAGCGCGCCATGCAACACTACGTTGGACGCGCAAGCCGATATCGCACGCAAAGGTGTCGAACAAGGCGGCGGAATGCCACGCCGGTTTAATACTATTACGGTTACAGATGGTATAGCGATGGGGCATCAGGGAATGAAATCATCGCTGATAAGCCGTGAGGTCATTGCCGATTCCGTCGAACTTTCGGTACGCGGCCATTGTTACGATGCGCTCGTCGGTTTTGCGGGATGCGATAAATCTTTGCCAGGCATGATGATGGCAATGTTGCGCCTCAATGTGCCGTCTATCTTTGTATATGGCGGATCAATTCTTCCGGGCCGTTACAAGGACAAGGATGTCACGGTAAAAGATGTTTTTGAAATTGTAGGTAAATATGCCGCCGGAGCATGTCCTTTGTCCGAAGTGGAAGAACTCGAAAGAGTCGCTTGCCCTGGTCATGGCGCGTGCGGCGGGCAGTACACCGCCAATACAATGGCGTGCGTAGGTGAGGCTATTGGCTTGTCCTTACCGAACAGCAATATGGTGCCAGCACCATATTCTACCCGTGATCAAATTGCACATGCCGCAGGGGTGCAAGTCATGGAATTGCTTGCCAAAAACATAAGGCCGCGTGATATTTGTACGAAGGAAGCCTTTATCAACGCGGCACGAATTGTTGCCGCAACAGGTGGATCGACAAATGGCGCACTGCATTTGCCTGCAATGGCCCATGAGGCCGGGATTTCTTTCGATCTGTTTGACGTTGCCGAAATCTTCAAAACCACGCCCTATATGGCCGACTTGCAACCCGGTGGTCAGTTTGTTGCACGCGACATGTACGACGCGGGTGGCGTTTATATGTTGATGAAATCCTTGCTGGGTGAAGGGCTTTTACATGGCGAGTGCATGACGGTTACTGGCAAGACTTTGGGTGAGAATATCGAAGAAGTTACCTGGAACCCGGACCAGAAGGTTATTTATCCTGCGAGCGCACCGATCACGCCGACAGGCGGTGTTGTAGGCCTGCGAGGTACGTTGGCGCCTGAAGGTGCGATTGTTAAAGTCGCAGGGATGGAACGTCTGAAATTCACCGGTCCTGCTCAGGTATTCGATTGCGAAGAAGATTGCTTCGCTGCTGTTGAAGCGCGTCAAATTCGCGATGGCTCTGTGATAGTTATCCGATACGAAGGCCCCAAGGGCGGCCCCGGTATGCGCGAAATGTTGTCGACGACCGCTGCGCTTTACGGGCAAGGGATGGGCGAGAAAGTTGCCTTGATTACCGATGGTCGTTTTTCAGGCGCTACCCGCGGTTTCTGTATCGGCCATGTCGGACCGGAAGCCGCCGAATGCGGACCGATTGCGTTGATCGAAGATGGCGACGAAATCGTAATTGATGCCGATAACGGGATTATTGATCTGAACGTTGCCCCAGAAACATTGGAAATTCGCAGACAAAATTGGCAACCACGGTCTACCGACTACGGATCAGGCGCATTATGGCGTTACGCCCAGAACGTCGGGCCGGCCTATCAGGGGGCGGTGACGCACCCCGGTGGGCAAGCTGAAACGCATATTTATGCGGATATCTGATACGCGCGCTGCTTGGGTGGCGTTCATTGCGCTATCAGGTTGCGGAGGTGGCGACCTAAATCAGGCAGAAAACAAAGCTGACGAGGAAGCCGCCCTGAACGGCAAGATAGAATGTGCATTGTCGGGATCTCGCCTGTTTGAAAGAACATGCACCACTGAGCAGATATCCGCGAGCGGGGGCGATATCCTTGTCATTCGCCATCCTGACGGCGGGTTTCGGCGCTTTGACATTTTGACCGATGGTCGCGGCCTTGCCCCCGCCGACGGATTTGATGAAACGCGGATCGATCTTCTAAGTGAAGGTCTGATTGAGGTCAGTTCCGGTGACGACAAATATCGCCTGCCGGCTCAAATAAAAGGCAACAGCGCGTCTACAGACATCAAAAGCGACAAAGAGGCCGGTTGATTGTAAGCAGCTTCACGGGCATGGGGCGCTATGACCGTTACAAATGAAATTATCAGGGTTGCTGCAAGAGGCGATGGCGTCACAGCAGATGGCCGTTATGTCGCACATGCGGCACCGGGCGATATCCTTGATCCTTCGGGGGGCCTGATACACGGTCCACATCACAATACGCCGCCTTGCCGGCATTTTCCGCTTTGTGGCGGGTGTCAGTTGCAGCATCTGGACGAGGCTAGCCTAAGCAGCTTTATTGCAGACCGCATTACCCATGCATTGGCTACGCAACAGGTTGAAATTGGCGAAATCATGCCAGTACATCTTTCACCACCTGCCTCACGCCGACGCGTTGCGGTGCGCTCTGCTTGGGCCGGCAAGCAGCTTCATTTGGGTTTTAGTACCGAAAAAAGTCACCGTATCATTGATTTACAACAATGTGACGTCATGGCGCCTGAACTCTTCGCACTGCTCAAACCTTTGCGGGAGTTGTTAGCACCACGTCTAAACCGCGCCCGGCAAGTTCAAATAAAATTGGCGATCGTTGACCAGGGCGTTGATGTATTGATCGAAAACTGGATTGCCAATGATCTTGACACGCATGAGGCGTTATCCGAGTTCGCCAAGGCCCATCAACTTGCTCGCTTATCGCTGGATGAAGGCTATGGTCCGGTTCCATTTTGGGAGCCGGAGCCAGTTACGGTTACGTTAAGCGGTGTTGCCGTGGCATATGCGCCTTATGGGTTTTTGCAGGCAACCAATGATGGCGAAGCGGCGTTGATTGAGGCAGTTCATCAAGCCGTTGGCGACAAAAGCTTTATCGCGGACCTGTTTTCCGGGCTTGGTACATTCGCCTTGTCTTTCGGGAGCGGCGTCAAGGTTTATGCAGGCGAAGCGGACCGCGAAGCTATACTTGGACTGAAAACCGCCGCCGGTCGGGCAGGGCGCACGATCTTTACCGAACATCGCGATCTGTTCAGGCGGCCATTGAATTCGGATGAACTGAACAAGTTTGACGCAGTTATTCTTGATCCCCCGCGTGCAGGTGCAAAAGAGCAAGTGGAGCAACTGGCGGCGTCACAAGTTAATGACATAGCTTATGTCAGCTGCAACCCAGCCAGTTTTGCACGCGATGCCCAGACTTTAGTAACCGCTGGATACAGGCTGCAACGAATATGGCCCATAGGCCAGTTTCGTTGGTCAACCCATATCGAGCTTGTCGGGCAATTTAGCCGTTAGCAAAAACCGCCATCATTGCGTGTACGGTAAGCGCCATAAGTGCCAGAGATGACAACGCAAAAAGTGTAAAGCGAACCATGATCCGGTTCCACAGCGCCTGTACAAGACTATGCGCGATACGAAGGCCTACATAGGCCCATGCGATGGTAGCATTCAAACCATCGCCCCAACCAGAAATAGCAAGTACCAGCGCGACAGCGTAAAACACGGTGGGTGCTTCATGTAAATGATTGTAATTATGCGCGATCCATTGCGTCTGCGGTGGTAGTAGCTTGTCCAGATCACTGCCTTTGCCGCCCGTCCAGCTATTGAGGTCAAGTTCCTTGACCTTTTGCATGGCCGGAATACGGGTAATGTACATCCAAACCCACATCAGCATGGTCCATGCGGCCAAGACGGCCACTGGCTGAAGAATATCGCTCTGCATTTTAATCCCCCCTTAAATCGTTGTAATAACGGCGTGAACCGCAAGTACCACCAAACAGATGGTCGCTAATACAAATATTGTAAAGCGGACCATTACAACGTTGACCAACGACTGATACAGCGAATGGATAATCCGCAGTATCGTATATCCCCACGCAAAATTGACCATTAACGGCGTTGAAGCACCCGCCACCGCAATTATTAGAACTGCCGCATAAAATATCGTCGGTTGTTCCATTAAGTGTGTGTAGTTATGGGATTTCCAATTTACATTTGAGGGCAGCACTTGCTCCAAATCTTGGCCGCGTCCGCCTGGAGGCGCCGCTTTGAGGTCCATACCCGATTTGAATATCGCAGGAAAACGTGTGGCGGCCATCCACAAAAGCATAAAAAGCGACCAGGAAACCAGTACAGCCGCCGGGGCTAAAATTGACGTATCCATGAAAAGACCCTCCCTATTCTGTAATAAAAAGGGTGCTTCACAAAAAGTAAATAGTCAATTGCAACTTAATTTTGTGACGCCGAAGCGTGAGGCATGCGGAGTCCGGCGTCATTTGCGGGTTTTCTGATGTAAAGAGACGCCATTGGTTCGTCTTCCACCTTCACGGTTTCGGTTTCTCCAAATCCGTTAAACTCGGTTCGCATGGCACATCCATAAGCGCCCAGCATTCCGACTTCGATATAATCGCCCGCCTGAATATCATCAGGTAAAACAAATGGTCCCGCCATATAATCCATATCGTCACAGGTAGGACCATAGAAGCTGAATTCGGCCATCTGCGTACCAATTGCCGTATCGGTGCGGAGCAACGCCACGGGAAAACGCCAACCCACGTGTGCCGCGTCAAAAAGCGACCCATAAGCTCCGTCGTTTATATACAGTTCCTGACCACGACGTTTTTCAACGCGCACAAGTAACGACGCATATTCTGCGCACAACGCACGACCCGGCTCACACCACAGTTCCGCCGAATAGCTAATTGGTAGATCTTCGAACATTTCGTGTATTACATCGAAATAGCCTTCAAGTGCGGGAGGTTCCATACCGGGATAAACCGATGGAAATCCGCCGCCTACATCGACAATATCCACAGTTACAGACGCCTGCACGATAGCAGCGCGAACATGTTCCATTGCATCTGCATAAGCCGCCGGCGTCATTGCCTGGCTTCCGACATGGAAACAGATACCCAAGGCATCGGCAACCTGACGTGTTGCAACCAGCAAATCTGAGACCTCGGAAGGATCTGCCCCGAATTTGGATGCAAGGCTCAGCTTTGCATGCTCGGACGAAACGCGGATGCGAACGCATAATTCAAGATCAGTCGCACCGTTAGTTGCACGGACAATTTTCTGCAGTTCGTCGTGACTGTCGAGGCTGAAAGTGCGGACACCGTGGTTGTGATAAGCCTGTGCAATGGCGCGCTCAGATTTTACCGGATGCATGAAACAGAGTTTTGCATCAGGCAAAAATTTATTCACCAAACGCACTTCGCCAAGCGAAGCGACATCATAATGGGTAACGCCCGCTTCCCACAACAATTCCAGCAGGGCAGGTGAAGGGTTCGCTTTTACCGCATATAACGACTTGCCCTGAAACTTCTCAACGAAGAAACGGGCGGCGCGCGTTGCAGCGTGCGGGCGAAGGAGCGTGATTGGTTCGTCCGGGCGAAGCGCGCGGACTACATCAAGTGCGTCAATGTTCTCGTACAACTCAAGGGACCCCCAAAAAATAAACAAAAAACAACAAGGCTGCCTTGCGGTTATTGGAAGTCCCCCTGGGGCAGCGGAGGGTGCATATATGGGCAGGGGTCAAAGTTGTAAAGAAAAAATCGAACCATTTATTACATTTTTATGACTTAACTCAGCCGGTCGCGGAATTCGGTCCATTCGAACGATTTCACGCAATGGAGGGCGTCAGTTTCGCTATTCCACAGCCAAATCGAAGGGAGTGGTACGCCATTGAAGGTGTTGGTTTTGACCATCGAATAATGCGCCTGATCGAGAAAAGCGAATCGCGCACCGGGCTCGGCTGCGACAGGCATGCGGTAGTCGCCGATCACGTCGCCTGCGAGGCATGAAGGGCCGCCAAGGCGCACTGCAGGGCCATCTGCGCGCTCGCCGAGCATCGCGGGTCGGTAGGGGGCTTCGATAACGTCGGGCATATGGCATGTGGCGCTGATGTCAGTAATCGCCACCGGCATAGCGTTATCAAATACGTCGAGCAACTCACCCACCAAGATGCCTGCATCGAGCGCGATGGCCTCACCGGGTTCGAGATAGATTTCGAGGCCTGTTTCTGCGCGGACAGATTGGATGAACCCGACTAACTCGTCACGCTGGTAATCGGCACGAGTAATATGGTGGCCGCCGCCAAAATTGAGCCAGTTTAGCTGACCGAAATAAGGCTCGATTTTAGGCCTGAGCGATTCCCATGTTCGCCGCAGCGGTATAAAGTCCTGTTCGCACAATGTGTGAAAATGCAGGCCGGACAAGCCGTCCACATGCTCTGCTTTCAACTGACTAACCGGAAAGCCCAGCCGTGAAACAGGCGAGCAAGGATCATATTTTGCTACTTCCCCCTCGGCATGTTCGGGATTGATCCTCAGACCAACATCGACAATGCCGTTCAAGAAAGAGGCAAAACGGCGATGTTGGCCCGGGCTGTTGAAAACAACATGGTCAGAAATCGCAACAATTTCGGCCATGTCGGCCTCTTTGTAGCCCGCACAATAAGTCGCGATTTCGCCCTTGTAGTAATCACGTGCCAATCGCGATTCCCATAGGCCCGAGCTGCAAACGCCATCGAGATACTCGCCGATCATCGGTGCGAGGCTCCACATCGAAAACGCTTTCATCGCGCACAGCACTTTCGCGCCGGAACGCTGCTTAACGTCAGCGAGGATCGCAAGGTTACGCCGTATTGCAACCTCATCCACCACGAAGGCGGGCGAGGGAACGCGGTTAAGATCAAATCGGACAAATGCCCCGGGATCGCCTGCTTTGGTTTCCATCAGAACTGCAAAGGTCCGTCGAGTTCCTTCACCTGCCAAGGCAGGCCCTGTGCATTCAGCATGTCCATGAATGGATCGGGATCGAACTGTTCGATATTCCAGACGCCAGCGCCCGCCCATTTACCCGTCACAAGCATTGCCGCACCGATCATCGCCGGTACACCTGTCGTGTAGCTGACCGCCTGATTGCCAGTTTCGGCATAGGCGTCCTCATGGTCGCAAATATTGTAGATGTAGAGCGTCTTTTCGAGGCCATCCTTGCCTATACCGGTCGCGATGCAACCGATGTTGGTCTTGCCCTTCGTCGTTGGGCCAAGGCTGGCTGGCTCGGGAAGCACTGCTTTCAGGAATTGCAGCGGAATGATTTGCTTGCCTTCGTACATGACAGGATCAATCCGCGTCATACCAACGGCCTGGAGGACATTGAGGTGTGTGATGTAAGCATCGCCGAAGGTCATCCAAAAACGGATGCGCTTTATCTCGGGCAAGTGGGTTTTCAGGCTTTCAATTTCCTCATGATACATGAGGTACATGTTTTTCGGGCCGACTGCTTCGAAGTCGAAAGATTGCTTGACCGACATGGGCGGCGTTTCCACCCAATCGCCATTTTCCCAATGCCTGGCTACTGCCGTGACTTCGCGGATATTGATTTCAGGATTGAAATTGGTGGCAAAAGCCTGGCCATGGTCACCGCCATTGCAATCCAATATGTCGAGCGTGTCGACACGATCGAAATGGTGCTTTTTCAGATAGGTGGTAAAGACGCTGGTAACACCGGGGTCGAAGCCCGACCCGAGCAGCGCCGTTAAGCCAGCGTTCTTGAAACGGTCATGATACGCCCATTGCCAGTGATATTCGAATTTGGCGACGTCCAGTGGTTCATAATTGGCTGTGTCTATATAATGAACGCCGGCGGCCAGGCAGGCCTCCATGATATTGAGGTCCTGATAAGGAAGGGCAAGGTTCACGACCAATTCGGGCTTGATCGAGTTCAGCATCGCGGTGGTTGCAGGAACATCATCCGCATCAAGACCATAGGTATCGACAGCAACTCCTGTACGGCCTTTCACGGACGCGGCGATGGCATCGCATTTGGATTTGGTCCGGCTTGCAAGGCTGATATGGCTGAATATTTCGGGGTTCATAGCCATCTTATGGACAGCCACCGAACCGACCCCGCCTGCACCAATTACCAACACCTTGCTCATTTACCCGTTCCTTTTATCAGGGATTCGTTAGCGCACGCATATAAGGGTCTTTTATGACAGGACAAGAATTGCTCTCGCCCAATCGTCAACCATCGCGCGATGGGGTTTTGCGCGCGATGTCGAAAGTTACAGAAATTCTTCCACAAACGCCTCTCCTGCCGCTGGAAGTTGATGGGACTACGATCTGGTGCAAGGCGGAGATGCTGCAGCCCATCGGGGCATTTAAGATCCGGGGGGCGTGGCACAGGTTAACTGACATGACGAAAGTCCAACGCACCAAAGGGGTCGTCGGGGTATCAAGTGGCAATCATGCGCAAGGTGTCGCATGGGCGGCAAATCGCCTCGGAATCAGCGCTACAATCGTCATGCCGTCAAATGCGCCACAGATTAAATTACAAGCGACACGAGCGCTTGGGGCCAAAGTCGTTCTTTATGACAGGGCGACTGAATCGCGTGACTTAATAGCTGCGCGATTGATTGACGAAAGCGGAGGAACATTAGTTCACGCTTTTGGCGACCCCTGGGTTATAGAAGGTCAAGGTACTGCGGGTATAGAAATTAACGAGCAGCTGAAAGAAAGAGGCTTAGGTGACCCCGATCAGATAGTGGCTTGCTGCGGCGGCGGCGGATTGTCCGCTGGATTATCGCTAGCTTGCCCTGATGCCGAGATTATCATTGTCGAACCCGAAGGTTGGGATGATATAATCCGCTCTTTGGATGCGGGCAAAATATTATCTGTACAAGATGTTACCCACCCCACGATGTGCGACGCGCTACAAACGCCGCAAACCTATCCAATCAATTTTGAAATTTTGCAGAAGCGCGTTTCAAAGGGGGTGACAGTTAGCACTCAAGAAGTTGCCGCAGCCATGCGTTTGGCGTTTGAAAAACTGCATGTCGTGGTCGAACCGGGCGGAGCAGTAGCGCTTGCTGCGGTTTTGGCGGGCAAGGTTGACGTAAAACCTGTTACCGCCATTACGCTATCTGGCGGAAATGTCGACAGAGACACTTTTGTGAAGATGATTGCCTAATGTCCTGATCTAAGCGGCTTTGGCTTCGCGCAATTCAAACCGTTCCCAAATTTCGACCAACGCGTCGGTCAACTCACGCATCATATTTTCGTCATGGTTCGGCCCAGGCGTGAATCGTAAACGCTCGGTCCCACGCGGAACGGTAGGATAGTTAATTGGCTGAACATAAACGCCATATTCCGCTAACAGGGTATCGCTAATCCTCTTGGCTTTTACCGGATCGCCGACCATTAGCGGCACGATGTGCGTGTTGCTCATCATGACCGGCAGGCCAGCATCCGCGAATAGTGACTTCAGCAAGGCCGCATTAGCCTGTTGTGCATCGCGTTCTTCGCTTGATGCCTTCAAGTGTTTAACGGCGGCCAGCACACCAGCGACCAACACTGGTGACAGTGACGTCGTGAAAATAAATCCGGGCGCATAGCTGCGGATGACATCAACGATTTTCTGGTCCGCCGCGATGTAGCCACCCATAACGCCAAAAGCTTTGCCCAAAGTGCCTTCGATGATAGTTACCCGGTCCGCTACACCATCCCGCTCGGTTATGCCGCCGCCACGCGCGCCGTACATGCCAACCGCATGAACCTCATCACAATAAGTAAGGGCGTTATATTTGTCCGCCAGATCGCAAACCCCAGATATTGGCGCGACGTCGCCGTCCATCGAATAAACGCTTTCAAATGCAATAAGCTTGGGCGCTTCTGGGTCATCTGCGGCCAGCAACTCTTCGAGATGGGCCAGATCATTGTGGCGCCAAACACGCTTTTCGCAACCTGCGTTGCGGATACCGGCTATCATTGATGCGTGGTTCAATTCGTCGGAATAAATAATGCAACCGGGTAAAACCTTGGCCAGCGTCGATAAAGTCGCATCGTTCGATACATAGCCGGATGTAAACAGCAATGCGCCGTCCTTGCCGTGCAGGTCAGCAAGTTCAGTTTCCAGTTCAATGTGATAATGCGTGTTGCCGCCGATATTACGTGTTCCGCCAGATCCCGCGCCGACATCGTGCAATGCTTCTTCCATCGCATTGATCACTTTTGGATGCTGGCCCATGCACAAATAATCGTTGGAACACCAAACGGTTATCGGCTTTGGCCCGTTATGACCGGCAAAACAACGCGCATTGGGATAAGATCCCTTGTTGCGTAAAATGTCGATGAAAACACGATAACGGCCCTCGGCATGAAGGCGGTCAATTGCTTTGTCAAAAACTACGTCATAATTCACGGAACATAAACCCCGATTTGGCCTGCCGAAGCAGCATTTAATCGCCTTTAATCACCGGAAATAGAAAAATCCAGCGCGAACGACTTGCAATAACCGTCGATACAGTTGCCTACATGACACGGTTTAGGTCAAAGCGATTTGATCTGCGTCAAACCATATGTTGCAAGCGCGGGGCGTAAACTTTCAAGTTCTGCGATTGGGCCAGTACTAACAAAAACCCCTTCGATTCCCTCATTTGGCCATAACTGGCCAGCGGTTAAGTGACATATCCGCCGTGCAATGCCCGCCGCACCGTCGACAAACCGCATATTAGGCGCAGCGACGGCAAGCTCGTCTTGCACCAGCGGGAAATGGGTGCAGCCCAATACCGTCACATCGAGACTGTCGCCATCTGGATGATTGGTCAGACCTCGCATTGCATCTTTATAGATCTGCGGATCTACGGCCTCCCCACGAAGCTTGGCTTCAGCAGCGTGCACAAGCTCAGGCGCGGCGTGACGTAACAGTATCATACCCGGCGCATGGGCCGTTTGCAGCCGATCAACATAGCTTTGCCGGATAGTTGCAGCAGTTCCCAATAATCCGATAACGCCTGTCCGGGTGGACTCTGCAGCTGGTTTGATCGCGGGTACCGTTCCCACCACGGGAACATCCAAGGCTGCGCGAACATGAGACAGAGCGATGGTGCATGCTGTGTTGCACGCTATGGTAACCAGGCGCGGACGATATCGTTCGACTAAACGACCCAGCAACGCCGGCACCCGAGCCATGATTTCGACTTCGCTTTTTGTACCATATGGCAAGCCTGCATAGTCGGCGGCATATACCAATGGTGCGTTGGGTAATGAACGCCTTACTTCATTTACCACCGACAGACCGCCAATTCCGGAATCAAAAAACAAAAGCGGAGCTGCGGGGTCATTAGACATCATCAAGAATTGATATCTGCACCGTCTGCTTAACGCAAGCCAAGCTGACTTGAGCAGCCAGAACAAAACAGCTACATAATACAGACAGTTAGAGGATTCGTTCGATGATGGCCATTTGGCTCCAAATTATCCCGGCATTGATTATGGGCTATTTGCTCGGTTCAATTCCATTTGGATTGCTGCTGACAAAAGCTGCGGGTGGTGGTGATATTCGCGACATAGGTTCAGGCAATATAGGTGCAACAAACGTGCTTCGGACGGGGCGTAAGGGCCTTGCCGCTCTAACCTTGCTGCTTGATTTGTTGAAGGGCTTTGTCGCAGTTTCGTTAGCGCAGCTTTTTCTGCCCGGTGCCATAACCTTTGCTGCAGCCGGGGCATTTTTCGGACATCTTTATCCGGTGTGGTTAAATTTCAAAGGCGGCAAGGGCGTCGCCACTTATGCTGGGATATTGTTCGGACTTTTTTGGCAAGGTGGCGTTGTTTACGCGGTTGCCTGGGTCGGAGCGTTGCTGATATTCAGGATTTCTTCAGTGGGTGGTTTGCTGGCTGCGTTGATTGCCCCAATCGCTGCGGCCTATTTCGGTCGTTATGACTTGGTGCCGTTACTTAGCGCTTGTTCGGGGATTATTTTCTGGAAGCATCAAGCAAATATCAAAAATATCATCAATGGAACCGAGCCCAAAATCGGAAAAAGCAAAGCCTGAGCCTGAAATATGCCATCAGGTAATAACCCGTTTGATCGACTGCGCCTTATCCGTTCGCCGAACATCGGTCCGGTAACCTATAGGCAGCTAAAAGCACGTTTCGGCGACGCAAGCGGGGCACTGGAAGCTTTACCTGACCTTGTAATTCGAGGTGGTGGAAACCGTGTGGAACTTGCGGAACCGGCTTTGATTGAACGCGAAATGGCTGCGGTTGCGGCTTTGGGTGCACGTTATATTTTTATCGAAGATGCGGACTATCCCAACCTGCTCACCCATCTTGACAATGCCCCGCCCGTCATAACCGTGCGCGGTCAAATCGGGTTGTTGGATCGACCGACAGTAGCAATGGTAGGTGCGCGAAATGCCTCTGCCGGGGCCTGCCGCTTTGCACGGACACTGGCATTTGAATTGGGTCAGGCTGGCTTTTCGGTTGTATCAGGGCTGGCACGGGGTATCGATACAGCAACACATATTGGATCGATCAATAGCGGAACTGTTGCAGTTATTGCAGGCAGTATTGACGTGGCTTATCCTCCCGAAAATCGTGATTTACAGGATGCGATTGCTGAGCGCGGGTTGTTGATTGCTGAACAACCCCCGGTAACCGAACCACGCGCGCGTCATTTCCCGTACCGGAACCGGATTATAGCAGGATTGGCTTCCGGAACCGTGGTGATTGAAGCCGCGCCTAAATCCGGCTCACTCATCACTGCCCGTCTGGCCGCAGAGGCGGGCAGGGAGGTTATGGCAGTTCCCGGATCACCCCTTGATCCGCGCTCACACGGATGCAATCAACTTATCCGGGAGGGCGCGACACTGGTTCAGAATGCTTTCGATATCGCAGAACTGCTTCGTCCGATGGACGCACAAATGGTTCGCCAAGTTTTCAGACAGACCCCGAAAATGGAACCGGGTCATGAAGAAGAAGGACCAGATCGTCAGTCTGTCATCAATCTTATGGGAATGACTTATGTGTCAGTGGATGAATTGGTTAGGCAATCGGGCAGCAGCCAGTCAATCGTCCAAATGGTCCTACTCGAGATGGAACTTGCAGGCAAATTGGAGCGTGGCGCTGGCGGAAAAGTTCGGTTAGCGGCATGAATTTTAAGGGTTGACTGCACCCCATTAACCCCATCAGCCTATACGCGTACGCGAGAGATTTTAGAAAAGTTCAAAATATCATGCAATTAGTCATTGTTGAATCACCTGCAAAAGCCAAGACAATCGAGAAATATTTGGGCCCCGGATTTAAGGTGCTGGCATCTTATGGTCACATTAGGGATCTGCCGCCCAAAGACGGGTCGGTTGACCCTGAAAATGGCTTTGAAATGCTGTGGGACAATTATGCTGACAAGGCCAAGCAGCTTAAAGCAATTACCGACGAAGCCAAAAAAGCCGATGGCCTCATACTCGCGACCGACCCTGACCGTGAAGGCGAGGCGATTAGCTGGCACGTGCAGGAAGTGCTCGCTCATAAAAAGGCGCTTCCCAAAAATGTCGGTCGGGTCACGTTTAATGCAATTACGAAAGCGGCAGTGACAGAGGCCATGAAAAACCCGCGTGAACTGGATATCGATCTAATCGATGCCTATCGCGCGCGCCGGGCGCTTGATTATCTGGTTGGTTTCACGCTTTCGCCAATTCTGTGGCGCAAATTACCTGGGGCAAAATCGGCTGGTCGCGTTCAATCCGTAGCTTTGCGCCTGATCGTCGAACGCGACAGGGAAATCGAAGCATTCAAGGCACAGGAATATTGGTCCGTAAAGGCCAGTATGGAACACAAAGGTCAAAAGTTCGAAGCACGTTTGATCCGGCATTTAGGTACCAAGCTAGACAAGATGGACCTTAAAACCGAAGTGCAGGCAGAAACTGCGCGGCTGGCGGCTGAAACCGGAAATTTCGTGATCGATAGTGTCGAGACGAAACCGGTTACGCGTAATCCGCAACCGCCATTTACGACCTCTACATTACAACAGGAAGCTGCGCGCAAGCTCGGATTTTCGGCCAGTCATACGATGAGAGTCGCGCAAGGCCTTTATGAAGACGGTGCGATTACATATATGCGTACCGACGGCGTGCAAATGGATGGCAGCGCGATTTCAGCCGCGCGCAAAACCATCTCAGACCGTTTTGATAGTGGCTATTTACCTGAAAAGCCACGCGTCTATCAGACCAAGGCAAAGAACGCGCAAGAAGCGCATGAAGCGATCCGACCCACAGATTTTACAAAAGACAAAGCAGGTTCCGGGGACCACGGCCGTTTGTATGACTTGATATACAAGCGCGCGATGGCCAGCCAGATGGCATCGGCCAGAATGGAACGGACGACGGTCGATCTGCTCGACGGCACTGGTCAAACGGGGTTGCGGGCGACCGGGCAAGTTATGAAATTTCCAGGATTTCTGGCGGTTTATGAAGAAGGGCTCGATGATAGCGAGGGCGAAGACAGCGCCATCTTGCCTCCGATGGCCGTCGGTGATTCTCCTGCAAAACACGCGGTCGATAAGACCCAGCATTTTACCCAGCCACCACCCCGATTTTCCGAAGCCACGTTGGTAAAACGGCTTGAAGAGTTGGGCATTGGCCGGCCTTCCACTTATGCTTCGACTATACAGGTCCTTAAAGACCGCGCTTATGTCCGCGTTGAAAAAAATCGTTTGTTTGCAGAGGAATCAGGGCGTCTATTAACGGCATTTCTCGAACGGTTTTTCGAACGTTACGTCGCTTATGACTATACCGCAGGGTTAGAAGACCAGCTTGACGATATCAGCGGTGGTCGCGCGCAATGGCAGGCTTTTCTTGAGAGTTTTTGGCGTGATTTCAAACCCAAGACGGTTGAAATCATGGACTTGAAACCGTCTGACATAACTGCCGAACTGGACCAATTCCTGTCGCCCTATCTCTTCCCCGAACGTGAAGACGGTAGCGACCCGCGCCTTTGCCCCAAATGCGGCGAAGGCAAACTGGCGCTGCGCGGCGGGCGCTTCGGCGCTTTTGTGGCCTGTTCGAACTATCCAGAATGTAAATACACAAGGAAATTTGCACAGCCCGGCGGCGAAAATGGTGAAGACACTGGCCCGGAAGTTCTTGGGGTACACCCCGAATCCGAATTGGAAATAAGCCGCAAGTCAGGCCGGTTTGGCCCTTATGTTGAAATGGGCGAGGGAAAAGAAGCAAAACGCGCGTCGATCCCCAAAGATGTCCCGAGCGAGGATTTCGGCCTCGAATGGGCAATAAAGCTGCTCTCGCTTCCGCGCATTGTAGGCCTTCATCCGGAGAGCGGTGAGCCTGTCTCGGCTGCAATCGGACGTTATGGCCCTTATCTCGTTCATGCTGGCAAATATGCACGTTTATCTTCGACGGCGGAAGTTTTTGAAACAGGCATGAACAGTGCCGTAGTCAAGCTGGCGGAGGCCGCGGCCAACCCGGGTCGCGGACGCGGGGCGGCGCGTGCCCCGCTGAAAGAACTGGGCAAGCATCCGCGTACCGAGTTGGAAATCAAGTTGATGGAAGGGCGCTTTGGTCCCTATGTGACCGATGGAACCACCAATGCAACATTGCCAAAATCAGTTGCATCTGATGCTCTGACTTTGGAAGAAGCCGCGCAGTTAATCGATGCCCGGGCCGCGATGCCGTCAAAGGGTAAGCCAAAGAAAAAGACTGCACCCAAAAAGGCCGCGCCCAAGAAAAAAGCGCCCGCAAAAAAGGTGAAGAAGGTCGAATGATGCAATAGCATTGTGGGCGCTATTCCACCCATTCCAGCCCGATGTCGCGGTAGATGCTGCGGTCTTCATCCCATTTCGCGTGTACCTTGACGTGCAAGTAAAGATGCACGCGCACGCCCATTAGCTTTGCCAATTCGGTGCGTGCTGCTTCGCCAATAGCCTTGATCCGCGTACCTCCCTTACCCAGCACAATTGCTCTTTGTGTAGGGCGGGCGACCAAAATTTGCTGATGGATTTCCAGCGAGCCATCGTCGCGTTCCAGATATTTCTCGGTCTCGACCGCGCTCGCGTAAGGCAATTCTTCATGAAGCTGCAAATAGAGTTGCTCGCGCGTAATCTCCGAGGCGATTAGGCGATCGGTTGCATCCGAAACCTGATCTTCAGGGAAGTGCCATTCACCTTCCGGCATGGCATCCGCCAGCGCCGTCTTGAACTCGACCAAGCCGTCGCCCGTCGCAGCACTGATGTAGTAAATCTGTTCAAAATCACAAATATCCGTGATTTTTGAAGTCAGCGACAGCAGTTTTTCCTTGGCTGAAATATCGACCTTATTAAGCACCAGCCATTTACGTTCAGGGCGGTTCTTGACGCCTTCCAGTATTTTTTCAACTTTTGGACCAGCGCCCGCGCGCCCGTCGACAATCAAAGCGATTAAGTCCGCATCTCCCGCACCGTCCCATGCGGCGGCGACCATTGCCCGATCAAGACGACGCTGCGCTGCAAAAATACCCGGAGTATCGACCAGTATTATCTGGGTTTCGCCTTCTAAAGCGACGCCCAGCATCCGTGTCCTGGTCGTTTGCGCTTTGGGGCTGACGATTGCGATTTTCTGCCCGACGAGAGCGTTTACCAGAGTCGATTTACCGGCATTAGGAGCGCCGATTATGGCGACATGACCACATTTTTTGGTCATGCATAGGCCTCAAGAAATGCGAGAGCCGCAGCCGTTTCGGCCGCTTGTTTGCTGTTGGCCGACGCACTTACTGGATCAAAACCCTTGACCGTGACTGTAATTTCAAAGCGCATGGCGTGTGGTGGGCCTTCCTTTTTGGTGATCTGATAATCTGGAACTTTGCGACCATTGGCGGCGCACCATTCCTGAAGTGACGATTTTGGGTGCTTCGGCGCACCATTTGCAGTTTCGATTAAAGGCCCCCAGAGGCGTTCGATAAACACGCGCGCCGCATCAAGCCCATGATCGAGATAAAGCGCTCCGATGAGCGCCTCCATCGCGTCGCCGAGCACATTGTCACTTTGCTGTGCGACGTCATCGCGCGCCTGTTTTCCCAATTTTATATAAGAAAAAAGTTCGATCTGGCGTGCGATTTCGGCACAGGTTGAACCTGACACAAGGGCGTTGAGCCGATGTGACAACCTGCCTTCGGCTTCTGATTCAAAGCGATGATAAAGTATATCCGCAATTACCAGCCCCAAAATGCGGTCCCCTAAAAATTCCTGTCGCTGGTAATCAGGTTGGCCGGTACTGCCGTGCGTTAATGCCCGATTGTATATCTCGAGGTCATTGGGACTAACCGGAAGTAATTCCGTTAGCCACTGTTCTTGAGAGACTTCGGTCAAAAGCTTTGCCCCATTCGTTCCGGCCGCGCGGCACTGAACCATGTCCAAGGCAGCAAAAGCCGTGCAGATCCATCGGTCGAAAAAACACTAACCAGCGCACGTCCGACCAGATATTCCTGGTTCACGATCCCGATTGCCTTGCCGTCAGCTGGAAAGCGGCTATCCGCGCTGCGATCCCGATTGTCGCCCATAAGGAACATTTGGCCTTCGCCAATCACAAAAGCTTCTGTGTCGTCACCAGGCAAGCCCGACTCAAGATCAAGAATTTGGTAAGACCGGCCTCCCGGTAATGTTTCGCTATAACGTGGATAGCGACATTGTGTTCCACCAGATTTCGAAGGCTCTTCAAAATCCGGACGCCAACATGGAAAAGGAGAACCATCCAGTGCCGCTGCATCTTTCATATTGTCTGAAACCGGAATGACAAGATCGGCGATCCGCTCTTTTTGGACCGCAACGCCGTTAATTTCCAAAACTCCATTTCGCATTTGGATCACATCGCCCGGCAACCCGATCACCCGCTTTATGTAGTCGTCTTTTAAGGAAGGTGGCGCCTTAAATACAACGACGTCGCCGCGTTCAGGCTGCGTTGCAAATATTCTACCCGGTATGATCGGGAGGGAAAAAGGTAAGCTATATTTGGAATATCCATATGGCCATTTTGCCACCAGCAAATAGTCCCCGATCAACAGCCGCGGCTGCATCGATTCAGATGGAATGTTGAACGGCGAAACGATGAAACTACGCAAAATGAAAACAAATAAAGCAAGTTTGAGCAGAAATGCGCCGTAATCACGCCATTCGGACGGGGACTTGCTGGAAATGTGTAGCGTATTCGTAGCGGCGTTACCAGATTCAGGCTGTTCGGTGGTTGATGTCACAAAAACTCGCAAATTAGCTGTCAGTTACTGACGGAATAACTGGTCTTCTAATAGCAAGCCGCGCTATTGGCCAGTACCGAGATTCTTTCAACTGAATGATGGGAAAAAGCGAATGACGAACAGCAATTGGGACGCGCTTGAGAGATATGAAAATCAAACGCTGATTTCCCTGTTCGAAAAGGACGCCCGAAGAGTTGAAAAACTAACAATAGAACTTGCTGGTATTCGCTTTGATCTGTCAAAAACGCATCTCGACGACACCTTGCTTTCCGGCTTTTCAGAAATGGCAATCGCAGCCGGTCTCGCCGCTCAGAAAGAAGCCTTGTTTACGGGTGCTATTGTAAATCCCACAGAAGGGCGCGCCGCTGAACATACGGCAGAACGGGGATCAGGAAATGCTGAAGCCGTCGCCCATGCCAAGAAATTGCAAAACCGGCTGCGCAGTTTAATCGACGCAATTGAGGCAGGCGCCTTTGGCGAAATCAAACATGTTTTGCATATCGGAATTGGTGGTTCGGCACTTGGGCCTAAGCTGTTGATTGACGCATTGGGGCGCGAAGATGCGCGATATGATGTGAAAGTTGTATCCAACGTGGATGGCGCCGCCCTTGCTGAAGCCACGCACGACATGGATCCGCACAAAACTATCGTTGCTGTGGCATCTAAGACATTCACAACAACCGAAACGTTGTTGAACGCAACAAGCGCGATGGAATGGATGCAACGTGGCGGCGTGGCCGACCCACAGGCCCAATTCGTCGCATTGACGGCATATCCTGAAAAAGCAATGGCATGGGGCATTGATGAAAGCCGCATTCTACCCTTCAACGAAGCGGTTGGCGGGCGATATTCGCTTTGGTGTTCGATAGGATTCCCGGTCGCACTAGGGCTTGGCTGGGCTGCGTTTGAAGAGTTGCTGGAAGGCGCAGCCACAATGGACAGGCATTTCCGCAATGCCCCAACTTTAGAAAACGCACCGACATTAGCGGCATTTACCGATCTTTTTTATTCACAATGCAAGTCTAGCGAAACCCGCGCAGTTTTTGCTTATGACGAACGCTTGCGATTATTGCCTGATTATCTCCAGCAATTGGAAATGGAATCGAACGGTAAATCGGTAACTGCCACTGGCGCCCCTTTAGGCCGGCATAGCTCACCTGTGACATGGGGAGGGGTTGGAACAGATGCCCAACATGCAGTGTTCCAATTGTTGCATCAGGGTACGCACTTGATACCTGTCGAATTTATAGCGAGCAAAACGCCGGGGCATGACTTTGATCCTGCTCACCATGAAGCCTTGCTTATTAACTGTTTCGCGCAGGGTGCTGCACTTATGTCAGGTCGTCATAGTGACGATCTTGCGCGCAATTATGTCGGCAACCGGCCTTCGACAACACTCTTACTTGATGACGTGACTCCAGCCACCGTGGGCGCTTTGATTGCTTTTTACGAGCATCGTACTTTTGCCAATGCAGTGTTGTTGGGCATAAACCCGTTCGACCAGTTTGGCGTTGAGTTGGGTAAGCAGATTGCCAAGGATATCGGGGAAAATGGTCCTCTCGGGTTCGATCCATCGACCACAGCTTTAATAGAGGCTGCACTCGGCGACATCTGAAATCGATCATAGTGTCTCATATAATCGATTTGTCTAACCGCGCTTTAACCCCACATTCCGGTCATAACTGAAAGAATAAGATAATGGCAGAATATGACTATGATCTGTTTGTAATCGGCGCTGGTTCAGGTGGCGTCAGGGCGGCTCGTATTTCCGCATCGCACGGCGCTCGTGTCGCCGTGGCCGAAGAATATCGTATTGGAGGTACCTGCGTCATACGAGGCTGCGTGCCGAAAAAGCTGCTGGTCTATGGTTCGCACTTTGCCGAAGATTTGGCCGATGCCAAACGCTTTGGCTGGAACACAGAAGGCGCGAGTTTTGACTGGCCGACGTTGCGCGACAATGTTGCTGCAGAGGTCGACCGGCTGGAAGGATTATATGGCGAGATATTTACCAACAATAATGTCGAGATATTCCATGAAAGGGCAGTAGTTTCGGGGCCGAATAGCATCCGCCTTGCTGGTGGTCGTGATATTTCTGCCAGATATATTTTGATTGCGACAGGCGCATGGCCGTCGATTCCCGATGTTCCAGGTGCGGATTTGGGTATCACATCGAACGAAGTTTTTCATTTACCCGAACTGCCCAAGCGAGCGGTGATTGCGGGCGCTGGTTACATCGCCAATGAATTTGCTGGAATATTCAACGAACTGGGCGTGGATGTGACCTTGGTCACGCGCGGCGACAAGATGCTACGCAGTTATGATCAGGAAATCGTTGAAAAGCTGGTGGGAATAAGCCGGGAAAAAGGCATCGATATACAGATGAACTTTCCGTTCAAAAGTGCTCTAAAACAGGAAGATGGCAGCATATTGATCGATGGCGGCGACGCGGGCATGATTGAAACCGACTTGCTGATGTGGGCCATCGGCCGCAACCCCAACAGCAAGAACCTTGGATTGGAAACGGCTGGCGTGGCGCTGGACAATAATGGGGCCGTTATTGTTGGAAGCGACAATCGCACGAATGTTCCAAGCATTTACGCAGTCGGCGATGTCACCAATCGCGTTCAATTGACGCCGGTTGCCATCCGGGAAGGTCATGCCTTTGCTGATAGCGTCTTTGGCAATGAGCCCCGTACAATAGATTACAGCTGCATACCGACGGCGGTGTTCAGCAATCCTCCTATTGCTTCTGTCGGGATCACTGAGGAGGAAGCAAATGCAACCTTGTCACAGGTAAAGGTGTATCGCAGCGATTTCAGGGCGATGAAAAACGTGTTGGCGGGTCGTAACGAACGGGCGCTCTACAAAATGGTTGTTGATGGCGAAACCGACAAGGTTGTGGGCTTGCATTTAATCGGCCCGGATAGCGGCGAAATCCTGCAAGCCGCCGCGATCGCAGTCAAGGCCGGGCTGACCAAGCAAGCGTTTGATGACACGGTCGCGCTGCATCCCAGCATGTCCGAAGAACTTGTCCTGATGAAATAATCATGGGAAGCAAATTTGCGGCGATGATGTATTCCACTGCGGGTAACGTTGCATAATGGTCTCAAAAAGCGTCGAGTTTTCGAGCCCATCCAGCCATTTTTTAATCCCGCTCAAGGGCTGGCCTTCAAACCAGAGCCGGTCGGTCTCGGCAAATTGTCGGACAAAGGGGAAAATGGCGATGTCCGTAAGGTTTACCGATCCGCCGCCGAGATAGGGTTTATCCAACAATATTTGGTTCAGCCGCTGCAAATGCACCAATGCTTCACCGCGAAAGGTTTCACCGTCGGGGAGACCATAACGATGCGGATATTTGTAGCGGTCCAACGCTTGCTTAAAAGGGCCGTCATTCGCGGAAATCAAATCGCCGTCGATATCGGAATGCCAGTTTTGCGGGTCATTTTGTGCCAACGCCCAATGCATGATATCGAGGCTTTCGTCCAGCACTTCGCCATCGCAGGTTACCAATACCGGCACAGTGGCTTTAGGGGATATTGCAAGCAACTCCGGCGGCTTGTCACGCAGGACGACCTCCCGCAACTCTAAGGCCAAACCGCTGACCGCCAAGGCCATCCGCGCCCGCATCGCATAAGGGCACCGGCGAAAGCTGTAGAGGATGGGCAAGGTGCCCAAGGTCAATCGCGTTTCAGGATGGCGCCAATGTGTCGCTGTCCCCTTTTTCGCGCCAAGGCAATTTGCTTTTGGCGTTCTGCGAAACGGTCGCGGTCTTCCTCGCTCCGAACATGATAACAGGCCGGGCAGGATATGCCTTCTTCGAAAAACGGCGACTGCTTGTCTTCGTCTGATATCGGATGGCGGCAAGCGCGGCATAATTGCTTGCTGCCCAATTCAAGCCCGTGCTTAACCGAAACCCGGTCGTCAAAAACAAAGCATTCGCCGTGCCATTTGCTATCTTGTTCCGATATAGTTTCAAGATAGCGCAAGATGCCGCCTTCAAGATGGAAAACATCGTCAATACCTTCCGCCTTCAAAAAGGCAGTCGATTTTTCGCAGCGTATGCCGCCGGTGCAAAACATCGCGAATTTGGTTTTGCCCTCTGACAGGCTATCTCTATTTTCACGGAACCATTGCGGAAAATCGCGAAAGGACTTGGTTCGGGGATCAACCGCCCCTTCAAAAGTGCCGATCGCGACTTCATAATCATTACGCGTGTCAATTAAGACGGTGTCGGGGTCGGAGATCAGGGCATTCCAATCCGCAGGTTGCACATAGGTACCAACCTCGCGCTTCGGATCAATGCCGTCGACACCCATAGTAACAATTTCCCGCTTTAGCCGGACCTTCAATCGATAGAATGGCATGATGTCAGCGTGGGAAAATTTAACGTCCAGATCAGCGCAGCCGGGAAGGGACTTTAGAAACGCCACCACATCATCAATAGCATTCGGGTTACCGGCTATGGTGCCGTTTATCCCTTCATGTGCGAGCAAAATCGTACCCTTTATGCCGTGCAATTCGCACCGTTCAGCAATTTGCGGCTGATATTCAGACGGATTTTCAAAATTTGCAAAGCGATAGAGCGCTGCAACTTTAATGGGATGAGGCTTCGACATGCCGCGCATATAGGCACAGCTAGCTTCTCAGGCAATCCGGTACGGCACCACATCGCGCCGGTCAGGATCAACTATGATTGCCCTGTCGCTAGGTGGAAATGCGCGTTGATCGCAATCGGCACGCGGACAGATACGACAGGACGCGCCAATAGGGGTCGCTGCGTGCAGGGAGGATAGATCCAAACCGTCGGCGTAGATGAAGTCCCGCGCATGCTCGATCTCGCAACCCAAAGCGACGGCGTATCGGCGGGGTGCGCGCGCGTAGCTGCCGGAAGGTTTTACGAGACCTTTGGCCATCGAAACATAGCGCACGCCATCGGGCGTCTCGGCGAGCTGAACCAATATGCGATCGGGTATAGCCACCGCTTCATGCACAATCCATAAAGGGCAAGCGCCACCGAAGCGGGCAAATTGCAGGCGGGTCGCACTGTGGCGCTTGGTTATGTTACCGGCCATGTCGACGCGACAGAAAAAGAAAGGCAGACCTCGTGCGCCAGACCGTTGCAATGTCGAAAGCCTATGGCAAGCCTGTTCAAAGCTGACCCCGAATACTTGGCGCAGCCGGTCAATGTCATGACGCAGGCTGCGCGCTTCCAACCGGAAACGGCCGTAAGGCATCAGCAATGCCCCTGCCGCATAATTGGCAAGTCCGGCAAACAACAATTGTCGAGATGAGGCGCTGCGTAACCCGGCGGTTTCAACAATAGCGGAAATATCGTCTTGCAAAGCAAGTGAGACCAATTGATGTGCAAGCTGAAACCTCTGGCTTTCGGCAGGTTGGCTTTGATCTATTACGAGTTGACCCGCCTCGTGATCGAATTGGCGCAGACCGGAATTGACTGAATATAACAACGATATCGCCAATGCCTCACGCAAATAACTCTCAATGCTTTCGGCCGACGGGGAAACAGATTTGCCCATTATACGGATCGCCAATTCTTCCGCCGCGCGGTCCAGCTGGTCGACATAATTGCCAGCCATATGGAACCAGTCGCGTACTTCTTCCCACGGCAAGCGGCTGCCCCCTGCATTCTCGCTGGACAAAGCCTCATCGACAATCTGCAACCGCTCCCCGGTTCGTCTATAGGCCGTGTGGAGCATTACAAATTGGTCAGCCAGAGCAGGTTGCTGTTCGGCAATGCGGGTCAGTTGATCGATCGACAGCGGTGTGGAAAACAAAGGATCGTTGGCGGCCTCACGCAGCGCAGCAAAGCGGTGTGTGGTGGTATCTTCCTCAAATTCTTGCCAATCCAGCGGGAAGTCACGTGACAGTATTTCGATTAGAGTCGCCGTTAAAGGCCGGTCATCATGCTCCAATTGCGATAGATAGGATACCGATATGCCAAGCAAAGCCGCCATTTCGGACTGCTTCAAGCCCCGACCATCGCGAAGCTTACGCAATTGCGATCCTGCAAAAATTCGCCGCTTTGCCAAGTTAAACCGCCGTTCCAAAATTACCCAATTGAGTTAAATGACATAGTTTGCAAATTATGACTTCGCAACTTTGCAAATTCACATTGGACTTTGTGCGTTACCTGACGCAAGAAAGTGCATTGATTTTGGGGGATTGCCATGTCGGCGAACATTGCGGAACTGGAAAAGCGGCGCGACGCGTCAAAACTAGGCGGCGGTCAAAAGCGTATTGATGCCCAGCACGCCAAAGGTCGGCTGACGGCGCGCGAGCGGATTGATATCCTGCTGGACGAAGGTTCGTTTGAAGAACTGGATGCTTATGTCGAACACAATTGCACAGACTTTGGCATGGCCGATCAGAAAATTCCGGGCGACGGCGTCGTAACGGGTAGCGGAACAATTAACGGCCGTCTGGTCTATGTCTACAGCCAGGATTTTACGGTTTTCGGGGGTTCGCTCAGCGAAGCCCATGCGATGAAAATCTGCAAAGTGATGGACAACGCCATGAAAGTCGGCGCGCCGGTTATCGGCATGAACGACAGCGGCGGCGCCCGCATTCAGGAGGGCGTGGCCAGCCTTGGCGGCTATGCCGAAGTATTCCAGCGCAATGTGCTGGCATCCGGTGTCGTCCCGCAGATCAGCCTCATCATGGGACCATGCGCGGGCGGGGCGGTTTACTCGCCCGCTATGACCGACTTCATCTTCATGGTGAAGGACAGCAGCTATATGTTCGTTACCGGTCCCGACGTCGTCAAGACCGTAACCAACGAAGTGGTTACGCAGGAAGAACTGGGCGGCGCAGTTTCGCACACCACCAAATCGGGCGTGGCCGACAATGCGTTCGAGAACGACATTGAAGCGTTGCTGTCGACCCGCGATTTCTTTGACTATTTGCCCGAGAACAACCGCATGGGCGTGCCCGAGCGGCCGACTGAAGATGCGTGGGATCGTATGGAGCCAAGTCTCGACTCGCTGATCCCGCCAAGCGCTAATCAGCCTTATGATATGCACGAGCTGATCCGCAAAACAGTCGACGAAGCCGAATTCTTTGAAATTCAGCCCACCCACGCGGCGAATATCATCATCGGTTTCGGCCGTATCGAGGGCCGCACGGTGGGGATCGTAGCCAATCAGCCCATGGTGCTGGCGGGGGTGCTCGACATCAACAGCAGCCGCAAGGCCGCGCGCTTCGTCCGCTTCTGCGATGCATTCGAAATCCCGATTATTACCTTCGTCGACGTCCCCGGCTTCCTGCCCGGCACCGCGCAGGAATATGGCGGCATTATCAAGCATGGTGCAAAACTGCTCTTTGCCTATGCCGAGGCGACCGTGCCCAAGATCACCGTCATCACCCGCAAGGCCTATGGCGGCGCCTATGACGTGATGGCGTCAAAGCATCTGCGCGGCGATTTGAACTATGCCTGGCCCACCGCCGAAATTGCGGTGATGGGCGCGAAGGGTGCCGTAGAAATCATCTTCCGCGGGCTATCGGCGGAGGAGCAGGCGGTTAAGACGGCGGAATATGAAGACCGCTTCGCCAACCCCTTCGTCGCGGCGAGCAAGGGCTTTATCGACGAGGTGATCTACCCGCACTCAACGCGGAAGCGAATTGCGCTGGGGTTACGGAAGTTGCGGAACAAGGCGTTGGAAAACCCTTGGAAGAAGCATGATAATATTCCGTTGTGAATTTTAGATATGGAATGGGTTTGGGCGTTTTGCGGACTTCTAATGGGCTTGGCCATGGGCGGCTCGGCGGCATCTATATGGAAAACCGTTGGGAAATGGCAGGCGAAAGGTGAGATAAACTACGGAATGGGGCCCATCATCCGAAAAAATAAGAACGCACTTGCATTCAATTTCAATTGCCTTTGGCATAGGTTTTTTGCTGTTTTTTTCGGTGCGGTGGGAGTTTTTGGGTTTGTTGTAATGTTCGGATGGATTTGGAAAGCACTATGAAACTAGGTCGTCTCAACCATATTGGCGTCGCGACGCCTTCCATTGCGGACAGCATCGTCTTTTACCGCGACGTGATGGGCGCAACGAAAATCCATGAGCCGTTCGACCTACCCGATCAGGGGGTAAAGGTCTGCTTTGTCGACACGCCCGGAGCCGACGGCGCGATGAATGGAACACAGATCGAACTGATCGAGCCGCTGCCGGGCAATGCCTCCATCGCAGCGTTTCTTGAGAAGAACCCAGCGGGCGGGCAGCATCATGTCTGTTACGAAGTGCTCGATATCCACGCCGCCAAGACCGAGTTCGAAGCGATGGGCAAGCGCGTGCTGGGCGAGCCACGCATCGGCGCACACGGGACGCTGATTTTCTTTGTGCATCCTAAAGATATGCAGGGTGTGTTGACCGAGATCATGGAAGTGCCGGAGGGGCATTGACTGCACAAACCCTCTCCCGTCGGGAGAGGGGATTAGGGAGTAAAGAATGACCTACGAAACCATCCGCCTCGACATTGCGGATAATATAGCAACCATCACCCTCAACCGCCCCGAGCGGCTGAACGCGATGGGGCCGCAAATGGCGGACGAGATCAGCGAGGCGCTCGACAATCTGGACGGCGCACGGGCGTTGATTATCACCGGCGAGGGCAGGGCATTTTGTTCGGGTGCGGACTTGCAGGCACGGGGCGGGGCGGCGGCCTCGGGTGCTGGCGGCCCTTATGGCGCACTGACCCGGAGCTATAATCCGACGATGGTCAAACTGTCGAAGCTGAACATTCCGATCATAACGGCGGTCAATGGTCCTGCGGCGGGTATCGGGTGCAGCCTTGGCCTGTGCAGCGATTTCGCTATTGCGGGCAAATCGGGATATTTCCTGCAAGCCTTCGTAAATATCGGCCTCGTCCCCGATGGCGGTGCAAGCTGGATGTTGCCGCGCCTGATCGGCAAGGCGCGGGCGACGCAGATGATGATGCTGGGCGAGAAAATCGGCGGCGAGCAGGCCGCGGATTGGGGATTGATTTACAAATGCGTCGAGGATGCCGATTTGATGACCGAAGCCCGCGCCTTGGCAACCAAGCTTGCGAATGGCCCAACGTTAGCGTTAGGTTTAATGCGCCAGAATATCGCGAGCGCGCTTGAAATGGATTATGCCAGCGCGCTCATCCGCGAGGCTGAGGCGCAGAAAATAGCTGGCGAAAGCGCCGATGCGCGCGAAGGTGGCATTGCGTTTTTGCAGAAGCGCAAAGCGGAGTTTAAGGGGGCTTAACCCTTCTCCATTGGGAGAGGGTTGCGCAGACTTGCAAACTCGTTTGCTAGTCGAAGCTGGGTGAGGGGTTCCGCTCTATCGAAAGGGCACACCCCCTCACCAACTACAACTAGCCAGCAAGCTGGCAAGTTTTTGTATCCTCTCCCAACGGGAGAGGGGGATAAGGGTGAAATGACAAGTTACGACGACTGGAAAAAAGCGGCTGACAAAGAGGTCAAAGGCAAGGACCTGACCTGGCACACGCCCGAAGGCATATCCGTGAAGCCGCTCTATACGGCGGAGGACGCTGGCGACCCCGGCTTGCCCGGTTTTGCCCCGTTCACACGCGGCGTGCGCGCGTCGATGTATGCAGGGCGTCCTTGGACTATTCGCCAATATGCTGGTTTTTCAACTGCCGAAGAATCTAACGCTTTTTACCGCCGCAATCTGGCCGCGGGTCAAAAGGGTTTATCCGTTGCCTTCGATCTCGCCACGCACCGTGGCTATGACAGCGACCATCCGCGCGTTGTCGGCGATGTTGGCAAAGCTGGTGTCGCGATAGATTCCGTCGAGGATATGAAAATCCTTTTCGACGGTATCCCTCTCGACCAGATGTCGGTTTCGATGACCATGAACGGCGCGGTCATTCCTATCCTGGCTTTCTTCATCGTCGCAGGCGAAGAGCAGGGCGTTTCACAGGCGCAGCTCGACGGGACCATCCAGAACGACATTCTCAAGGAATTCATGGTCCGCAACACCTACATCTATCCGCCGGAACCATCGATGCGGATTGTGTCAGATATCATTGCATACACCAGCGCAAACATGCCGAAATTCAACAGCATCTCGATCTCGGGCTATCATATGCACGAAGCCGGGGCGACAGCAGTGCAGGAGCTCGCGTTCACGATCGCTGACGGCAAGGAATATGTGCAGCGCGCGATGGAAAGCGGACTGGATATAGACGCCTTTGCTGGACGTTTGAGCTTCTTTTTCGGCATCGGCATGAACTTCTTCATGGAAGTGTCGAAACTGCGTGCCGCGCGGACATTGTGGCATCGTGTCATGGACGGCCTCGGCGCAAAAGACGAGCGGTCCAAAATGCTGCGCACCCATTGCCAGACATCGGGCGTGTCACTGCAGGAGCAGGATCCCTATAACAATGTTGTCCGCACAACGATCGAGGCGATGGCCGCGACCTTGGGTGGCACGCAGAGCCTCCATACCAATGCGCTGGACGAAGCCATCGCATTGCCGACGGAATTCTCGGCACGTATAGCCCGCAATACGCAGATCATCCTGACCGAAGAAACCGGCATCACGAAGGTTGTCGATCCGCTGGGCGGCTCGTATTATGTCGAGGCCTTGACCGCCGAACTGGTCGACCAGGCTTGGAAGATTATCGGCGAAGTCGATGAACTCGGTGGCATGACCAAGGCGGTTGCGTCCGGCATGCCCAAGCGCCTGATCGAAGAAGCCGCTGCTGCGCGTCAGGCACGCGTGGACAAAGGCGAGGACGTCATCGTCGGCGTAAATAAATACCGGCTCGAAACCGAAGAGCATTTGGACACGCTGGAAGTTGACAACGACATGGTCCGGCAGGGTCAGATCACCCGGCTCGCCAAGATGCGTGCGTCACGCGATGGGGCGGCATGTCAGGCTGCATTGGCGGCTCTGACTGAAGGCGCAAAATCTGGCTCAAACGTTCTGGCGCTCGCTGTGGTCGCTGCCCGTGCCCGAGCATCGCTCGGCGAAATATCCGATGCAATGGAGGCGGTGTTTGGCCGTTATGGCACGACACCAACGCCGGTCACGGGCATATATGGCAGTGCCTATGAATTTGATAAACGCTGGGCTCAAGTCATCGAAGGCGTAAAAGCCGTTGAACGCCGTTTGGGCCGTAAACCCAAATTGCTCGTCGCCAAGATGGGACAGGACGGGCATGATCGCGGGGCTAATGTCATATCGTCTGCTTTTGGGGATATGGGTTTTGACATAGTCTCGGGGCCACTGTTCCAGACACCAGAGGAAACGGTGGTGCTGGCGCTTGAAAGCTCGGTCGATGTGGTCGGTGCATCGTCGCTTGCGGCGGGTCACAAGACGCTGATCCCCGAACTCATCAAAGGCCTGCGGGAAGCGGGGCGCAGCGACATCAAGGTTATTGCAGGCGGCGTCATTCCGCCGCAAGACTATGATTTCTTGCGCGATGCCGGTGTGCAGGGCATTTATGGACCCGGCAGCAATGTCGTCGAGTGCGCGGCCGATGTGCTGCGCATGCTAGGCCATAATATGCCGCCTTTGGGAGAAGCCGCTTGACCGTCCGTACCGACTGGACCCGCGAAGAAATCGCAGTCCTATTCAACCTCCCGTTCGACGAGTTGGTCTTTCAGGCCGCGACCGTCCACCGCGCGCATCATGCCGTGGGACAGATCCAGCTTTGTACCTTGCTTAGCATCAAAACCGGCGGTTGCCCCGAAGATTGCGGCTATTGCTCGCAATCGGTGAAGGCCGACAGCGGGGTCGAGGCTACAAAGTTGATGGATGTGCAGGCGGTGCTGCAAAAGGCGGCGCAGGCGGCGGATAATGGCTCGCGCCGGTTCTGCATGGGCGCGGCGTGGCGCAACCCCAAGGACCGCGACATGCCTGCGATTGTTGAAATCGTCAAAGGCGTGCGGCAGATGGGCATGGAAACCTGCATGACGTTGGGGATGCTGACGCCAAGCCAAGCCGATATGCTGGCCGAGGCAGGGCTCGATTATTACAACCACAATATCGACACCTCGCCCGAGCGCTATAACGAGATCATCACCACGCGAACGATGGACGACCGGCTTGATACGCTAGCCGAGGTGCGGCGTGCTGGTATCAATGTGTGCAGCGGCGGCATTGTCGGCATGGGCGAAACCCGCTCTGACCGGGTGGGCTTCATCCACACGCTGGCGACCTTGCCGCAGCATCCCGAAAGTGTCCCAGTCAACGCACTGGTGCCGGTGAAGGGAACGGTGCTTGGCGACATGCTCGCCGATACGCCGCTGGCGAAGATCGACGATATCGAATTCGTCCGCACGATTGCCGTGGCGCGCATCACGATGCCGATGAGCATGGTTCGGCTTAGCGCGGGGCGCGAGTCAATGTCCGAGGCGACGCAGGCATTGTGCTTCATGGCAGGCGCGAACAGCATCTTCACCGGTGACAAGCTCTTGACCGCGGCCAATGCAGGCGACGACAAGGATGCGGCGATGCTGGCGAAGCTGGGGCTGGTGCCGATGGAGGCGGAGGAGCCGCTCAGGGCGTGCAAGGCGCTGGAGGCTGCGGAGTGAAGTTGCCAAAGTTGCTCACCACACTATCGGTTTTTGTAAGCCTATGCTGGCTTGGGTGGTCATACGCCATGTATCAAATGCTAGTGAGTGGCGATTGTAGCTATATGGATACTGAAGAATGCCGCGCACGGTTGCGTTTCGAACCTGCTGTTATTTTCTGGCGCTACCTCGCTGTCCAACTCGTAATTCTAATTCCTCTGTTCGTTCGGAAACGCTAAATGTTCAAAAAAATCCTGATTGCAAACCGTGGCGAAATTGCCTGCCGCATTATCAAGACCGCTCGCCGCATGGGGATCGCGACTGTCGCGGTTTATTCGGATGCCGATGCGCGCGCGCCTTTTGTGGTGATGGCCGACGAGGCGGTGCATATCGGGCCTTCGCCTGCCGCGCAGTCTTATTTGCTGGCGGACAAGATTATCGCCGCGTGCAAGCAAACCGGCGCGGAGGCCGTGCATCCGGGCTATGGTTTCCTGTCCGAACGCACCAGTTTTGCCGAGGCGCTAGCCGCAGAGGGCATCGCTTTTGTCGGCCCGCCGGTGAATGCGATTGCTGCGATGGGGGACAAGATCGAGTCCAAGAAGCTGGCGATGAAGGCGGGCGTCAATGTCGTGCCCGGCTTTGTCGGCGAGATTGACGATACCGAACATGCGGTGCGGATTTCGGCAGAAATCGGCTATCCGGTGATGATGAAAGCCAGCGCCGGTGGCGGCGGCAAAGGGATGCGGCTTGCCTATAATGAGGCGGACGTGCGCGAGGGTTTCGAGGCGACTAAGCGCGAGGGGCTAAACTCGTTCGGCGACGACCGCGTGTTTATCGAGAAATTCATCCTCAACCCGCGCCATATCGAAATCCAGATATTGGGCGATCAGCATGGCAATATCCTGTATCTGAACGAACGCGAATGTTCGATCCAGCGGCGGCACCAAAAGGTTGTCGAGGAAGCGCCTTCGCCGTTCGTTACGCCCAAGATGCGCCAGGCGATGGGCGAGCAATGCGTCGCCTTGTCGCGCGCGGTGGGCTATTATTCGGCAGGCACCGTCGAGCTGATCGTCTCAGGCGCGGACCCGAGCGGCGAGAGTTTCTACTTCCTTGAAATGAACACGCGGTTGCAGGTCGAACATCCGGTAACCGAATGCATCACCGGGATTGATCTGGTCGAACAGATGATCCGCGTTGCCGCTGGCGAGAAGCTCAGCATGACTCAGGACGATATCAAGATCGACGGATGGGCCATCGAGAACCGCGTCTATGCCGAAGACCCTTATCGCGGGTTTCTGCCGTCGACCGGGCACCTGACACGCTATCGCCCGCCGGTCGAGGGCTGGACCGACGACGGCGCTGAAAACGGCCGGCGTGGTATAGAAGGCATCCGCGTCGACGATGGCGTCTACGATGGCGGCGAAGTGTCGATGTTCTACGATCCGATGATCGCCAAGCTGGTTACCTGGGGTCCAACGCGCGACGACGCCGCCGACCTGCAGATCGCAGCACTGGACCGTTTCGAAATTGAAGGCCTTGGCCACAATATCGATTTTGTCAGCGCGATCATGCAACATCCGCGGTTTCGTTCTGGAGAACTGACAACGGGCTTCATTGCCGAAGAATATCCCGACGGTTTCCATGGGGCGGCAGCAGATGCCAGCTTGATCAAGTCACTCTCCGTGATTGCGGGATTTATTGCCACGGCGGAGGCGGATCGTGCCCGGCATGTTGACGGGCAACTGGGCGGAACCCTGCCGCCACCATCCCGATGGCAGGTGAAAATCGGCGACGCGGTTCACGACATCGCAATGGATGACGGCGCGATCAGTGTCGACGGTGAAGATTTTGAACTGTCTATGGAATATGTACCGGGCGATCGTCTGGTCATAGCCGAAGTCAACGACGACGAACTGGCCGTCAAGATCACAAAAACCCGCACCGGGTTCAAACTGACGACACGCGGTGCAAGCCATATGGCGCGTGTCTTGCCGGGCCATGTCGCTCATCTCGCATCGCACATGATCGAGAAAATTCCGCCAGACCTGTCCAAATATCTCATCTGCCCGATGCCGGGGCTGATAACGGCGGTACACGTGTCAGTTGGCGACAAGGTCGAAGCAGGGCAGCCGCTTGCAATTGTTGAAGCGATGAAGATGGAAAACATCCTGCGCGCCGAAAAAGCGGGCGTCGTGAAAAGCGTCAATGCAGCGGCAGGCGAAAGTCTCGCTGTAGACGCGATCATTCTCGAGATGGAATAGGGCAGTCCTTGCTTGAGCCAAGCGGTCCGGTCTGGCATCATGCAGCCAGTTGTCCGGAGGGGAAGAGCATATGACGTTACCTGTCACCGCATTTGTCGCAGCGATCTGCGCGATCATGTTGTTGATTACCGGAGTCGACACCGTCCGACACCGTATGCGGAGCAAGGTCCCATTCGGCGACAACAACGACCCACTGATCATCAGTGCCAGTCGGAGTCATGGGAACCTCGCCGAACATGCACCCATCGTTATTCTGCTTATGGCTTTCCTTGAGATGAGCCGCGCTGAACATATCGCACTACTGGCAATTGGCGCGCTGTTTCTCGCAGGCCGTATAGCCCATATTATCGGTTTATACGCCAAGGTTGAACCGGGCAAACCTCCCTTGCCACGCAGTATCGGCGTTATCGTAACTTGGCTCACATTGGCGGTTCTGAGCGGCTGGACTTTGTGGATGCTTGCCCTGCGTAATTAGGGATCTTGTAATATTGCTACGGCCCTTATCCATCCTGCACTCGCCCGTTCAATTTTGATCGGAAAGCAACTCAGCGTCCAGCCAAATGCTGGCAAACTTGTAAGGTTGGTCAATTTTTCAATCTGGTAATAAGGATTGATCCGTCCCGCCTTATGCCCTTCCCAGATTATCGAAGGGTCACGGCTTTCTGCCCACCGCTTTGCTGTATAGCTGAACGGTGCGTCCCAACTCCAAGCGTCTGTGCCAACAACCTGAACGCCTCGCTCGGTCAGATAGAGCGTAGCTTCTTCTCCCATGCCACAGCCTTGGTCTGTAAAATTTTCAGTTCCATAAACAGCGCCAGACTGGACCAGCACAATATCAAGTGGCTTCAATATATATTCAATCCGGTTTAGCTCTGCCTCAACTTCGGCTGCCCCGATTACATATCCTGTAGGCATGCCAGAGAAATCAAGTTTTACGCCCGGTCGGAAAAACAGTTCGAGCGGCGCTTCGTCAATCGAAGGGGCGGGGGTTGCCCCGCTATCGGTAGTTGAGTGAAAGTGCCACGGTGCATCCATATGGGTGCCGTTATGGGTGCTAAGCGAAAGACTCTCAACGGCCCAGCCTTCCCCATCGGGCAAGTCATCACGTGTCAAACCCGGAAAAAACATGGCGATCTGTTCCCACGTCTTTTCATGGGTCATATACGTAATCTGAGGCTGCATGATCGGCGGATCGGATATGACATCATTGGTGATCGGTATTGATAAGTCGATGAAACGGGTCACGTGGCACTCCTTGAACGTCGACTTTCGCCCGCTTTTGGAAAAGCATAACAAGCCGCTTGAACCTGACGACATTGGCTATAAGACATCGGAAGAAGTTTGGAGAGGGAAAATATGGAAAATGCTGCAATCGGCGAAGTCACGCTTGATCCAAAGCGTGATAGGTTGGTCATTACCGCATCGTCTCTGGGAACGGTGTTCGAATGGTATGACTTTTTCGTCTACGGCATTTTAGCCGCGCTCATTGGCAAATTGTTTTTTCCCGCCGACAACCCAACCGCTGCAACATTGGCATCGCTTGCAATTTTCGGTGCAGGTTTTGGAGTTCGTCCTTTTGGTGCGATATTATTCGGATATTTCGGCGATAAGATCGGCCGCAAATATACGTTTTTGGTCACCATTACACTTATGGGTGTTGCAACCGCAGCAATCGGTTTGTTGCCAACGTTTGAAACGGCGGGGATCTGGGCAGCGGCATTGCTGCTACTGATGCGCTGTTTGCAGGGGCTTGCCCTTGGCGGCGAATATGGCGGTGCAGCGATTTACGTCGCCGAACATGCGCCCAATGGCAAGCGCGGCCAGTATACCAGCTGGATACAGGTGTCGGTAGCAGGCGGGTTCCTGCTCGCGGTGATCGTCGTGCTTATTACCCGTAACTCCATGAGCACTGAGGCATTTGAATCCTGGGGCTGGCGTGTACCGTTTTTGACTTCAATCCTGCTGCTGGCAATTTCGCTCTATATGCGGTTGAAGCTGTCGGAGAGCCCCGTGTTCAAGGCAATGAAGGCCGCAGGCACGACGTCCAAAAATCCGTTTGTCGACAGTTTCAAATATCCTGGGAATGTCGGCCGTATATTGGTTGCCTTGTTCGGGGTGGCAGCTGGTTTGACGGTGATTTATTACACCTCTCAATTCGGGACATTGTATTTTCTAACCGGGACTGCACGAGTGCCAGAGACCGACGCGTTGCTTTATATGGCGGTAGGCGCGGCGTTGGCGGCACCGACCTTTGTTGCGTGTGGGTGGCTGTCCGACAAATGGGGTCGCAAGCGGCTTCTTCTTCTGGGATATGCCCTGTCGATTGTTGGCGTTTTCCCTATCTTCTGGATGATGGCAGATGCGGCAAACCCTGCGCTTGCAAAGGCCACAGCCACCAATCCAGTTACGCTTTCAATGCCGGAGTGCGATTTCAATGCGCTCAATCGGGTGCATACATCAGAATGCGCGAAGGCGCTTAACTTTCTGACCAAGCGCGGGATCGCCTATAGTAAGCAACTGTCAGGAACGGTGTCATTGGAGGTTGGCGAAGCCAGGCTGCAGGGCTTTGATGAAAAGGCCTATGTCGTAGCGCTTGAACAGGCCGGTTATCCCGACAAGTCGGACCCTGCACAACGAAGCCCGTGGAAAATTATTCTCGCGGTTTTCCTGATGGTCGCGCTATCCGGGATGACCTACGGCCAAGTGGCGGCGATTTTGGTCGAAATGTTCCCCGCCAAAATCCGTTACACATCAATGTCGATACCTTATCACATCGGCGCGGGCTATTTCGGTGGGTTCTTGCCCTATATATCGCAATATATCGTAGCCCAGACCGGGCAACCCTTTTCCGGTCTGTGGTACACCGTGGCGGTCACTGCTATGGCTTTCGTAGTGTCATTGATATGGCTTCCGGAAACGTCTGGCCTAACGGAGCTGGATTGACAGTTTTGCCCGCGCAGGCGAAGGGCAGGGATGGTTGAATTTTCCTCCCCGCTGCGCTTGCATCTTGATGGAAATGCGCTGGTTGCCAATTGGCGTATCTTGAAATCTCAGGGTAAAGCCGCGTGCGGTGCTGCGGTCAAAGCGAACGGTTATGGTCTTGGCGCACGCGATGTTGTAATACGTCTGCGGGACGCTGGATGCAGGGATTTCTTTGTTGCACATTGGAACGAAGCGTTGGAGATCGCCGATTTGGTCCCGCCCGACTGGATTGCAGTTTTGAACGGAATCGATACGATCAACATAGCGGCGGTCAAAGAACTCGGCGCAATTCCCGTACTCAATACTCCTAAACAAGTTGCGATGTGGAAAGAGTCTGGTGGCGGGAAATGCCATGTGATGATCGATACCGGCATAAACCGGCTTGGCATTGGCCGGGACCAGATTTCAGATGAGCTGCTTGCCGGGTTAGACATCGATATTTTGATGTCGCATTTGGCATCGGCTGATGAAGATTGCCTGCAGAATTCGGAGCAATTGCGGCGTTTTCAGCAACTAGTGAGCCAGATAAAGGCTAACCGGTATAGCCTTGCCAACAGCGCAGGGGTGTTTCTAGGTCATGACTATCATTTCGATCTCGTTCGGCCTGGGCTTGGATTATATGGTGGCGTATCCCGCCCCGAAATGAATGCGAAGATTGTTCCGGTCATGCAGCTGAAGTCTCGGATTTTGCAGACCAGATGGCTACAGCCGGGCGAAACTGTCGGATATAATGCGACCTACGTCTGCACCACCCTGACCAAAGTCGCGACTTTGTCCATAGGATATGCCGACGGATATTTGCGCCTGCTTGGTGGAAATGGAAGCATCGCCGTGCAAAATATAACCTTGCCCGTCATCGGTAGGGTCTCGATGGATTTGGTCACCATCAATATTTCCCAACGCCCCGAACTTGAAGAGGGTGATTGGGTTGATGTCACATATGATCTGCAAAAAAGTAGCTTAGGCACCTCATTGTCACAATATGAATTGCTGACCAATTTGGGGAATAGATTTGATCGGATTTGGGTCTAGCATCTATAAATTTAAGTGTCTTTTTAGATGGGCAATCGATCATGTGATCGGTGCATGTTGCAGTGCATGATAAACTAGTGCTACTGCCATCTAGACTATACCGAAAGGAACACGGTTCATGGCACGCGCAGCCAGCAAAAATGGTGATGGCCCGATCATCATCAAAAAATACGCCAACCGGCGGCTGTATAATACGCATTCTTCAAAATATATAACACTCGATTTTCTTGCTGATTTGACCAGAAAAGATATTGATTTCAAGGTCTTGGATGCAAAAACAAATGATGATATCACACATGGTGTGCTGACCCAGATCATCATGGAAGAAGAAAATAGCGGACAGCAGATGTTGCCAGTCGGTTTTTTGCGCCAGCTTATTTCAATGTATGGCGATTCCATGCAAGGCATGGTGCCGCAATTTCTGGAAAGCTCGATGGATAATTTCCGAAAGAACCAAAAACAGGTTCAGGAAGTCATTGAAACCGCTATAACATCTGGTCCATTTGGTCATATTGCAAAGCAAAACATTGAATTCATGCGCACTGCCAGAGAAGCGCTCATGCCAAATTTGACTGGCAAAAAAGCAGAAAAAGCAGAAAGCCTCGCTGAGTTGAAACAACAAATGGCGGCTTTGCAGGAAAAGATCGACAAGCTTTCTGTCGACTGAAAGTTGATATAATTCATATAAATAGCGGATATTGTTTTGATAAAAAATGCTTTGAACGTCACCCGCGCGCAAAATTTTGCTGGCTGGTATCAGGAGGTAATTTCGGAGGCCGATCTTGCCGAAGAGTCTGGCGTACGCGGTTGTATGGTCATCCGGCCATGGGGCTATGGCATGTGGGAGCGCATTCAGAAGTTGATGGATGCCGAAATCAAGGCGGCAGGAGTCGACAATTGCTATTTTCCACTCTTTATCCCGCTTTCGTTTTTTGAAAAAGAAGCGGATCATGTGGATGGATTTGCCAAGGAAATGGCGGTTGTAACGCATCACCGGCTCGTCAGTGACGGCAAGGGAAAGCTAATTCCCGATCCTGAATCCAAATTGGAAGAACCTTTGGTCGTTCGTCCCACATCGGAAACTGTTATTGGCGCAGCCATGAGCCGTTGGGTGCAAAGCTGGCGCGATCTGCCTTTGATGGTCAACCAGTGGGCCAATGTGGTGCGCTGGGAAATGCGGACACGTATGTTTCTGCGCACGAGCGAGTTTCTATGGCAGGAAGGGCACACCGCCCATGTCGACCGAGACGATGCGCTCAAAGAAACCATGCGGGCACTTGAAATGTACCGGTCTTTTGCCGAAGGCCCGCTGGCGATGCCCGTCGTGGCAGGGGAAAAGCCAGAAAACGAACGGTTCCCTGGTGCTGTCGCAACCTATTCGATCGAGGCAATGATGCAGGACGGCAAGGCCTTGCAGGCCGGAACGTCGCATTATCTTGGCACTGGTTTTGCCGAAAGTTCGGGAATCAAATATCAGGATAAGGACGGCGGCCAACAATTTGCCCACACGACCAGCTGGGGTGTTTCGACGCGCCTGATCGGCGGAGTTATCATGACACATGGTGACGATGATGGTCTGCGTTGCCCGCCCCAGATAGCGCCGTACCAGATCGTTATCGTGCCCATGCTGCGCGACAATGACGAAGACGATGTTGTACTGGACTATTGCCGCTCCTTGCGGTTCGAATTGCTCGCTTTATCCGCTTTTGGCGAACCGCTGCGTGTGCTGCTCGATACGAAAGCAACCAAGGCGTCCAACAAACGCTGGTCTTGGGTCAAGAAGGGTGCGCCGGTTATCGTCGAAGTCGGTCCCCGCGATGTCGCGGAAGGCAAGGCGGCGGTTTTGCGCCGTGACCGATTGTATAAAGACGATGGCAAACTCGACACAGCCTTTACCCCCCGCGCAGAGTTTGTGAGCGCGGCTGCCGCCATGCTCGAAGAAATCCAGGCGAACCTCTACACTGAGGCAAAGCAGCGCATGGATGCCAACATCCGCCGCGATGTGACCGATCTCGCCGTCCATTTTGCAGGCGACGAAGCCGGTTTTGCCGGATGGGTAGAGGTGCAATGGGCACGGCCAACCGGAGCTGCACTCGACAAAATCGTGGAGCAGTTGAAGGCCCTGAAACTGACCATGCGAAACAGTCCCCTAGATGCCGCAAAAGCTGATGGTCCGTGCTTCTTCACGGGCGAACCTGCGGTCGAGCGGATATTAATAGGGCGGACTTATTAGGGTCCAAATAAATGTTCGCGCGACGACGCGAAGACGCGAAGGATTGAAGCTAATGCTGAAGGTGGAAATATTGTCGGCTATATTTGTCGATGAAGCATTCGGAACGCATTTTGATAGCTTCGTGTCTTCGCGTCTTTTTGCGAACAGCAATATCGTTACCCAATCATCGTGAAAAAAGGACAAACCCCTGGTCTTCCAAGTCGTGAACAGATTTTGGCGTTTATTCAGGAAAGCAGTGAACCTGCGGGAAAGCGTGAAATCGCGCGTGAATTTGGGCTTCGGGGGAATGAAAAGATTGCACTCAAGGCGCTGCTAAAAGATATGACGGATGAGGGCCTTGTCGATATGGCCCCGGGTCGTGCCTTTCACAAAATGGGAGGCGTTCCCAAGGTTACGGTTCTAAAAATCGTCGGCATAGATGGCAATCAGCCAGTTGCAGTCCCGGAACGATGGGAAGCCGAGGGAATACCAGCACCCAAAATTCGGGTCATTGAAAGCAAGCGCGGCGCGTTGGCTATCGGCGACAGGATACTCGCCCGCACCGAAGAGCGCGGCAATGGCTGGGTGGCCCATGTCATGAAAAAGCTCGCCAAGGGAAGCGAGCAGATATTGGGCGTGGTCGAAGGCGACGACAACGGCCGTTTCTGGCTGAAATCGGTTGATAAGAAAGCGCGCTTTGACACACCCATCGGCGAAGTCGGAGAAGCCAAGGCTGGCGATCTGGTTCTCGCTGAACTCACCGGCAATGCACAACGCAAATCGGCTCGGGTCACGCAGGTGCTGGGCGATCCCTTTGCGCCGAAAAGCTTCAGTCTGATTGCTATCCACAAATATGGCATTCCTTTCGAAATGCCGGAAAATGCAGAAGTGGAGGCCGCTTTAGTCAGCCGCTTACCTGTCACTGCTGACCATCGCGAAGATTTGCGACATTTGCCTATCATCGCCATCGACCCACGCGATGCCCGCGATTTTGACGATGCGATCTGGGCGGCACCCAATGCCGAGACGGGAGGCTTTGATGCTATAGTCGCCATCGCCGATGTCAGCTATTATGTTCGCTCGGGCAGCGCGCTCGACCGCGAAGCAATGAAGCGCGGCAACAGCGTTTATTTCCCGGACCTTGTGGTGCCGATGCTTCCCCATGCTTTGTCTTCAGACAAATGCTCGTTGCGGGCAGGGGAAGATCGCGCCGTCATTGCGTGCCATTTGGCCATCGGCAAGACCGGCCAAGTGACGTCATGGCGTTTCACCCGCGCTGTGGCCCGGATTTCCGCCAATATTCCCTATCCCGATGCACAGGCCGCAATCGATGGAAAGATGGAAAACCCGCTCTTGGAGACCGCGCTCAAACCGCTTTGGGCGTGCTGGCGGTTGTTGGCGCAGGCTAGGAGCAAGCGAGCACCGCTGGAACTGAACCTGCCAGAAAAGCGCATCACGCTGGATGAACAGGGTCGCGTCACTGGCGTGGCGGAGCGCGAACAACTGGAAGCGCACCGGTTGGTCGAGGATTTCATGATCGCCGCCAACGTCGCCGCCGCCAAGGCACTGGAAGCGAAGAAATCGCCGCTTATCTACCGCGCCCACGAACCGCCGAGCCGGGAAAAACTGGTTGCGCTCAAGGAGTATCTACAAACATTCGATATTGATTTCGCGCTGGGGCAGGTCATCAAGCCCGAAACCTTCAATACGATCCTGAGCAAAGTCATTGACGAAGAAATTCGCCCGCAAATTATGGAAGCCGTGCTGCGGAGCCAGACCCAGGCCTATTATGGCCCGACCAATGTTGGCCATTTCGGGCTGTCACTGGGCAGTTACGCGCATTTTACTTCGCCGATCCGGCGATATGCCGACCTGATCGTCCACCGCGCCCTTGTCAGCGCTTATGGACTGGAAATGCCCAAGCCTGCCCATAAAGATATCGAAGGCATGACCGGCTTGACCGAAACAGCGGTCGCGAAGCTAGCCGCCACAGCAGAAGCCATAAGCCTTACCGAACGTCGCGCTATGGAGGCCGAGCGGGAGACGACGGACCGTTATATCGCCGCCTATCTGTCGGCACATGTCGGCGAAATTGTGCAGGCCCGCATCACGGGCGTCCAGAATTTCGGATTTTTCGCTACAGTTGAAGGGGTTGGGGGTGACGGTTTGGTTCCAGTCTCAACTCTAGGCAAAGATTATTTCCATTATGACGAGGCGAGCCAGACCCTGATCGGGGAAAAAACACGGCAGGAATTTCGCCCAGGCATGAAACTCGAACTGCGTCTGGCGGAGGCCAATCCAGTTTCGGGGTCGCTGCGTTTCGAATTGCTGGAAGGTGGTAGCTATGCTTCGGATCGGCCGCGACACAAAGGCAAGGCAGGTAAATTCGATGTCGGAAAACGTGGGCGGCCCCAAAATATAAGGCATCAAGGAAAGAGGCGATAATCGGCCGATTAGCTTAGATCATCAACGCTTTCAGCGCTTAGCGAACCGGGAATAACCATTACAGGGCAGGGCAAGGTTCCAGCATTTATGCCTGTAAAGTGCGCGATCAACGGCCCAGGCGCACCCTGTGCGGCCGACCCAAGCACCAAGGCGGCAATTTCGGGATGTTCGGCCAGCATTGCTTTCACGACCTCGATCGCGTCACCCGATTTGACAGTGATGGCCGGACGCATGCCCATTTCCTCGAAAATAGAGCCCGCGGCGGCAGTCACAAGTTCTTCTGCCCGGACCCGCGCTTCTTCTTCCATTGTGGCCTGAACGCCGCCCCATGCGACAAAATCCGCCTGTTCAACCAAAGCCAATATATGCAAAGCGCCGCCGGTCTTTGCTGCACGGCGGGATGCAAAGCGCAATGCCAGGCGTGCCTCGTCAGTTTCATCGATGACTACCAAATATGTCCGCATGCGTACCCCCCGACTTGCCCTTGTTGTTCAAGCCATTATGAATTCGTATAGCCTGCGCGAAATTTGATGGCTTGGCAACCTTATCGCGCTTGACGCTGGGGAAAGCTTGGCTATTCGATGAACTGAAATCTTGACCCAGAAAAGGCCGTTCGAATGCCCATAGAACTCAAAATGCCCGCTTTGTCCCCCACGATGGAAGAAGGCACACTTGCAAAATGGCTGGTGAAAGAAGGGGACAAGGTTTCATCTGGTGATTTGCTGGCCGAAATCGAAACCGACAAGGCGACAATGGAGTTTGAAGCGGTTGATGAGGGCATCATCACGAAATTGCTGGTTGCCGAAGGGGCCGATGGCGTAAAAGTCGGCACTGTAATCGCAACAATTACAAGTGAAGATGAAGACCCGTCGGTTGTGACGCCTGCGAAACCCGTAATAGCGGCAACCATTTCGCCCAAGATGGAAAATGTTGCACCTGCGCCTGTTCGCGCCGCTGTTATTGCGAAACCTGAGGGGGGCCGGATTAAGGCCAGTCCGCTTGCAAAGCGTATTGCATCTGAATTGTCTATCGACCTTTCGACAATCACTGGAACGGGCCCGAACGGCCGAATAGTGAAAGACGATGTTGTTGCCACGCCAGCAATTGCGGCACCCGTTGCAACACTCGTTCCGACACCGCCTGCGGCGATCGCTGCACCGGCATTAGTTCCCGATTTCGGAATTCCGCATGAGGCGATCAAGCTTTCCAATATGCGTAAAACAATTGCGCGCCGCCTGACCGAGAGCAAGCAACAGGTCCCGCACATTTATCTGACAGTAGATGTGCGCCTGGATGCGTTATTGAAGCTTCGCGCCGAATTAAACGGTGCGTTGGAGGGGCAGGGCGTCAAGCTTTCCGTCAATGACCTGCTGATAAAGGCGCTGGCCAAAGCCTTGATGCAGGTACCAAATTGCAACGTGTCCTTCGCTGGCGATACTATGCTGCAATATAGCCGCGCCGACATTTCGGTCGCGGTTAGCATACCGACGGGCCTGATTACGCCCATTATCGTTGACGCTGGCAACAAGTCGGTGTCCGCAATTTCGACCGAAATGGCAGCACTTGCGGCCAAGGCCAAGGAGGGCAAGCTGCAACCCCATGAATTCCAGGGCGGCACCGCCTCCATTTCCAACATGGGCATGATGGGCATTAAGCAGTTTGATGCCGTTATCAACCCGCCACAGGGCATGATCCTAGCCATTGGGGCAGGTGAAAAGCGGCCTTACATCGTCGACGACGCATTGGCGATTGCCACGGTCATGTGCGCCACCGGCAGCTTCGACCACCGCGCAATCGACGGAGCAGATGGGGCGATGTTGATGAAGGTGTTCAAGGAATTGGTCGAGAAGCCTTTGGGGTTGGTGGCTTGAGGGAACTGTCTGCCAGCGGCGGAAACGGTTTAGAATTTGGAGTTATCTTGTGAGCAATTACGACCTTATCGTCTTAGGCTCCGGCCCAGGTGGCTATGTCGCCGCTATCCGCGCCTCCCAACTTGGCTTGAAAACCGCCATTGTCGAGCGGGAGAATCTTGGCGGCATCTGCCTCAACTGGGGCTGCATTCCCACCAAGGCGTTGCTACGCTCGGCGGAAATCTATCATTATATGCAGCATGCGGGCGATTATGGCCTGACAGCCGCCAACATCAGTGCAGATATCAATGCGGTGGTGAAGCGGTCGCGCGGCGTTGCCAAGCAGCTCAATCAGGGCGTCACGCATCTGATGAAGAAAAACAAGATCACCGTGCATATGGGCGACGGCAAGCTGACCGCGCCGGGCGCGTTGACGGTGACCAACGACGGCAAAGTCGAAGAGCTGACGGCGAAGAATATCATCATCGCCACAGGCGCACGCGCGCGCGACTTGCCCTTTGCCCCTGCCGACGGAAAGCGGATCTGGACCTACCGCCATGCGATGGTACCACCGGAAATGCCCAAGAAGCTGCTGGTTATTGGCTCCGGTGCCATCGGTATCGAATTTGCAAGCTTCTACAACGACATGGGCGCCGAGGTTACGGTTGTCGAAATGATGGACCGCATTGTTCCTGTCGAGGACGCAGACGTCTCAACTTTCCTTGAAAAGTCACTGACAAAACAGGGAATGACGATCATCACCAGTGCAGGCGTGGAAAGCTTGAAAGCCACGGCAACGGGAGTTTCCGCCTCGATCAAGGGCAAGGATGGCAAGGTTGTGAATGGCGAATATACCCATACCATCGTCGCCATCGGCATCGTCCCCAACACCGAAAATATCGGGCTTGAGGCTTTGGGCGTCGAAATGGACCGCGGGTTCCTGAAAACCGACCCGATGTGCCGCACCAACGTACCGGGCCTGTGGGCCATCGGAGATGTGACCGCTCCGCCGTGGTTGGCGCATAAGGCCAGCCATGAAGGCGTTATTGCCTCTGAAGCCATCGCGGGTGGCCACCCGCACGCAATGGATCCGCTGAATATCCCGGGATGCACCTATTGCCACCCGCAAGTCGCAAGCGTTGGCATGACCGAAGCCAAGGCCAAGGAAGCAGGTTATGACGTAAAAGTCGGCAATTTCCCGTTCATCGGCAACGGAAAAGCAATCGCACTGGGCGAGGCCGAAGGTTTCATCAAGACCGTGTTCGACGCCAAAACCGGCGAATTGCTAGGGGCGCATATGGTCGGCGCAGAGGTAACCGAGCTGATCCAGGGCTATACTATCGGCAAAACCGCTGAACTGGTCGAAGTCGACTTCATGAACACCGTCTTCCCGCACCCGACCTTGAGCGAGATGATGCACGAAAGCGTGCTCGGAGCTTATGGCAAAATGATCCACATGTGAGGCGGACTGTTCTGAAATACTCTCTACGCGGGAGCATGTATCGCGTCTTAATTTTCGGAGGAATCGCTGCTCTTTGCTTTTGGCTGGCTTCCTCTGAGCCGCATGAAACGCGGGGGCGACGGGCGTGGCTCTCAGCTATGAATGCAGATTCTGATGGTTGGCTGTTTCTTTTGCTATTTGGCAGCTTTGGAGCGGTTTTTGTTTTTTTAGCGGCAATGTCGGTCTGGCATTTTTTTGTTGATGAGCCAGCTGTTGTTATTGCTGAAGAAGCCGTTTGTTTTCACCCCAGCTTTCCGTTCACGCCGGATTCAATTCTTTACTCAGAAATTCAAACAGTGCTGTTTGCAAGAGCCGATCGGCTTCCCAAAAGTGTCAGCGAAAATATTGCTAGCGGGTTATCGCCGGCAGCTAGCTTCGGTGGAAACATGGGAGCGAAATGCCGGTCCGCTTTGAGGATCTACTACCGCAGCAAGTCTGACAAAGATAAGAAAGTCACTATCATGGACAATGCTGTTGAAGGAGGTGAACGTGCTATCCTCCAGTTCGGTGCTTCACTAAAGAGAGAGTTGAAACGTCGCGGTTTAGCGGCTGGTAAATAGGCGTGACTTTGGCGTTTCCGATTCGTTTGCTAGCATGTGCGGCTACATTATTCGCACTCGTCATCGCCCTAGGCTTAGCCGTCGCGGCAGGCTATTTCCGCACATTCGATCTCGCCGTCTCAAGCGCCCTCAATATGCAGCGCGGCACCTCGCCCGATTGGCTCATCCTCGTTATGCATGGCATCAGCTGGATCGGCGGGGGTATCCAGCGTTACATCATTATCACCATCCTTACGATTGCGCTCTGGCGCTGGTGGGGTTGGGGCGCGGGGCTGGCGATGGGGCTGACCTCGCTGGTATCTGCATTTACCTCCGAATTATTGAAGGCCTTTTTTGCACGGATGCGTCCTGATTTTGTCCCGCATCTCGATGCCGTAACCAGCGCCGCCTATCCGAGCGGCCACGCCAATAACGCGGCAGTGGTCTACATACTCTTCATCATGCTTGTCCCGCAGGCGCGGCATCCGGGTTGGCAATTGGCTGCAGCGGTCATGATAATCCTTACCGGGCTTTCGCGCATCATGCTCGGCGTACATTGGCCAACCGATGTTATCGGCGGATGGATGCTCGGCACCGCGTTTGCCTTGACGGCAGCCGCCGTAATTGCCTGGCGGGAACATCAACGGCTGGCTGCATTTCCGTCTGTACTTGCTCCTTAATATTCGTTTCGAGCCTTTTTCGCTGTCCTACACGCGGCGTTTTTGCCATCCTGCAGACTCAATGATGTTGTAGGATATCTAAACATGGAAATGACTGTGAACTTCGTCAGAAAAGCGCGCAATTTGGCGCTGTGTGGCGCTGCACTTTTTGCGACCGCGGCGAACGCGCAGAATATCGTTATCACCGGCGACAGGATGGTCGATGTGCTGACCGGGAAGGTCATTGAATATCCGGCGATTTTCGTGGGCGAGGACGGACGGATTTCCAGCATTGCCGACGCTCGTACCGTCAGGTGGGGCAGCGACGTCAAGCACATCAACCTGTCGGGCAAGACATTGCTTCCCGGCCTGATCGATATGCACGTCCATCTGGACGGCCCTGCGGACATTGGCGGCTATCGCGGGCTGGAGTTCACCGACAGTTTCTGGGGCATGACCGCCGTAGGCAATGCACATGCGATGCTGAAAGCGGGCTTTACCACCGTGCGTAACGTAGGCGCTGGTAACCGCAACGATATCGGCCTGAAGCAAGCGATTGAAAATGGCTACGCAATCGGTCCGCGTATCGTACCCGCCGGCTATGCGCTTGGCGCAACAGGCGGGCATTGCGATTCAACCTTTTTACCGCCCAGCCTTGAAAAACCCGAAAAAGAAGAAGGCATTGCAGACAGCCTGGATGAATTGCGTTATCAAGTCCGGCGTCAACGCAAATATGGCGCGGAAGTCATCAAGGTGTGCGCCACGGGCGGCGTGTTTTCCCGCAACACCGAACCAGGGCAGCAGCAGCTAACCGAGAGCGAACTTCGCGTTATTGCGGATGAAGCGCATCAATGGGGAATTCGTGTCGCAGCCCATGCCCACGGCGGAGATGGCATTAAAGCTGCAATCAAGGCAGGTATTGATACGATCGAACATGCCAGCCTGGTCGACGACGAAGGGATTAAGCTGGCGGCGTCACGGGCGCGTCCGGTTTGGTTCTCGATGGATATCTACAACACCGAATACACCCAGGCCGAGGGCGCGAAAAATGGTGTGCTTGAAGATAATCTTAGAAAAGACCGCGAAGTTGCTCAAATACAACGGGATAATTTCCGAAAAGCACATAAGGCCGGGGTCAAGATGGTTTTCGGTTCGGACGCCGGCGTCATGCCGCATGGCGAGATCGGCAAGCAATTCCGCGTCATGGTCGAATATGGCATGACTCCGCTCGAAGCAATCCAGGCCGCAACCCGCAACGGCGCCCAGGCACTAGGCAGGGAAAAGGATGTAGGGGCCATAGCAGTGGGGCGCTTTGCCGATATCATTGCAGTTAACGGCGATCCATTGGCCGATGTACGTGAACTTGAGTCGGTAGACGCGGTTGTAAAAAGTGGCAAACTGATCGAGTAATTGGACCACATTCAGCTTAGCTGCAGCGATGTTAGTGCATTGATATCTGGATCACGAATGTGGTACTTGATGTAAGCAAGGTTCACAGAACCGAAAAATGGACACGTAGCCGGGGGAATGAATATGTTGACTTTGGTCGCCGCAAGTATGCTGAGCATGGCCGCAATGAAGGCCGATCCGATGGATGACGCCAGAAAAGCATTCAACAACTGTATGATCGAAACCCATAACAAGGGGATTGACGATAAGACGCCGCCCAATAGCTTTACAAAAATTGCAGACGAGGCATGTACTGCCGAACGCACCGCATATCGCAACATATTGATAAAATCGGAACGGTCATATGGGTCAAGCCAGAAAGATGCCGAGAAATTTGCGGGCGAAGAAGTGCAGATGATCGTTGACTCGCTCGTCTCCGGCTTCAACGAAAATGTCGAAAACAATGCTAAGCTTACACCTGAAAAATAGGCGAAGCGGAAGAGTTTAAACCACCCACCCCAAGACTAGACCCCCAAGGCTTGTGGCCACAAGGGTTTTGATAACGCTCCATTTAAGACGGAATATCAGGGCCGCGGCCAACAGCGAGAGCAGGGCAGCTTGCCAGTTAAAACTCATCGGGTCGGGACTATAAAGCCGGACAGGCCCGAAATTTTGCTCGCTAACGCTGGCGAACAGCAAATGTAGCGCAAACCACATAGTCAGATTGGCAATTACGCCGACAACAGCGGCCGTCAATGTCGCGAGCCCACCTTTTAGCCAATGTGCATTTTCCAGCCGCTCGATCCAGGGTGCAAAGGCGAAAATCCAAAGGAAACAAGGCGCGAAAGTAACCCAAGTGGTCAAGCCTGCGCCAATGATACCAGCGAGCAGCGGCGTAAAAGGATCAGGCGCACGAAATGCCGCAAGAAAGCCGACAAATTGCGTGACCATAATCAATGGCCCCGGGGTCGTTTCGGCAAGCCCCAGACCATCTGCCATTTCACCGGCAGACAGCCATCCAAAACCCTGCACCGCTTCTTGAGCCATATAAGCGAGCACCGCATAGGCCCCGCCAAAGGTGACGATCGCCAACTGCGAGAAAAAGCTGCCTATTTTCCAAAGCACATGATCTTGCCCGACCGTCAGCAACACGATTACCATTGGCGCAGCCCAAATCGCCAGCCACAGCGCAACCGTCTGCATCGTTTTGCCCCATGGCCGCGCGGTTGCGACAGGCGCGGCATTTCCAGCCTTTAACGCCAAATATTCGGGCCGTAGCTGCGCCGTCGCAATTCCGATTAGTCCGGCCCCCAGAACGATGAGCGGAAACGGAAGGTTAAAGAAGAACAGCGCCACAAAAGCCGCCACAGACATAGCCTGCTTAAACCGCGTATTCAGCGCACGCCCGCCAATACGGATGAGCGCTTGCACCACAATTGCAAGAACGGCGGCTTTCATCCCCAAAAACAGGGCAGCGAACCACTCAAGATTAGCGGCATAAGCATACAGAATAGAAAGCGCCAAAATAATCAATGCGCCGGGAATGACAAACAGCAAACCGGCCACTAACCCACCCTTCACGCCATGCAGACGCCAGCCAATCCAGGTCGCGAGTTGCTGCGCTTCGGGGCCGGGCAGTAAGTGACAAAAGTTTAGCCCGTGGAGATATTGATCTTCATTGATCCATTTGCGTTCTTCAACAAGTTCGCGATGCATCAACGCAATCTGACCCGCCGGTCCGCCAAAGCTAAGACAGCCGATCCGCGTGAAAACACGGACAAGTTCTGAAAAAGCCGGGATCATAATCTGGGACGCCATGTTCACTCCAAGTCTTAAACGCCCGAAAAACGGGACGAAAAAGACAACATTTGGGCGAAGCGCCTATTCGGGAAGTTGCCTTGCCCCGATGAATTGGTCGTAGCTCGAACCAAATATTCAATGCAAGGAAAATATGGCGGACAGGGTGGGATTCGAACCCACGGTGAGCTTCCACCCACGACGGTTTTCAAGACCGTTGCCTTAAACCACTCGGCCACCTGTCCGCGAAGAAATTGCCCCTAGCTAGCAATTCGCGGCCATGCAAGCGGTGAGATATCAAAATTGCAGCGCATTTGCGTTGGATGGCCTGTCATTAACGACCAAAGTCATTCACACATCCGGCTTCTTGTGGCAGTGTCTATGCCGTAATAAACCGAAGGGATTGATTGTGATTGTCGGCAAAGGCGCACGTATAAAAGGGCTTGGTCTTTTTCTGCTTTTATTGGCGCAGCCATGCCTTGCACAGGACGCCGTTATGCCTGACCAGCGCGCAATTGCGATGGAAAGCGGCTTTCGCGTCTATCTTTCGCAGGTGCGGCAGCGGGCATTGAATGAAGGTGTATCGGTGAAGACTGTTGATACGGTTCTTCCTTCGATCAGCTATAATGAACGTGTCGTTCGGCTTGACCGTTCGCAACCCGAAGGCGCCACCGACGCGCCTGTTCCCAATTTCGCCCCCTATAAGGCACGGCATGTGGACAGTGCGCGGATCAACCGAGGCCGCAGCAAATATGCCGAACTGCGCCCAATGCTTGGACGGATCGAGACGGAAACCGGCGTACCTGAAGAGATGATGATCGCAATTTACGGCCACGAAACCAATTATGGAACCGTGACCGGCAATTATAACGCGCCTGAAGCGCTTGCCTCGCTTGCATATGAGGGCCGCCGCCGAAGCCTGTTCGAGGCGGAGCTGATTGCCGTATTGAAAATGATCGACCGCGGTGTCCCGCAATATGCGATCACGGGAAGCTGGGCAGGGGCACTGGGCAAACCACAATTTTTGCCGTCGGTATATCTCAGGCTGGCGCGGGACGGCGATGGTGACGGATATGCAGATATCTGGAAAAGCGAAGTCGATGCGATGACATCCATCGCCAATTATTTTGTCAAATCGGGTTGGCGACGCGATGAAGAATGGGGCTTTGCCGTTACAATTCCGGCGTCGTTTGAACGGACCGCTGTAAAGTCGTTGATGACGGCGCCACGCTGCCCGCGGGTATTCGCACGGCACAGTAAATGGCTAACGATAAGCGAATGGCGGCAATTGGGTGTTACTCCCGAACGTGGATTTTGGCCAAAAGACACGATGCTGGCGACTTTGATCGAACCTGACGGACCGGGGAAAACCGCCTATTTACTTGGTGGCAACTACCGCGTGATATTGGATTACAATTGTTCCAATTTTTACGCACTTTCGGTGGGGTTACTGGCTGATGAGGTTCGCAAATAAAACGATTATAATGTTGGCGATGTGCGCCAGCCTGTCAGCGTGCGGGGCATTGGGCAAAAACCAAACAGCGGCAACTGCGGCGGCCGTGGCACCAACCGGACCTATATTGAGCGACGACCCCGCGGCAATCGGGGCGCCTTATATAATTGCAGGTGTTACTTATACTCCGCAAGACAATCCGACTTACGACGATGTGGGTTTTGCCGGCATAGCGTCAGCCGAAGGACCCACCTCGACACTTGCAAATGGGGAGTTATTCAACCCTTCTAGTGTGTCGGCGTCACACAGAACCTTGCCTGTTCCAAGTTATGTTGAAGTGACGACGCTCGATAGTGGCCGCACGATCCTGGTTCGGATCAATAATCGCGGCCCAATGGCGGGTGACAGTTTCATCGAACTTTCGCCGGCGGCGGCAAAACAGCTTGGCATTGAAACGCAAGAATTGACCGCGGTTCGGGTTCGGCGGGTAAATCCTCCAGAGCAGGAAAAAGCAGTGCTGCGCGAAGGTGCGACGGCGACTGAACGCCTGGCGACGCCAGAGTCTTTACTTAGGGTTCTACGCAACAAAATCGCAAGTCAGCGGCCATCGGTAGTTATTGAACCGAAGCCGAATTTGATCGAAGTTGAAAAAGTCGAGGCTAAGCCTGCAAAAATCGCGGTGCCGGATTCTGGCAAGCCGCCAATCAAGGTCAAGGAAATTACGGCGGCCAAACCTAAGGTCGCTGGAAAAACAAATGGCAATTATGTCGTTCAACTGGCTGCGTTTTCCGATCAAAAACGGGCCGATGAGATGGCCCGCAAATATGGCGGGACCGTTGTTTCGGGTGGTTCTGACAAGCTTTATCGCGTTCGGATGGGACCATATGCGACAAAAACCGAAGCGGAGACGAGCCTGAAAAACGCGCGAACAAAAGGGCTTTCCGGGGGCCAGATATTGCGGAACTAAGGGCTCCGGCCTTCTGATTGCCCATTCGACCGGCATATAATCGTGTAATTTTTAGTTTGCCGATTTCTTTGGCACTGGCATTATGTCTGCGCTGGTTACATATCCGGCGCAGGGTTCCAACAAATTGAGAGCGAACATATTTTGTCGGTGATGTTCAAAAAACATGATGTGCTGGACGAACCGTCCTGCGTGTCCGGTGCAGTATCAAATTATCGAGTGATCGCATGAGCAATTATGGGCGCTTTCTGTCTGTAGAAGGCGGCGAGGGCGTTGGTAAATCAACGCAGATTGTTGCCCTGGCGGACGCCATTCGAAAAGCCGGGTTTGATGTTGTCATAACGCGGGAGCCGGGTGGAACTCCTGGCGCGGAGGCAATACGTCAATTGCTTCTGGGCGGAAGCGCGGAGCGGTGGCTGCCGCGGGCCGAAGCGTTGTTATTCGCCGCGGCAAGAAGCGACCATGTTGAACGCCTTATTAAACCGGCGCTTGAAAGCGGGAAATGGGTTATTTCAGACCGCTTTCTGGATAGTAGTCGTGCCTATCAAGGCGGCGGATCGGGGATTTCCGACACCGATATTCTGGCATTGCACAAAATCGGTAGCATGGGCTTGCTTCCTGACCGGACACTTGTCCTGCGACTGGATACCCATGAAGCGATAGAAAGGGCTGCTGTCCGCGATGCGGGGCAAGCTGATCGCATCCAAGGCAGAAGCACCGGGTTTCATTCGGATGTCGACAGTGCCTTTGTAAGCTTTGCAGAGGTTGAGGCTCGCGTAAGGCTCGTGGATGCGTCGGGAACCTTACAAGCAGTCACATCACGATTGCTGTCCGAAATTGCCGACCTTTTGGTTGCATCGTGACAGAATTTATCGGGCATGATGCGGCATGGCGGCAATTTGCGTCGGCTTTGGATTCAGGAAAACTGCATCATGGATGGATATTGGTGGGGCCGCGCGGCTTGGGCAAGGCAGGCTTTGCCCGTCGCGCCGCCGCGGCGTTAGTCGATCCGCAGGGGCAATATGCATCGATGATCGAACGTGGGTCGCATCCTGATATTCTTACGATCAAGCGCTTGCCGAAAGAGGCGGCCAAAGATGGCGAAGAGAATGATCCTGATGCGGAGCTAAAGCGCAGCATTTCGATCGACCAGATCCGGCAGCTGCAAGCCGCCCTGACCACAAGGCCGGGTTTATCCAACAAGCGTGCAATCATCATTGATGCCGCCGATGATCTTGAACGAAGCGGCGCGAATGCACTTTTGAAATCTTTGGAAGAACCGCCGGTCGGGACATATTTCCTGCTTGTGAGCCATGCAAGCGACCGGTTGTTACCGACGATACGTTCACGTTGCCAACTGTTGCGTTTCGAGCCGCTGGATCAGCGCGATATGGCGGCCGCGCTGCGTCAGGCTGCACCTGAAATAGACAGTGCGGAGATGGATGCCTATATCAGAATTGGCAAAGGCGCACCGGGGCAAGCCATTGATTTTATGGGGCTTGATCTCGGCAAGCTCGAAGACGCCATGACGTCAATTTTGCAAACAGGCGACCGGAGCAACCAGATACGAAGCGCGTTGGCAGAACAGCTTTCGTTAAAGGCATCCCAACCACGCTATGAAGCCTTCCTCCGCCTTGTTCCTGCGTTTATTGCCAATTGCGCCCGCGAACTGAAAGTAAATGATATTGTTCATGCAACCGAAGCTTGGACCAGTGCAAGCGCGCTCGCCAACAGAGCGATAACGTTGAGCCTGGATAAGCAGAGCGTTGTTTTCCAAATGGGAAGCTTGCTGGCATCGTTGCAACCGAATAAGGCTACGTAAACTAATCTACAGCAAGAGTTTTCATGTCCGATCCTTTTTACATTACGACCGCCATCGCTTATCCGAATGGCAAACCGCATATCGGCCATGCGTATGAGGCAATAGCGACCGACGCTATTGCGCGTTTTCAGCGCTTGATGGGCCGCGATGTTCGCTTTGTGACAGGTACTGACGAACATGGTCTGAAAATGGTCCAAACGGCGCGCGCGGCAGGGCGTGATACGCTGGAATTTGCAGATGAAATGTCTGGCTATTTCAAAGATATGTGTGACACACTGAACATATCTTATACCGCGTTCTTAAGGACAAGTGAAGAGCGGCATCACAAAGCCAGCCAAGCTTTGTGGAAGGCAATGGAAGGCAGCGGCGATTTGTATCTTGATCGATATGAAGGTTGGTATTCTGTCCGTGACGAAGCATTTTATGATGAAAGCGAGCTTATCGCCGGGGAGGGGGATGTAAAGCTCTCTCCTCAAGGTACACCGGTTGAATGGACGGTTGAGGAAACGTGGTTCTTCAGGTTGTCGCGCTACCAGGATGCACTGCTGAAACTGTTTGAGGAATACCCCGAATTTATCCAGCCTGAAAGTCGCCGCAACGAAGTCATGCGCTTTGTCGAAGGCGGATTGCGGGATTTGAGTGTTTCTCGAACGAGTTTTGACTGGGGCGTAAAAGTGCCCGGTTCACCCGATCATGTCATGTATGTGTGGGTTGATGCCCTAACGACTTATATGACCGGCGTGGGTTATCCCGATAATGATCCCGAATTTTCGCGCTTTTGGCCTGCCGATGTCCACATCATTGGAAAGGATATTGTGCGATTTCATGCTGTTTACTGGCCGGCTTTTCTGATGTCCGCCGGTTTACCTCTTCCCAAGCGTATATTCGGTCACGGTTTTCTGCTTTCACGTGGCGAGAAAATGTCGAAGTCGCTCGGTAATGTCGTCGATCCGATGGAATTGGCGCAGTTATTCGGCGTTGATGCTTTGCGATATTTTTTCCTGCGCGAAGTAAGCTTCGGGCAAGATGGAAGTTACAGCGCAGAGGCCATTGTTACGCGTGTAAACGCAGATCTAGCCAACAGCTTTGGCAATTTGGCACAACGTACATTGTCACTGATTTTCAAAAATTGTGACGGATATTTGCCCGAAATACATGGGCATCATAAAGATGACGAAGAATTGTTTCGAACTATTGGCGATGTGGTAACCAACCAGATACCCCAACATTTCCAGTCGCTTGCAATGTCGCAAGCCTTGGAGAGCTGGATGCAAGCAGTATTCGCATGCAACGCGTATATTGACGCGCAAGCACCATGGACTTTGAAGAAAACAGATCCGCAACGCATGGAAACAGTCTTAGCCACATTGTTCATCTGCATCGCGCAACTGGCTGTAGCTGCGCTCCCTGTTATTCCGGAAAGTGCCGAAAAACTACTGGATCAGATGGGCATACCGTCGGCGGTACGCAGCTTTCATTTAATCGGTTCGCATTGGTATTCAGGCCATGCCGAGAGCAATTATCGCCTGCAACAACCGCAAGGACTTTTCCCGAGGTTGGAACTACCGACAGAGGAGGGCAGTGAAGCGTGAGTCTTGTCGATTCCCACTGTCATCTCAATTACAAGGGCCTGATCGAACAGCAGTCCGAAGTTTTGGCGCGTGCTCGTGACGGTGGCGTGACTGCTATGTTGAATATTTCGACCCGTGAAAGAGAATGGGATGAAATTCTAAACCTTGCCGAACAACATGAAGATATTTGGGCATCTGTCGGTATTCACCCGCATGAGGCCGATGGTCATAAAGGTATAGATTCACGCAAATTAATTGATCGAGCAGCAAACAAACGGGTCGTCGGAATAGGGGAGACAGGGCTCGATTATTTCTATGACCATAGTGACCGCACGCAACAGCAGGCCTCGTTTCTGGAACATATTGTAGCAGCGAGGGAAACTGGCCTTCCATTGATTGTCCACACCCGTGATGCCGAAGAAGATACGGCCCGGATGCTATCGGAAGAAATGGCAAAAGGCCGTTTTAGCGGTGTCATCCATTGCTTTACCGCAAGTGCCGATTTTGCAAAAATTGCCCTTGGGCTTGGCTTTTATATTTCACTGTCGGGCATAGTAACATTCAAAAATGCCAAGGATTTGCAGGAAGTTGCCCGTTGGCTTCCGGTCGATCGGCTTTTACTGGAGACCGATTCCCCATTTCTGGCACCCGTACCACATCGCGGAAAGACTGGAGAGCCTGGCTTTGTCGCCGACACCGCCCGGTATGTCGCCGGCATTCGCGGAATAACGTTTGAACAGATCGCGCAGCAGACAAGCGCCAATTTTTACCGACTTTTTTCAAAGGCTGCCCCATGAATTTAAACGAAGATGGGCCTTCACTCATCTGGGGTGTAGTTTGCGTCATATTGCTAATCGCGTCTTTGGCCGCAAGGCGGATGTCATTTGGTGAAGCTGCCAAAATGGCACTGGCGTGGGTTGCGATTTTCGCCGCTCTTTTTGCCGTTTTTAGCTTTCGGTTCGAATTCCTGGCAATATGGGACCGGGTCAAGTCCGATTTTGCAGGCACATCGAGCCAGTCAGTCAGTGGAGAAGCAATCGAGATTAAAAGGCGGGACGATGGCCATTATTGGCTGCAATTAGAGGTAAATGGCACACCAGTGCGGTTCTTGATTGATAGCGGTGCAACAACAACAGCGATCAACGAAAGCACGGCTGTTGAAGCTTCGATAGATGTTGATCGCAGTGGCTATCCGGTGATTATTTCAACGGCTAACGGCCGTGTTACTGCAAAACGTGGGTCGATACAGACATTGGTAATTGGCCCGCATCGCATACAGAAACATCCAGTTGTAGTTTCAGAGAGCTTTGGCGATACAAATGTGCTGGGTATGAATTTTCTCGACACAATGAAAAGCTGGAAAGTTGAAGGGAATGTTATGACCCTGCAACCTGAATAGCACTGATTACTTAACATAATATATATTATCGAACTTAAAAATGCCAAAAGAAGAAACTGCCGATATTACTCCCCTGACGTCGATCATGTCGCGTTTGCGTGACCGGGACACCGGTTGCCCGTGGGACATCGTACAAAATTTTTGTAGCATCGCGCCATATACGATCGAAGAAGCCTATGAAGTCGCCGATGCAATCGATCGCGATGACATGGATGCGCTGAAAGACGAACTTGGCGATTTGTTGCTACAAGTCGTATTTCACAGTCAGATGGCGACTGAAAGCAATATATTTAATTTACAAGATGTTATAAATGGAATCTGTGATAAAATGACACGCCGTCACCCACATATCTTTGGTGATGTCGATGTTCATGATGCCGCAACCGTAACGTATAATTGGGAAAATATAAAAGCGGCTGAACGCAGTTCAAGCACCGATCAAAGTGCGCTTGCAGGAGTCGCCATTGCCCTACCCGCCTTACTTCGGGCCCAGAAAATTCAAAAGCGTGCAGCGCGCACGGGTTTTGACTGGCCAGACGTTCAAGGTGCCAAAGCCAAGATTTTTGAAGAAATAGAAGAAGTTGAAGCAGCAAATTCGCAAGACGAACTGACTGACGAAATCGGTGATCTTTTATTTGCCGTCGTGAACGTAGCGCGTTTTCATGATGTTGATGCGGAACATGCCCTAAAATCCGCAAATGCAAAATTTGAACGTCGTTTCCGTGCAATGGAAGCGATATCAGGTGAAGGGTTCGCGAAATTGTCTCTCGTTGAAAAAGAAGAGCTCTGGCAACAAGTAAAGTCGCAGGAAAAGTAGATTTTTCCTTTGCGGAGCGTTACTTCAATTATCCGAAAACTGCTTTTCGAACTGCCCCCAAAGCTGCCGGCTGAGCGAAACCTCAACAGATAAAAAATCGCCCACTTCCCGCCCGACATCGACCTTCCCGCGTGCGTGCAGCCAAGCCAGCAATGCACCATTATCAATGGGGATATTCAATGTTCGTACTTCATTTCGTTTGGCAATTATCGATGACAAGAGCGTCTTAAACGCATCAATCCCCTCACCTGTTTCTGCCGATAGAAGTTGAATGCTATCATTCCGTTTGGCGATCGCATCCAATTCCTGACATCTTTCATCGGTCAATAAATCTATCTTGTTCCAAATTTCTATAATTTCCGGGCCTTGCGACGGATCTTCAGCATTACCAATGCCCAGATCCCGCAATATCGACAACACATCATCACGTTGCGCGTCGCTCTCGTTATGAGCGATATCGCGGACATGAACGATAATATCGGCCGAAATAACCTCTTCCAATGTCGCACGGAATGCTGCGACCAGTTGCGTAGGAAGATCTGACACAAACCCCACAGTGTCAGATAATATCGCCTTTTCTACGCCTGGAACTGAAATTTCCCGCATTGTCGGGTCCAATGTTGCAAATAGCATATCTTCGGCAAGTACGGATGCGCGCGTCAGCCGATTGAACAAGGTTGACTTGCCTGCATTGGTGTAACCGACAAGTGCAATAACCGGCCAAGGCGCGCGTTTGCGCCGGGCGCGATGCAGCGATCGGGTTCGCTTCACCTCGTCCAATTCACGCCTTAGCCGTGCCATCCGGTCGCGGATCATTCGCCTGTCAGCCTCAATCTGTGTTTCACCAGGTCCACCCAGGAAACCAAAACCCCCGCGCTGTCGTTCTAAATGGGTCCAGCTGCGAACCAACCGGCCAGCCTGATAATCGAGATGGGCCAGCTCGACTTGCAACCTGCCTTCTGCGGTTGCGGCCCGTTCGCCAAATATTTCGAGGATCAACCCGGTCCGGTCGATGGTTTTCAAGCCCGTCTTTTCTTCCAGATTCCGTTGTTGAATAGCGGTGAGCGCCGCATCGACGATCAAAAGATCTATTTCTAATTCTCGCCCGACCTTCGCGATTTCATCGACCTGCCCTCCCCCCAATAAGGTCACGGCACGCGGGCTTCGAACCCGATAATGCTTCTTGCGAACAACATTCAAGCCGATAGCGAGCGCAAGACCTTCAGCCTCGTCAAGTCGTGCTTCTGGCCCGACCGACGCCTTGCCGGGTAATTCAGGATAAATGATAAGTGCGCGTGCGCCGCGGGCAAATTCGTCCGTTTCACTGCGATTAAAAACGCTCAAACATCGCCCTCATCAACACCTTGATTATATTCCGCCAAATTTACAGGATGTGCAGGTTGAATTGTAGACACGGCATGTTTGTAAACAAGTTGCGTTGTGCCATCGCGTTCAAGCAACAACGAAAACAGGTCGTATGCGGCAATTGCACCCTGCAACATTACGCCATTTACCAGAAAAGTGGTAACCGATTCGCGTTTATCACACATGGCATGGAGAAAAATATCCTGCAACATGCCAGCCCGATGGGTCATTCGTGACATCATATCTTCAAATATAGCGCGATCAGGCGAAGATGAGGGCATAATTGTGGAAATAGAGTGCTTGTAAACCAGTTGCGACATACCGTCGCGGCGCAATAGAACCGAAAAATTGTCAAACCATGTAACAACACCCTGTAGTTTAACTCCTTTTACAAGGAACATGGTTACCGGTGTTTTTGACTTTCTGAGGGAGTTCAGAAAGAGGTCTTGAAGACCATTATTCTTTTCAGTCATTGTCATTTTCCGTTTATCTTATGTTTTTGCAAACGCAGGCTGGACCCTTGGCGCAAGTCCTTAACCGGCATCTGATGCATTTTATTTACAACAGTGACATTTTTTTCGCAATTGCGGGTTTCAATCCACTTCGTCGGATGCCTCCTCACCATTTTTGCGAACCGAAATACCCAGCAATTTCAGCTTTCGATGGAGCGCAGACCGCTCCATGCCTACAAACGCGGCTGTTTTGGAAATGTTTCCTGAAAACCGCTTGATCTGGACCCTCAAATACTCCCGCTCGAATGCTTCCCTCGCTTCACGTAACGGTGCGCCCATTAGCGAAGTGACATTATGTTCAGAACCTTCGTAGCTGTTGATGATTTCAGACGGTAACATATCGGCTTCAATCAGATGAATCCGGTTCGACGGTGCCAATATGATCGTCCGTTCGATGATGTTTCTGAGTTGCCGGACATTCCCCGGCCATTCGCACGCCTGTAAGGCGGCCATTGCGTCATCCGAAATAACCGGCGGCGAAATTCTGTGTTCAGACGCAAAACGTGCGGCGTAATGGTTGGCAAGATCCGGAATGTCTTCACGCCTGCTCGCCAAAGGCGGAATCTCGACCGGGACAACGTTCAACCTGTAAAACAGATCTTCGCGAAACCGACCTTCGGCAATTTCGACCGCAAGATCCCGCGCCGTTGCCGATACGAAGCGAACATCGACACGAATTTGTCGATCTCCCCCAACCCGGACAAAGCTCTGATCGGTCAAAACACGCAAGATTTTGCCCTGCGTGGTCCAAGGCATATCCGCAACTTCATCGAGAAACAGAGTTCCTCCATGTGCTTTTTCGAGCATTCCTGCCTGCACCAAACTACCGTCTTGTTCGATGCCGAACAGTTCTTCGTCGAAGCGTTCGGGTGAGAGTCGCGCCGCACTAACGGAAACAAATGTGGATTCCGATCTTGGACTCCAACTGTGCAATAGACGCGCGGCAACTTCTTTTCCAACCCCGGCAGGGCCGGTAATCAACATCCGGCTACCAGTACCCGATACCTTCTTCAACGTCGCGCGCACATTATTGATGGCGGCGGATGATCCATTTAATTCTTCAGAATGGCCGACTTTGGCGCGCAATGAGGCATTTTCGGCACGCAGCCTTTCCGTTTCGGTCGCCTTGGCAACCAAATGAAGTAGCTTCCCAGCTTCAAACGGCTTTTCCAGGAAATCGACTGCTCCTTGGGAAATGGCCGCAACAGCGGTGTCGATATTTCCATGGCCAGAAAACACTATTACTGGAATCTGGGGATCGCGGCTCTTAATCGCCTTTAACAACTCGATACCGTCCATCGACGAACCCCGAAGCCAGACATCCAGCAAAATGAGGGATGGCAAACGTTCGTCCAAAGCCGACAAGGCTTCATCCGCGGTGGCCGCAGTGCGGGTGTTATAACCATCATCATCAAGAACCCCCGATACAAGGTCCCTGATATCCTGTTCGTCATCCACTACCAAAATATCGAGAGCCATAATTAAAACTCGTCCTCTGCTAATTTGCCTTGTTCACCCGGTGAAGCACCACTTTTTGCTCTTTCGGCGACGACCTGCGGCGTGAATGTCAGTGTAATGATTGCCCCCCCTCCCGGCGCATCGTCCAAGATTATTTCGCCGAAATGTTCTTCGATAATTTTTTTGACAATTGCCAAGCCTAGCCCTGATCCCGTCGCCCGGTTGGTAATATACGGCTCCATGATTCGATCCCGATCATCGGGTAGGCCAATTCCATTGTCGGAAATCTGAACGAAAATCTGCCGGCTAGTTTCCTTGATATCGACAGAAATGGTTCCGTCGACAGAATCGGATTTGCGTCTTTCCTGAATGGATTCGACGGCATTTTTCAAAATATTGGTAAATGCCTGGCCCAATTGTCGCCGGTCCGAAACCAGCATCGGGGATTTCTCAATCGGCTGATAGCGAAAACTGATCTCGGGATGCGCCACTTCAAATAGAAACACCGCATGTCCAACGATGTCGTGAAGATTTTCGTTTCGGAAAACCGGTTTGGGCATTCTGGCGAATGATGAAAATTCGTCCACAATGTTTCGCAAATCTCCGACCTGCCTTATGATTGTCGCGGTAAGCTGCTCGAATATGCCTTCGTCATTTGTTACCTGCTTCCCGAACCGTCGCTGCAACCGTTCGGCGGCGAGTTGTATGGGGGTGAGCGGATTCTTGATCTCATGCGCTATCCGCCGCGCTACATCAGACCATGCCGCACGGCGCTGATCCGCCAGTTGCTGGCTAATATCTTCAAACGTGACTACAACACCTTTTTCACGTTGTGTTACCTTGACTGCGACCGTCAATGGTTCAGGCCCATCACCCAGTTGCACAACGCCTCGAGAACGATTTTCAGTTAACCCGGCAAGCGCAGGGGCAACGTCCATAAAGTTTAAGCCAACAATGGTCTGTGTCTTACCACGCAACATTTTTTCGGCCGTCGAATTGGCCAGTTCAATCTCGCCTGCTTCATTCACTGAAACGACACCCGCGGAAACCGATTCCAGAACTGTTTCAATAAACACCCGCCGCTCACCCAATTGGTGGTTTGTAGCTAACAGAGCACCTGTCTGGCGCTCGAGACGTTCCGTCATGCGATTGAATGATTGCGACAGAAAACCGACCTCATCTGCGCGATATTGGTCTTCACTGACCCGCGCAGACAAATCGCCCCCTGCAATACGTTGCGCCGCATCGACCAGGTTATTAACGGGGCGCACAAGCCGGTCGGCAACACGCAACGCGATCCACAGGGTAATTCCGATGATTAATAGGGACACGATATAGAGCGCAATGTTGAACTGCAGCTGCAGCGCCCGGGAGCGGGCAACCATTTTATCATAATCCCGTAAAACCGACTGCGCCTTGGCGCCCAGTTGAAATGATGGAACAGAGAGGGCCCGGCTGGCGTAAAGATAACTTCGGGGTGAATCGAACAATACCGTCACGACCTCGATACGATCGGTACGATTGGTTACGACCGTTCCCTCACCCGCTTGCAATTTTGCCAAAGTTTCAGGCGGGATCCAATCCTGGTTTCGCCCTTCATTTTCGGTCGCCACCGCCTCAGTGCGTTGAATTCCATCTTCGCGCACAGATACTATCGCAGATTCGCTTAGGCGCCGACGGAAAACCTGTTCGAAATAGTAGCTTAGAAAGGCAGGATCATCGGGGTTGGTTTGGCTTAAAGCGTTGCGAAAATCCCCCGCCATTGTGAGTGTTTCATCACCTACATCGCGGGCGTTGACTTCATAATAGCCCTTGGCAAGTTCGCCCGCATTTTCCAGCATTCCTCGTGCAGATCCTGAAAACCAGAACTGCACACCGCTTTGGAAAAGTAGCGACGCAAAGACCACCAGCAGCAAAGTCGGTACCGCCGTTATTGCGGAGAATATTGCGACCAACCTGACGTGCAGCAGTTGTTGGCTGTCGATATTGCTTCCCTCGGCCCGCTTTAACGCGATCCGCCGTCCAAATAGCACCAGCAACAAAGTCGCGGGCAACAGATTGGCGACCAACATGGTTGCTGATGCTGCCGGTGAAAGCGGTTCCGATTGAGGGCCCTGGTCCATCAGGATATAAGCGGTCGTCGCCGTAACAATCAACAGCAACAGGGCACTACCGATTTCCAGAAACTTGATTGACTGGCTATTACCTAACGCGTTCGCGGATGATTGAAGCATCCGTGTTAGGAACGATTTCCCTCTGCTGTCTTCAATCATAGGAGTTGTTGCCATTAAGCCACTGTGCCAGCGTCAACGTTACCTGAAAAGCACAAACTTACGATAAATGCTTCCAAAGGAAGTACAAGAAAACCGATTTATCCCGAAGCACCCGTAATAATACCATATTCGGTCAATTTTTTGCGTAGAGTATTTCTATTTATCCCGAGCAATGCCGCAGCTTTCAATTGATTGCCTTTCACTTGGCGCATGATGTGCTGCAACAGCGGCGTTTCAAATTGTGCCAGCGCTTTGGGATACAATCTATCTCGTGAATGTCCGCGTTGTTTGTGGTCACGAAGAAATTGCACGACCGCAGCTTCGAAGCTCGCTCCTTTTACGGGGGCATCGCCGTCGGTTGCGCTTTCGACATTCTGATAAATCGTGGCTTCGGTTATAATGTCTTCGCGGCATACCAGTGCCAACCGATAGATCAGGTTTCGAAGCTCCCGGATATTTCCGCGCCAAGGCATAGTCATTAGCGCGGCTATCGCGCTGTCGTCGATTTTACGGAGCGGCAGACCATCTTTAGCCGCAAGGATTAGAAAATGATGGGCGAGCAAACCGATATCGTCGGTGCGGTCCCGCAAGGGCGGCATATGAATTGGAACAACGTTTAACCGATAGAACAAGTCTTCACGGAACTTGCCATTAGCGATCAGTTCTTCGAGACGCTGGTTCGTCGCCGCAACTATGCGTACATCTAGGCGAATGCTGGCCTTGCCCCCAATCCGGCTGATTACGCCGCTTTGCAATGCGCGTAACAAGCGGGTCTGGGCATGTTTGGGCATATCGCCAATTTCATCGAGAAAAAGCGTGCCGCCTTGCGCTTGTTCAAAACGACCAATGGCCTGACCTACTGCACCTGTAAACGAGCCTTTTTCGTGGCCAAAAAGCTCCGCCTCGATCAACTCGCTGGGAATTGCAGCCATATTTACGGCCACAAACGGTCCCGTTTTTCGATGTCCAAGGCTATGAATGGCTTCTGCGACCAATTCCTTCCCCGTCCCGCTTTCTCCGGAAATCAGCACCGACAAGTCGTTGCGGAGCAAACGGGCAACCATCCGGTACACATCCTGCATAGCCACGCTACGGCCGATCATTGGAAGATTGGCTTCTGACAATGAATCCGAGGTGCTATCAGGAGTGGTGCGTCGCTTGTCGATACCCTGCTTCACCGCCAAAACCAGATCATTTAGATCGAATGGCTTCGGGAAATATTCAAATGCGTTGATTTCGCTCGCCCGAACGGCAGTTTCCAGCGTGTTTTGTGCAGACATGATAATGACCGGCATATCGGGTGCCGCCGCCATCACGTCCTTTAGGTTTGCGAGGCCATCGCTGTCCTTGAGAACGACATCTGTCAGCATCAAGTCAAAATGGCCGTTGTCGAGCGCTGCATTTCGAGCGCTCACTGAATCACAAATTTGCGTATCAATATTTTCGGCGGACAAAGCGGCACTAACCACCAACCCGATCGATGCGTCATCTTCGACGATCAGAACTTTGGGATTGGTCATGCATCACCCTTCATGGTTGCAACGGGAAGAAACAGGCGGAATATGGTAATTTGCCTTTGGGCGTCGCGTTCAAAAACAATACGGCTGTTCATTTGCTGGGCAAGGTTCCGCACAATCGCAAGGCCCAGTCCCTGACCATCGCGCTTGGTGGTCACAAACGGGGAGAATAGCTCGTCCTCAATATGCTCGGACACACCGGGACCGTTGTCGGAAATGGCGATTTCTACAGGCAGTTTTACCGATTTTCGTTCAAAATCCGCCTCACGCAAAGCCCCGCTCATGACAAACCGCGTGGAAATGCCTATTACGCCATCCAACCTGCCCTTCAACGCATCAACCGCATTTTGCAGCAGATTAATCAATATCTGGACCATAGCATCGGCATTGATAAGCACTTCGGGAAGGGACGGGTCATAATTGATCGAAAGTTCGGGCATCGCGCGATTGGCGGCCCGGAGCGAGCGGATCGCACGTTCAATCAACAAATGTACGTTTGCAGGCGCAAGTTCGGGTGGCTCGGATCGGCCAAGCTTTTGCATTTGATCCAGCAAACGGGCTATCCGGTCGACTTCGTTGACGATCAACTCGGTCAAGGGCTGGTTTTTCTTGTCCACATGCCGCGCCAGTAATTGCGCAGCGCCCTTTATGCCCGCCAAAGGATTTTTGATTTCATGTCCCAAAATCGCAGGTGCGCCCATAGCCTGCTGTTGCCCGCTATCTTTTTGTTCGCCGATATGTTCACGCCCCCCATGTCGAGGAGAAATTACGGCAATTCGCCAATCGGTTTCACCGGGCAACAACGAGATGTTGATGTCGACGGTGATGGACCCGTGGACAGACTTCAATTCCATATCCTGCGCTGAAAGGTCGTTTTCCTGCGAAACCAACGCCAGGTTCATCCGGTTACTTTCAAAAAGCAATACCGTCTCGACGAACTGCCCTTCAAGCCGTTTTCTGCTCCGGCCAAAAAATGCCTCACTCGCATCATTCGCGTAAGCTATATGATTGTCTGGCGCGATAAGCAAAACCGGAACCGGTATATTAGTAAGGATTTGCGCGAAATCCGGTTGTTTCAAAGTCAAAAGAGCCATCAGGCTGCGGAACGGGACAAAAATGGTTCATAAAAACGTGCAAGCTCTTGAACGACAACTTCCGGGTCCTCGATACGGTTCACAAAGTTCCGGAATTCTGCCGAGCCGGTCAATCCTTTGGTGTACCATCCAATATGTTTGCGCGCACAACGCAACCCGACATCATTCCCGTAAAGGTCGAGCATCGCCCGGTAATGTTCGATGATAAGATGGTGTTGCGCCTCGATACCGGGGTCTGGCAGGGTGCTTCCGTTTTTGAACCAGTGCATCATCTGGCTCAAAAGCCACGGTTTGCCATAAGCGCCCCTACCGACCATGATTCCGTCGGCCCCGCTTTGTTGCAAGGCTGTTTCGGCGTCGCTGATTGTACAAATATCACCGTTGACGATGACCGGTATAGACACCCGGTCCTTCACCCTACGGACAAATGCCCAATCCGCGCTGCCTTTATACATCTGGTTGCGTGTGCGGCCATGCACGGTAACCATTTTTGCGCCAAGATCTTCGGCAATATGGGCAAGTTCGGGGGCGTTCAGGCTGTCATTGTCCCAGCCCATCCGCATTTTTACCGTCACCGGGACCGACACCGCGTTAACAGTCGCCTCGATCAAGCTCGCGGCCAAAGGCAGGTCGCGCATCAAAGCGGAACCCGCATCGCCATTCACAACTTTTTTAACAGGGCATCCCATGTTGATGTCGATAATCGCGGCACCACGATCTTCATTCAGCTTTGCCGCTTCCCCCATTTCATATGCGGTGCAGCCGGCAAGTTGCATGGAAACGGGTTCTTCTATCGCATCCCATTCACATTTTTGTAACGACTGCCGCGTTTCGCGGACCATCGCCTGGCTGGCGATCATTTCGGTAACATTCAATCCGGATCCGAAGCGGCGGACAATTTTACGAAATGGCATATCGGTAACACCGGTCATCGGTGCCAAAATGACAGGGCAATCGATTTCGATATTGCCGATGTGTATGGGTGCTAGTTTCATCTTTTCAACATTGCCTAAAATTTAGGCAGGCCGTTACTCGCTTTCGGCTTGGCGCGCAACAGTGGGTTGGCTAAGGCGCGATAATGGCCTCTCGTCCACATATCGTCGCCCTTATTGTCGCCGCTGGTTCAGGCAGTCGTGTGGGAGGAACCATTCCCAAGCAATTTTGCAAGGTCAAGGGCCATCCTATGCTGCGCCACAGCTACGCTGTTTTTACGCACAAGCCGGAAATCGAGGATATTTTTGTCGTTGTAGGCGCGAAACAGGATGATCTGGCACGCGCTGCTCTTGACGGCCTACCCCCACCCGTTCTTGTTACAGGAGGCGCAACACGGCTGGAAAGTGTCCGCAATGGCCTTGATGAAATCGCCAAGTCGGGAGGGGCAGACTATGTTCTAATCCATGACGCTGCACGTCCCTTTTTGTCAAACATGGTGATTGATGATCTGCTCGATGCACTTCTAATCGCTCCCGGCGCTGTGCCGGCACTTCCGGTTGTTGACAGCATCGCCCGTGGCGCAGACATATTGACGGAATCTGTTGAACGCGAAAATCTTTGGCGCATCCAAACCCCGCAAGCGTTTCATTTTCAGGCGATTTACGAGGCCCATCGGAACTGGGGCGTTGATGATTCAACCGATGATGCCCGAATGATGATGGCTGCGGGCGGCGAAGTCCGGATAGTAAAAGGCGACGAAGCCTTGTCCAAAATAACATTTGCAAATGACATGACGGAAAAAGAAATGGGCTTATCTATCCGATGCGGAACAGGGTTCGATGTGCACCGTTTGGTGACGGGTGAACAATTGTGGCTTTGCGGCGTTCTTATCCCGTATGACAAAGGTCTTTCAGGGCACAGCGATGCCGATGTTGCGATGCATGCCCTGACCGATGCAATGTTAGGCGCTCTCGCTTTGGGTGACATAGGGGACCATTTTCCCCCGTCCGATCCTCAATGGAAAGGGGCATCTTCTGACCGATTTCTGGCACACGCCATGAAATTGGCACGCGATATGGGTTTTGAACTGGCGAACGCAGATATTACCATCATTTGCGAAGCCCCCAAAATAGGGCCGCACCGATTGGCTATGCGCGCACGTATCGCCGAAATAATCGATACGGAAATAGACCGGATTTCTGTAAAAGCGACGACCACGGAAATGCTTGGTTTCACTGGGCGTGGAGAAGGTATAGCGGCGCAAGCAATTGCCACTTTTGAAAAGATGAACCGATGAAATCTGTCCTGCCAGCGAAGATTGCCAAATTGGCTGAACGCGTCGTCGCCGAAAACAAGGCGGCCGGGCGCATGATTGCAACCGCAGAAAGCTGCACCGGCGGCTTGGTCGCGGCAGCAATAACCGAAGTTCCGGGCAGCAGCGCCGTTTTGGAAAGCGGCTTTGTAACCTATTCAAACGAATCAAAGATGAAAATGCTGGATGTTAACGCCGACATACTTGATACATTTGGCGCCGTTTCAGTCGCAGTAGCTTGGGCCATGGCACAAGGTGCCTTGAAAAAAAGCGGCGCTGATATTGCCGTAGCGATTAGCGGAATTGCGGGACCGGATGGTGGAACCGAGAAAAAACCCGTCGGCACAGTTGTTTTCGCGGTCGCGGAAAAAGGGAAAGACGCCGAAGATATGGTTGGCGACAAAATCCAGTTTGGTTCTGACAAAAGCCGCGCGGATATCCGTAATTATGCGACACTTCACGCCTTGGGGCTGTTGCTGCCGCCTGCCCCGTAAAGAACATCGGCCCGCTCGATAAAAGCGGATGTCATCTTGCGTAATGCCGAGTCAAAAAACTGCCCGGCAATTGCTTCAAAAACCCTGTTGCGGAATGAAAAATCGACCGTGAAATCCACGGTTGAACCACCGTCTGGCAAATCTTCGAACCGCCAGTTGTTTTGCAGATGCTTCATCGGGCCATCAAGATAATCCACGACAATCGAGTAATTTGCATCCTTTATGACCCGGCTGCTAAATGTTTCCCGCAGCGATTTAAAACCGACAATCATGTCAGCCAGCATTTCGCTTTCATCATTTTTACGAATGCGCACAGCGCTAACCCACGGCAGAAACTCTGGATAGCGGCCCACGTCAGCGACCAAGTCATACATTTGCGCCGCACTATGGGGCAAAACGCGACGCTCATGATGATGTGGCATAGCCCCTGCCCCTTTTATTCTTAGCCAGCCTTTGCCAATTGCGCCGCGCGCGCATCGCGCATTTTGGCAAAATCGTCGCCGGCATGATAACTGGAACGTGTAAGCGGGCTTGATGCTACCAGTAAAAATCCCTTTGCGCGGGCAATGGCAGCATAAGCATCGAACGCCTGAGGCGTCACATAATCCATGACCTTAGTATGCCTTGGCGTCGGTTGGAGATATTGGCCCATCGTCAGAAAATCGATGCCAGCGCTCCTCATGTCGTCCATGACCTGATGCACTTCCAACCGTTCTTCACCCAAGCCAAGCATGACGCCGGACTTGGTGAAAATAGACGGATCATGCCGCTTAACAGATTCGAGCAATCGCAAAGATGCGTAATAGCGGGCACCCGGTCTTATCGTCGGGTATAAACGCGGCACGGTCTCCAGATTGTGGTTATACACATCGGGACGGGCGGCCACGATGGCCTCTACGGCTGCATCCGCCTTGTTTCTAAAATCGGGTGTAAGGATTTCGATCGTCGTTTTTGGGGTATTGTGACGGAGCGCTTTGATCACTTTGACAAATTGGCTGGCACCACCATCCGGCAAATCATCGCGATCAACCGATGTAATAACGATATGCTCCAACCCCATCTTCGCAGCCGCAATGGCGACATGCTCTGGTTCAAGCGGATCAACGGCTTTCGGCATACCTGTCTTGACGTTACAAAATGCACAGGCCCTCGTGCACACATCGCCCAATATCATTACGGTCGCATGCTTTTTTGTCCAGCATTCACCGATATTTGGACACGCTGCTTCTTCACAAACAGTATTCAGGTTAAGATCGCGCATTAACCGGCGGGTTTCATTATAACCTGCGCTTGTCGGTGCCTTTACCCGGATCCAGTCAGGTTTGCGTTCGCGCGGAGCACGCTCGGGCGGTAAAATGGGTGCGTTCATGCTGCCCAGATAGCGATGCCGCACCCACTTGCCAACTGCAACTTGGCTGCTATCGGGGGCTGGCCTTTGGACTTAATTTTGAAGATTGGGTCCAGCGGCAGACCAAATCTTCAATTTTTTGCAAAGGGATGTTTGTAAATGTCTGAATTCGCTTCATTGGTTGAGGGTTACAAACGGTTTCGCAGCGAAGCTTATGTGCAACAAAAAGCCCGTTACGATTCACTCGCCAGCGATGGCCAATCGCCGCCAGTCATGATAATTTCATGCTGTGACAGCCGGGTCGACCCTGCGACCGTTTTCGATACAATCCCCGGTCAGGTTTTTGCATTGCGTAATGTTGCCAATCTGGTTCCACCTTATGAAACCGGAGGCGGATTGCACGGCGTTTCTGCGGCAATTGAATTTGGCGTTCTGGGGTTGAAAGTACGACACATCGTTGTTTTGGGTCATGCCCAGTGCGGCGGCATCACGGCTTCTCTGTCAGGCAGCAATTTAGGACCGGAAGCACGCGATTTCGTGAACAAATGGGTTGGCATTATCGAAACTGCAAAAGAAGCGGTTCTGGCTTCGAATACGCCGGATCCACAACACGCGCTCGAATTGGAAACGGTCAAAGTCAGTCTCGCCAATTTACGGACTTTCCCGTTCATTGCGGAGAGAGAGAAGACGGGTATGCTTGAATTGCATGGTGCCTATTTTGGCATTGCCGAGGGTCAGTTACATGTCCTTGATGAAGTAACTGGATCTTTCGACCCGCAATGACGCCATCAATCGAAGACCCAGTTTTCTATAATGATCTGAACCTCAGCTTTGCCAAAGCTTGGGATCTGATCGAACCGGGTGCGAGCAAAAGGACCTCTCCAGCCCATACCCCTGTTGTTGGCACAATTGGCGGGGATGGAGGTCCCCAATTGCGAATAATGGTCTTGCGCGAAGCCGACAGGGCCAATCGTCGTTTGCGATTTCATACCGATGTGCGCTCGACGAAAATTCACGAGATAGCATCGAACGGAAAAGCGTCGGTGTTGATGTACGATGCCGCAGAAAAGCTACAGTTACGATTATCGGGCGAAGCGCATATACAAAAAGACAAAGCTGAAATTGACGACGCCTGGTCAAACTCGACCACCTTTGCCCGGCGTTGCTATATGGCCGAGCGGCCACCAGCCACGCCGAGCCTGGTCCCTACGTCCGGCTTGCCAGATTGGATCGAAGGTCGGCAACCTGATGAACTGCAACTGGTGGATGCGCGTGCAAATTTTGCCGTTCTCTGGTTCGAAATTCACTCTATCGAATGGCTATTCCTTGCAAACCAGGGCCACCGACGCGCCCGTTGGGATTGGCACGATGGGACACAGTCATGGTCGGGACGCTGGATTGTTCCTTGAAACACAATGCTTTAGATAGGCGCTCACCATGAATATGTGCCGCGCCGAGGCCACATCGAGATTGTTTTCGATCCTGCTTTCGAAATTGACATATGCGATTTCAGGATGGTTCAGGGCAAGATAGTTCGACATTGAACCGTCGCTTCTTGTCACTGGTTCGTGCCAAAAATGAATTCCTGCATTGGATAATTTTTTGCCACATTCTATAGCAAATTCAGATATTTGAGAATCGCTTTTAAGATAAGCAATGAGCGCGAGTGTGTCGAAGTTGAACATCTCCAAGTTCGGATTAACAGCCAACACCCCGCCTGCCCTTGCGACAATTTCGCCTCGCCGAAAGGCATCCTTGTCAACGATGCTGATTTCGCCTCTGCCCCCTTTGCCATCTCCTGCAAATCCCAGGCTATTTGTATGCAGAGCAATAATAGGCTGGTTTGAAGGTCGCTGTTCCAGAATGGCAGATGTGAACAACGGCGCTCTTTTATCAAAATTACGGTTAGGATCGCAGCTTTTCTGGAGCCGAAGGCTAATTCCGCAAAAGCCGTTGCCAGGCTGCATCCGAAAACTTCCAATGCCGCTATTTACCGCCACCGCAACGCCACCATGTTTTTTGACCGCAATAATCATCGCGTCAAAGGCTGCATTTTCATCGTCATGCGGGACAAGCCACATCGGACCAGAGGAATTCGTGATGCTGGCAAACCGTATCAGGTGCCAATTAAAGCCATTCTCCGAAAAACGGTATTCCGCAATTTCAAGGCCATCGAAGAATTCGGGGTCATTATTGTTTCTAGCGAAATCATCATCCACCGCCACCAAAGCATCGGCGGAGGTTACTGACCAATTAGTCCGCGACGACGCATTGGCGCACAATAGCCCCAATGTTATACCGCAGACTAAGATCAGCCTAAAAATATGCACGCCCAGAGCATTCTATCGCGTCATTTTCTTGTAAGTTGCGCGATGAGGCCGGGTTGCTTCGTCGCCAAGGCGGGCAATCTTGTCTTCTTCATAGGATTCAAAATTACCTTCAAACCATTCGACATGGCTATCCCCTTCAAATGCGAGAATATGGGTCGCCAAACGGTCAAGGAAGAAGCGGTCATGGCTGATGACCACCGCACATCCGGCAAAGCTTTCCAAAGCTTCTTCAAGTGCCGAGAGCGTTTCAACGTCAAGATCGTTGGTCGGTTCGTCAAGCAGCAGAACGTTTCCGCCTTCTTTTAGCATTTTGGCCATGTGAACGCGGTTTCTTTCACCGCCCGACAGCTGTCCGACCTTTTTCTGTTGATCGGTGCCTTTGAAATTGAATGCGCCAACATAAGCCCGCGTCGGGGTTTCATGTTTGCCAAGCTTCATGAAATCGGCACCGCCTGAAATTTCTTCCCATACATTTTTGTTGGGATCAAGGTCATCCCGGCTTTGGTCGACAAAGCCCAAACGGACCGTCTCGCCAATATCGACGTCTCCGGTGTCGGGCGTTTCCTGTCCGGTTATCAACCGGAAAAGTGTTGATTTACCGGCACCGTTGGGACCGATTACTCCGACAATGCCGCCCGGAGGGATGCTGAACGACAGGTTTTCGAACAATATCTTGTCACCATAAGCTTTCGACACATTTTTGACTTCGATCACCTTGCTGCCAAGACGTTCGGGTATCTGGATGACGATCTGCGCCTTTCCAGGGGTACGATTTTCCTGCGCCTCGACCAATTGATCGAAAGATTTGATACGCGCCTTGGACTTGGTCTGTCTCGCCTTGGGGCTTTGCCGGATCCATTCAAGCTCGTCCTTGATCGCCTTTTGCCGTCCGGCATCTTCGCGCGATTCCTGCTCGAGCCGCTTGCCTTTCTTTTCCAGATAGGTCGAATAATTGCCTTCATAGACAAAATAACGCCCGCGATCGAGTTCGAGTATCCAGCTGACGACATTATCCAGAAAATAGCGGTCGTGGGTCACCAGAATTACGTTACCTTTGTAGTCGACCAGATGCTTTTCCAGCCACGCCACAGATTCGGCGTCAAGGTGGTTGGTCGGTTCGTCGAGCAGCAGAATATCGGGCTTTTCCAGCAGCAATCTTGTCAAAGCAATACGGCGCTTCTCACCGCCTGATAGGCTCGTTACCGGACTATCGCCGGGCGGGCACCGCAGCGCATCCATCGCAAGCTCCAACTGGCTATCCAGGCTCCATCCATCGACGGCGTCGATCTTTTCCTGCAACGTTCCCATTTCTTCCATAAGGGCATCGAAATCTGCGTCTGCGGGCGGATCAGCCATCAGCATCGATATTTCGTTGAACCGGTCAACAAGGTCTGCAACCGGGCGGACGCCATCCATCACATTTTCTTTGACCGTCTTGTTCGGATCAAGTTCCGGCTCCTGCGCCAGATATCCAACGCGAATATGTTCGCCTGGCCATGCCTCACCCGTAAATTCGGTATCCATACCAGCCATAATCTTCATCAGCGTCGATTTGCCCGTGCCATTCGGGCCAACAATGCCAATTTTCGCATCCGGGTAGAATTGCAGATTGATATTGCTAAGGACGGGCTTGCTCGCGCCGGGGAAGGTTTTGGTCATCCCTTTCATTACGTAGCTATATTGCGCTGCCATGTTGGTAACTTTCCTGTCTTGGATGTGACGATGATTTGGCCGCTTCCCTAGCCATCTGGCCCTATCCTCGCAAGGCGGGATTGCAAAACGATAGAAGCCCATTATGCCTGTGCGCTATGAACAAACACACCAGAACATTCGCGGCGGTATCATTGCTGCTGGTTTCAACACAAAGTGTAGCCGCATACGCGCAGTCAAAACTACCCGAAACAAGGGATTTTGCGCTGAATAATGACGAGGTTGCTTACGACATTATCGAAGGGCTGACGACCGAAATAGGACCGCGCCAAGGCGGTACCGAAGCAGAAGCGCGTGCGCGAATCTGGTCCGTCAGTAAATTAAAATCCTTGGGTTTTGAAAATGTTCGGGTCGAAGAATATAAGATGCCAACATGGGTGCGGGGCGAGGAGACGGCCGAAATTTCGTCACCTTTCAAGCAAAAGCTGTCCGTTACCGCCCTCGGCAATAGTGGAAGCACCGGCGAAACAGGCATCGAGGCGGAAATTGTATATTTCCCCACTCTCGACGATTTACGCGCCGCCCCCGACGGCAGCTTGAAAGGCAAAATTGCCTTTGTCAGCCACGCCATGCGCCGCACGCAGGATGGCAGCAGCTATGGCGCGTTCGGTCCAGCCCGATTTGTTGGTCCCAATATAGCAGCGAAAAAGGGCGCAGCGGCGATCATTATTCGTTCGGCAGGCACCGATTATCACCGCAATCCACATACCGGGAATACCAACTTTGAAGCTGGTGTTTTACCGATACCCTCGGGTGCTATTTCAATTCCGGATGCAGAGAATCTGGAACGAATGCTTGCCCGGGGTAAGCCCGTTACAATGCGGCTGAAACTGACCCCCAAAAATGTCGGAATGCAGACTTCCGGAAATGTCATTGCCGAATTGCCGGGTTCAAATCCGCAATTGCCTATTATCGTTATTGCTTGCCACCTCGACAGTTGGGATTTGGGGACCGGCGCGATTGATGACGCCGCTGGATGCGGCATTATTGCGGCGGCTGCAAAACATCTGCAATCATATGGAAAACCCAAGCGCACCGTCCGCTTACTGTGGGCTGGCGCAGAGGAAGTTGGCATTTGGGGCGGCAAAGATTATGGTGCAAAACACGCCACTGAAGCTCATGGACTGGCTATGGAATCCGACTTCGGGGCAGGAAAAGTATGGGCTGCAGATTTCCTGCTGCCTGAAAGTGCAATCGACCTGAAACGTCAAATTATCGCCGCACTTGCGCCCCTTGGCGTGGTTCCTCGCCCAAATTTAGCCGGGGGCGGAGCAGATATCGGGGCAATCATAGCCGCTCAAAAACCCGGCATCATCGATCTTCAGCAAGATGGTACCAAATATTTTGATTTGCACCATACCCCGGATGATACGCTCGATAAAATCGATAAGGCCGAATTGCGTCAGAATGTCGCGGCCTGGGTGTCCGTTTTGGCATTGACTGCCAATTATGAGGGGGCCCTTAGTCCCGAAGTCAAGCCATGAGAAATGGCTTGTTCGTGGCAGGATTGCTGGGAATTCTGACGGCCTGCAGCGCCGAGCCGGCGATTGATACCGAGCAGGTTTCTGACAACGTGACGGCGGCCGACGGGACGCAGGATAAGGTCAAAGCCCGACAAATTTCCATTGAAGAAGCGGCAGAGCAAGCCACAAAAATTATTGAGGCCGATGCAAAAGCCGAAATCGATTCAATGGGTGAATCCACCAAGGTTTTTAGCACTGAATGATATTGGTTTAACGCACCCGCGAAGGGGCAAATTACAAACGCACCCTTAACCAATCCTTGAGGTTCTCCAGCTAACGCGAGAACCATGCTAGCGCGCATAGTCATAGTTGATGATCGTTCGACCAATTTGCGCGTTTACGCGCAATATGTCGCAATGATGGGTCCGGAATATTCCGCTAAATGCTTTCACAGCGCTGTTGAAGCATTGAAATGGCTTGAAACCGAACACGCCGACCTTCTTATCGTTGATTATCGTATGCCCGAAATGGACGGCGCTGCGTTCATTTCCAGATTCAGGGCACGAACCGTTGGCGCACATATTCCCGCGATTATCATCACGGCACGGCAGGATCGGGAATGCAGGATTAGCGCATTGGACGCGGGCGCAACCGACTTTTTGCAAAGCCCTGTTTCGCACGTCGAATTCCGTGATCGGGCGATCCTGTTGCTTGGCCAATTTCAAAAGCAGCAAGAACTTAAGCAATCTTTAGCGTTAAATAACCGAACGGCAGAAGGCGACGACAGCAACGAGCCTGCCGGAAAATCCATGCTCGAACAGATTATCGACACTACGCCAATTCTAATCAACGCAACTGATCGCAACGGAAAGTTCCTGTTTTTAAATTCTTATCAAGCAGCATTATTTGGTCGTGATCCCGAAGAATTGGTTGGTCATCCAATTGCCGAAATATTGCCTCCGGAAGTCGTTGAACGCGAGCAGCGCCGGAATAATGTCATTCTGGAAACTGGTATTTCAATCCCCAATTATGAAGAAAAATTTGTAAGCGAAGACATCGAGTTAACCTTCCATTGCAACAAATCACCTTTGTTAAATAAAGATAACCAAACCATCGGCATATTGACGACCGGGCTGGACATAACCGCGCGCAAATTTGCCGAAGAACACCGGACGCATCTCGCTTTACACGATATGTTGACGGGCCTTCCCAACCGAACTTTGCTGTCCGAACGGATGCGAAGCGCGATTGATGATTGCAATACGACCGGCAAAGGTGCCGCGTTGCTGTTGCTCGATTTGGATCGCTTCAAAGTCATCAACGACACAAGGGGGCATCAGGCAGGCGACATGTTGCTGCGCCAGGTTGCAGAGCGCCTGAGCGCCGCATTGGACAAGAACGGGTTTGCGGCCCGCATTGGTGGCGACGAATTTGCTATCGTCATGCAAAATCTTGAAAGTCAGGAACAACTGGTTGCTTGTTGTTCGAAACTGCTAACCCACATTGGTGAGCCTTATTCGGTTGGTGGCGTTGAACAGTTGATTGGCGCTAGTATCGGCATCGCGCTGATTCCTGACGATGGCGATTCATCCGATGAGTTATTGCGACTAGCCGATCTTGCGATGTATGAAGCCAAATCATCCGGGCGAAACAGATTCTGCTTCTTTTCCCCCAGAATGAACCAAATCGCACAATTGAATGCCGGTGTGGAAAGTGACTTGCGCGATGCGCTTGCTCACGAACAATTGTTTTTGGAATATCAGCCTATCGTCGACATCGGGACCGGAAATTATGTCGGTCTCGAAGCGCTTTTACGGTGGCAGCATCCGGTTCGCGGACGTCTTGTTCCTGCGGATTTCATTCGTGTTGCAAATGACTCCGGCCTGATTGGCAATATCGGTCAATGGGTAGTCAACCAGGCGTGTAAACAAATTTCTTTGTTCGCACAAAAAGGAATAATGCTTCCACCGGTTGCCGTGAACGTCTCACCCAAGCAATTTCAATACAGTAATATGAGCGCGGACATATTGGAGAATGTTGCCAAATACAATATTCCGTCCGGCAAGCTCGCAATCGAAATTACCGAAGAGCTTTTGCTGGAACATAATCAGGAAGTTCGTGACCAATTGATGCAATTGCGGGCCGGAGGGGTCGGAATTTCAATTGATGATTTTGGAACCGGCTATTCATCATTGCAATATTTGCGGGACTTGCCGGCATCACGCCTGAAAATCGACCAGACGTTTATTGCACGCATTGAATCCTCTTCTGCTGATCGTGCGATCATATCCACAATCGCGCATTTGGCCCATGCGCTGAATATGCGCGTTGTCGCCGAAGGTGTGGAGAATGAAGCGCAATTCGCTTTGCTTCGTGCATCGGGTTGTGACGAGGCTCAGGGATTCTTTCTGGGTCGCCCCTTGGGTGTGAACGAGCTTCAAAATCTATTTTCCGGAAATTCATCGCAAGTTGAAACAGGCGCACAATGAAGGCCTATTTCAAAAAGCTTCGCGGTGATCTGAGCCCGGAACAGGAAATATTACGCAACCGCCTCGTAATGGGCGGTACATCGGGCATCGGGTGTTATCTGTTTGCGTTCGACGCGATCATATTCTCGGCATTTTTTGCATATCTGTCATGTAACGCTGTCCTGTATGCCATGCAGAAACGGGATATCAGGCGTCCCGAAGAACGCTGGTTCGCCGCGATCACAATGGATGTGATGATGGCTTTTACCGTCATGCTGCGCGAACCGGAGCATATGTCGATATTCTATCCCATAATTTTGTGGATGATATTGGGGAACGGCTTTCGATACGGAGTAAAATGGCTTTTTATCGCAGCGATATTGTCCACCATAACTTTCGGGCTTGTCGTCGTATCGACCACATATTGGCAGCAGAACGCATTTTTGGGTTATGCACTGACCCTCGCATTATTGGTAATTCCGGCATATTGCTCGACGCTGATCCGCAAGATATCCCACGCCAAAGAACAAGCCGAAATGGCGAGCAAGGCAAAGAGTTATTTTCTGGCCAGCGTCAGCCACGAATTGCGGACTCCGCTGAATGCGATCATTGGGTACGGCAACCACTTGCGGAATTCCGATATGCCGCGTCCTCAAAAGGAAATGATTGAAGCCAGCGTTCTTGCCGGCGAACATCTTTTGCACCTAATTGAACAGTTGATCGAAGTCGCCAAAACAGGCACCGGGTCGGCACAAGTAAAAACGTCGGCGTTCCGTCCGACCGAATTGCTGACTGAAATCCGCAACATCATGGCCGTCCGGATCGAGGACAAGGGCCTTTCACTTCACTTGCAGGCCGAACCGCTATCTGATCGCCTTGTTGAGGGGCCTACCGATGTTCTGCGTAACATCTTGCTCAATCTCGTCGGCAATGCCCTAAAATTCACAGAAGCGGGTACCATCGCCATCCACAGTGGCTTTTCATCCGAAGCCGGCAAAGATCATATCTGGTTTTCGGTCAGCGATACCGGCATCGGAATTGCCGAAAATGCCATCGAGCGGATATTCCAGCCGTTTCAGCAAGCCGACGAAACGGTGTTGAACCGCTTTGGCGGGACCGGCCTGGGCTTGGCAATATGCAAACAGCTTGTCGAGCAAGTAAACGGCCGGATCTCGGCCGATAGCCATTTGGGACGCGGCAGTACCTTTTTAATCAAAGTCCCCGTAAATCTGGTCCCAATCGAAGAAAATGAATGGGTATCTGGCACAAGCGATATTGTACATATCATCTCCTTTGGCAATATTGCGCCGGAATTGCTGGTCGAGGCACAAACGGCTGACAATTTCATTTTGCGGCATATCAATTGCGCGACACCCGACGAATTGGCGACGATGATCGCCGATAAGGGGCTTCGAAATTATAAAGTTGCGTTGATATCGCAAGATCTTGCGCGGCAAATCGAACCGGAAAGCGCCATTTGGGACTTTTTTGCAGAAGCCGAAATCGCGCCGGTTCTGGTGTCTGACGACCGAGACGTCGATTTTGAGGAGATCGCCCTGCGCGCTGCATTCGCGTCGATCTTGCCCGCCGCCCCTAACTTTGCCGAATTGCGAAGCGCAATCAGGATCGGCTGCTCTTTTGCAAGGCAGTTCAAGCCCGCCGAAGAAAACGCCGTTCCGGAAAAACCGCATTACCACCCACGCAGAATACTGGTCGCGGATGACAACCGCACCAACCGGAACGTACTTGGGGCAATATTGGGCTCCGCCAATCATGACGTGACGATGGTCACCGATGGCGACGAGGCACTGGATGCATTGGAAAATGGGCAATTCGATATATTGTTGCTCGATATAAACATGCCGCGCTTGAACGGCATTGATGCCTGCATGATGTGGCGGCAGATAGAGGGTGGCCGCCAACATTTGCCGATTGTCGGCGTTACCGCCGATGCAACCGCCGATACAGAAATCCGCTGCAAAAAAGCAGGTATGGATGTGCGGATCACCAAGCCGGTAGATGCCAAGCTATTGCTGGCAACAATTGAAAATCTGTGTGCGCCATCGCCGCAAGGACTTGCCGCCATTGAAAATTCGGGACCTGATCCGATGAATGTGGTGGTTCCCCTCTCGACTGGAATATCGCGCGATTATCAGGCGATAGACCCCAGCCAGATTGAATATCTACGATCGATCGGAGATGAGGTTTTCGTTTCTGGAATGATTGATGGCTTTTTTGAAGATACCGAACAAACGCTCGAACCCTTACGTTTGTCCGTTCACGACGCTAAAGTGCATGATTTCAGATTTTGTGCCCATGCCATAAAAAGCTCGAGCAACAATATGGGAGCAAAAAAGCTGGCAGAATTGTGCAGCAAGCTAGAGCGCGTTACAGAAGCGGAATTTGACGAAAACCGTTTTCAATATCTTGAAAAAATTGAGCGTGAACTCGACCACGTGCTCGATGCATTGAAGGCAATCAGCGGTGACCAATTCTACGACAAAATGTCCGGCTCAATCAGATAGCGGCCTTCAAACTCCGCTGAATGCGTCGTTCCTGTGCGTCTGCGAGCCGTTCCATTTTGCGAACATCTGCCTCCGTCAAGGTCATGGCCGTTTCTGCCCAAATGTTGGTTATCCGCAACAATTCTTCCAATTCCACCGGATCGGCAGCCCGGCGTGCCAAATAGACAGCCCGCTCCGCCGCAAATCGTGCACGGCCTTTCTGACAATATTCTACAATCGCTGCTTCGCCCTGCCCATCGTCGACAAGGATATCAACGATGCCGAGTTCGTATAATTCCTCTGCGCTGTGAATTTTGCCTTCCAGAATAAAGCTTTCTGTCTTTTTCCGACCGACCCGCCGCAGCAGAAAACTATATGCCCCCATCCCTGGAAAAAGATTAAATATAATCTCGGGTAGCCCCATCCGCGCGCTACGCTCGGCTACGAGAATATCGAATGCAAGCGCATGTTCAAATCCGCCACCCAATGCATCACCCTGAACCAGCGCCATCGTGATAATCGGTGCGCCAAAGCTATTGGCATTTGCATATTGCATTCGCACACACGTTTCCGCGTAGCTTCGCATTGCAGCTAAATCACGGTTGCGGATGCATTCGGCAAAGTGACGCAGGTCGCCGCCTAAATTATAAATTCCAGGTGTTTTGGATCCGCATACAAAATATCGCAAATCATCATGCGCATTATTGGTTGGCATCGTGTAATTATTGGCGACCCAATCCTGCACCTGCTGAATTTCCGCGCCTAGGCTATATGTGTAGCTCGGCCGACCGGTCTGATCCATGAAGCACCAGAATATCTTGTCTTCACGATCATGTCGCAGCGAAATTTCCCGAAAATTTCGTTCGGTTATAGGAACACCTAAAAAACGTTCCTGCAACGCGAGCGCCGGATTTTCATTTGCGCCTTCAACAACGCGAGAGTGGAATGCCATAAAACCCCCGATAAATCAGTGTCCGGCCACCCCAACCAGAGCCGTTGCATAGCATAAATTTCTAAACTGCAAGATGAAATATTATCCACAGCGTATATAATTTTCGGGTGTTGAATATTGTAAAGGTTGTCGATTTCAAACTCTGTTGATCGGTATAAGATCAATTAGTGGTCAGAACATACACCAGCGGTGTCAGCAACGTTGGCGCAATTTGGAGCGCGTCCTTGAACAGACGCCGGGCTTGTGAATCGCCGACAACGACGACGTCGTTCGCAAAAACCTCAGGGTCATTATAAACCCCGCGGCGGATGGCTTTCAAATTGTACAAAGCCGCCATTTTCTGTCCGTTGACTGTGCGAAAGATGACGACGTCATCAAGCTTGGCAAATTCGGCCGTTCCCTTCGCAACTGCAACCGCACGCATCAGTGTCATACGACCGATCACGGGATAAAGTCCCGGTTCGCGTACCTGTCCATCGATCGTAACAACCTGACTGACTGTTTCCTTCAGATTGACGGTAACTTGCGGATCACGAACATATTGACCGCGCAACCGGCCTTCAATTTCTTCCTCCAATTCACCCGGCGTCTTGCCAGCAGCGGTAATTACACCGGCCAAAGGAAAGGAAATACGACCGCCCGCGTCGGTTTGAACCTCCTGCTTGCTGAGTTCTTCAATGCCGAAAACATCAATAGTAAGCTTGTCGAAGGGGCCAATGAGATAAGGCCGATTCTGCTCGAACAAATCAAGTCGTGTTGGCTCTGGCAAAACTTCACCATCCACGACTTTAATGTCCGAAACACTGTTTGATCCACCCAACTGTGAACCTCCGCAAGAAGCCAGAGCAAATGACATGGCAAGCAGCAAGAATCGGTAACGCATTTGTTTATCCCAGAATTTATAAGCCGCCGTGCTAGCGAACACCGTTTATTAAAGCCACCACTTTTGGTTTTCATTCACCAATGCAAATGGCGGAGAGATAGGGATTCGAACCCTAGGTACCCTCACGAGCACGCCGCATTTCGAGTGCGGTGCTTTCGACCACTCAGCCATCTCTCCGCAAATCTGCAAGGCTGGTCAGTGCCGCAAAACGGCGCGCCTCGAAGAATGAGCGGGGCCATTAACCGATGTTTTTCCCTTTGCCAAGCGCCAAGGTTGATTTGCTCGCGTAATGCGCTGATATGAGCATCATGAGTACCAAAGTTTTGATTCCCGAAGTGGCGATTGCCCAATTTGCGATTGGTGATGTCGTTCGTCATCGTATTTTCGATTTTCGCGGCGTTGTTTTCGATATTGATCCGGTTTTTTCAAACAGTGAAGAATGGTATGAGTCCATTCCCGAGCCGGTGCGACCTTCAAAAGACCAGCCTTTTTATCATCTTTTCGCAGAAAATGCCGACAGCAGCTATATCGCCTATGTCAGCCAGCAAAATCTGTTGGCAGATAATGCACATGGACCATTAACGCACCCTGGCATACAGGCCGTTTTCGAAGGATGGACTGGAACCCGGTACGAAATGAAAAGGCTGATGCGTCACTGAACAGACGGCGGCATTGCCGCTATCCAGTCTTCCAGCAATTTGACACCCTCTTCATGATGTAAAGATCGGCCTAGCTCGGGCATTGCGATTCCTGAATCGGTACTTTTCATCCGTGCAACCAGGATAGATCGTTCGGGGTGTCCTGCCTCTATAATGAAATCGAGATTGCCACTGGCACGTCCTGCCGCAACGGGCCGTTTGCCGATACCGATGGCGGCTGCATCGGTGGCGGAACCGTCAAGAAACAGACCACTATTGCTCGCCGCCCCTTTGGGAGCATGACAATGCCCGCAATTCACTTTCAGATAATATTGGGCGCGCTCTTGGACATTTCCTGAACGCGCATCGTCCCACGCGGCCCATTTGTCCAGTTTTGCAAGCTGCGGATTTGCTTTGGTGAAACGAGCCGCGTCCAGCGCTGTCGGGAACTCCATATTCTGCCAAATGGGTCCAATTGGCACTATTTGTTCAGCCGATGAATGACACTGTTTACACTGGTTTTTATTAGGAACTGCATAGCTGATCGACAGTTTTTTCCCTTCACGGTCAAAGCTAACCGGTATGCGTGTTCCGCCTACGCGAAGATCTGCATCACTGCCATCGGCACGCCACACATAAGGAAGCGCAACCCAACCATCGGATTTATGCAGCAATATGCGGGTTTCCAGTACAGTCAGCGCACCTGTTGCAGAGTCTGAATATCCGAAGTTTTTTACAAGCGCCGACCCGACGGGAAAAACCAACCTTCCGTCTTTATCCGCAGTTACCAATGCTTCAGCAGGCACATAGATAAACCTTTGCTTTTCGGCATAATCCGAAAACAATGGGGTCCGAAGCGTATAGGGTATTAGCTTCATCGAGGGATTGGCCGCATTGCCTTCAAAAAAACCGAATGCAGATAAAGTCGCCGGATTTTGCAAGCCGGTAATCGCCGTATCTGAAATATCCGGGTGCGGCGCTGATATTGCAACGGCGGTTGCGAAACACGCCACAAACGGCAACAGCAATCGCATTAACGGACCGCCGCTTCCATCGAATCCGGCAGTTTAATTGCAGGCAATGCCGCAGGACGTGTGGTCGAGACAGCGAGCGGAGTGGGCGTTGCCGTTGCCGGATCAGCCAAAATGTCGGTCAAACCGAGCGAAAGCGCAGCTACCGTGTCTGAAATAACCGGCGCTTTGGAAGGGCCACCGGCACCATCCCAGAAAATAGCGGGAAAATTTCCGCCCATGGCTGCGGCAATTTCAGCGCCGCCGCGAAATTTGGGGTCCCAACCGGCGCGGCCGTGCTGATTATCCCAAATTACCACATCGCGGGGCAACGGATCATATTTAGCGTCATTGTGCGGGAAACGGTAACCGACCACCATGATGTTCGTCGTGCCATTGTCACCCAGAACATTATCGAATATTTCGACATTGCGATTGGCCATAACCATGACGCCTGTTCCGGTCGGAACATTTGCCACAATATTTCCCTTTGGTGCAAAATTCGGCGTCATATTGTCGACGATAATATTGTCGAAAATCCGGACATTATGGCCACCCATTTGTGGCAAATTTGGAAGATCAAATACCAATACGCCGCCCGTATTGTGCGTGGCTATGTTATCGTGAACATCGGCGTCAAAGCTGTTTTCAATTTCGATACCGGCGACATTTTCGGTTGCGATAGATTCCCTGACAATGATGTTGCGTGATTGTCCGACATAGATACCCGCATCCGATGCGCCGCGCACAACAACAGAGTCGATAAGGACATCTGTGCTTTCAACGGGATAGATGCCGTAGGCTCCATTAGTTTCTTTCGGCCCACCTGTCCATTCCACCCGCAATTTATGATAGACAATCCGGTCAGCACCCTTGGATTTGATGCCATCGCCCTTGCTGTTTTCAACACCGAAATCACGCAAGACCACATCATCTGATGTGACCAAAAGTGCCTCACCCGCGCCTTGTTGTCCTGAAAAATCGAGGGTCGTGAGCTTGGCACCCATTCCCTTAACCGTGACTTTGTTCACATCAAGAGACAGGCCATCGGAAAGAATAAACCGCCCCTCGCCTAGTTCTACAACATCGCCTGGCTCAGCTGTTATAAGCGCTTCTTGCAAACGCGCCTGCGCGCCATCTCCGGGCGCGACAGCGATAGTTTTCGCAAACGCAGGTTGAACAAGCGCGCAAACTGCAGCGCCAACGATTCCAATATTTCTAATCCTCATGCCGCCAAGATGCCTCATGAAAATCAAAAAGCCAAGGGAGATTAGAGAGTCGCCGAAAGGCGCGCTTCAACTCAGCGTTGGGGACTCTCCCCAACATCGCCCAATATCCAGTCAACGCCTGCATCTGCATGAATTTCTGTGCTGTCATAAATGGGAAGAACATTGGCCTTGGTGTCGACGATCATGCACAATTCGGTGCAGCCCAAAACGACCGCTTTTATGCCTTCCTGGTCGATTTCGGTGATGATGGTTTTCAAGGTGCGCTCGGACTCCCGCTTCACTTGCCCAAGCATTAGCTCGTCATAAATGATCCGGTCCAAATCTTTCACATCATCCATTTCGGCCGGCATCAACGTGACGCCATGCTTGACAAGGCGTTGGCGATACCAGTTTTCGGCCATCACATTTGCCGTCCCCAGCAAGGCCGCCGACTGGACACCGTCAGTCTTCATTTTTTCTCCCACGGCATCGGCAATGTGAAGTATGGGAATAGCGATAGATTGTGCGACGCGATCATACACTTTGTGCATACTGTTCGCGCCGATTAAAATTGCGCTTGCCCCAGCTTTTTCAAGCCGCTGTGCCGCTTCAATAAGGACATTGGCGACATGATCCCAGTCCTGCTCGCTGTTGGCCTTGGCAATATCGCAGAAATTCAGGCTCTCGATTATCATCGGCGCATTACACGAGCCGCCTGTCCGTTTTAAAACCTGCTTGTTGATCCGGGCATAATAGAACTCGGTTGAATACCAGCTCATGCCCCCGATAAGTCCCATTTTTAGCATATCAGTACCTCTTTACGAAATCAAAATGCCGCCCCGAATGGTGTCGAGGCGGCGCTTTTGACATTCGTTAGCGTGAAGTGCCCTAATGCTGCAAGGCTTTGACGATATCCTCGCACATCTTCTTCGCATCGGCGAGCAACATCATAGTCTGGTCCATGTAGAAAACGTCATTATCCACGCCAGCATAACCCACGCCGCCCCTCGAGCGTATTACGAAAAACACAGTCTTGGCCTTTTCGACATCGAATACCGGCATCCACTAAATCGGCGACGTTTTATCGGTTTTCGCGGCTGGATTGACCACATCGTTCGCGCCGATGATGAAGGCAACATCAGCTTGTGCAAATTCGCTGTTGATATCTTCCAGCTCGAAAACCTCGTCATACGGAACCGAAGCCTCAGCCAGCAGCACGTTCATATGCCCAGGCATACGGCCAGCAACCGGATGAATGGCGTATTTGACTTTCACGCCCTGTTTTTTCAGGACATCAGCCATTTCGCGCAAGATATGCTGCGCCTGCGCCACCGCCATGCCATAGCCTGGAACGATGATCACGCTTTCCGCCTGTTGCATCATATACGCGGCATCTTCGGCCGATCCCCGTTTCCAGGGGCGCTGTTCTTTTGCTTCGCCGCCCGCAGCCGACGCTTCTGCCCCGAAACCGCCAGCGATCACGCTGATGAAACTGCGGTTCATGGCCTTGCACATGATATAGGACAGGATAGCGCCCGACGACCCGACCAATGCACCTGTTATGATCATCGCAGTGTTATGAAGCGTAAAGCCCATCGCCGCCGCTGCCCAGCCTGAATAGCTGTTGAGCATCGATACCACGACCGGCATATCCGCTCCGCCGATTGGAATGATGAGCAAAAAGCCGATCAGGAACGACAAAGCAGCGATGGTCCAGAATACCCAAGGGCTTTGATCTATTGTGAGATAACCCACCAGCCCGATAATCGCGGCAAGCGTTCCAAGGTTGATGATATGGCGCAAAGGCAAGATGATCGGCGCGCCCGACATTTTTCCGGCGAGCTTCAAAAAGGCGATTACCGACCCCGAAAATGTGATTGCACCAATTGCGACACCCAAACCAAGTTCAATCGCACTGGCAAAGGCAATAGGGTCTCTTCCCGGTGCGGTAATGAGCGAGTTGCTTGCGTCAACGATGCCAAATGCTTGCGGGTTCAGATAAGCCGCCGCGCCCACCAGAACTGCCGCCATTCCGACAAGCGAGTGAAACGCCGCCACCAGTTGGGGCATATCGGTCATGGCGATGCGGCGGGCAATGACCCAGCCAATGCCGCCGCCGATTGCGATAGCGCCCAAAATCTCTGGCAGCGATGCAACTTCGTGCGTCACCAACGTCGTACCAACCGCAATCAACATTCCGGCCATCCCAAAGCGGTTGCCGCGCTGTGATGTTGCAGGTGAGGAAAGCCCACGCAGCGCTAGGATAAAGAAAACGCCGGAGATCAGATAAGCAAGCATAACCCAAGCAGGGGGAGCAGCATGTTCCATGACTTAGCGCTCCTTTTTCTTGTACATCGCGAGCATTCGCGCGGTCACGGCGAAACCGCCAAATATGTTCACGCTAGCCAAAGCCACAGCAATCAGGCCGAGCCATTTGGCGCTTGGTGATCCTGCCGCGGCCGAAGCGATCAGCGCACCGACGATAATGACCGAAGAAATCGCATTGGTTACCGCCATCAACGGCGTGTGCAAAGCGGGCGTAACTGACCAAACGACATAATAGCCCACAAAACAGGCCATCACGAAGATGGATAAAATTGAAATAAAGTCCATTATGCCCCCCTCACGCCAAAAGGCGATCATTCACGACTTTGCCATCCTTCGTCAGTCGGATTGCTGCGGTTATTTCGTCATCATCCGGCAAAACCGGTCTTCCCGCTTCCTTGTCCCAAAAGGCGGATAGAAAATTGAACAAATTGCGGGAAAACAGCGCGGAAGTATCCGCCGCCAGATGGGCGGGCGTGTTGGCATAGCCGATAATCTTGACGCCATGTTTGACGACAACTTCGTCAGCCTTGGATCCTTCCACATTCCCGCCTTGCGCGACCGCAAGGTCAAAGATCACGGAACCCGGTTTCATTGTCGCGATCTGGGCATCCGATACCAGCCGTGGCGCAGGACGCCCTGGGATCAACGCCGTGGTGATGACAATATCCTGCTTGGCGATATGTGCGGATACCAGTTCGGCTTGGGCCGCTTTATACTCATCCGACATTTCGGTAGCATAACCGCCCGCGCCTTCGCCTTCGATACCGGCAACATTGTCAACGAAAATCGCTTTTGCACCCAGCGATTCAATCTGTTCTTTGGTTGCCGAACGCACATCGGTCGCAGAAACCTGTGCGCCCAGACGCCGTGCCGTAGCGATGGCCTGCAAACCTGCAACGCCAACACCCATGATGAAAGCCTTGGCGGCGCTAACGGTACCTGCCGCAGTCATCATCAACGGAAAAGCACGACCGTAAACCGAAGCAGCTTCGATAACAGCCTTATATCCCGACAGGTTGGACTGAGAAGACAAAATATCCATCGATTGCGCGCGGGTGATGCGGGGCATGAATTCCATTGCCAGCGCCTCGACACCTGACTTGGCATATTCATCGACGCGCGCGCGTTGGCCGAACGGGTCAAGCCCCGCAACCAGCCACGCACCAGATTTCATGCCCTTCAGGGATTTCGGGTCCGGCCCCTGCACGCTAAGGATGATATCGGCATCTTTCAACGCCGCACCTTCTGTGCCGACTGAAGCCCCCGCCGCCGCATAATCGGCATCACTGATCGAAGCGGATAACCCTGCCCCGGCCTCAACCGCAACGGTTGCTCCAAGTCCAATATACTTCTTCACCGTTTCAGGTGAAGCAGAAACCCTCGTTTCGCCGGAAGCGGTTTCCTTTAATACGGCGATCTTGACCACTTCAGGCGATTATCAAAATGACTAGGGCAACGACTACTACCGACGCAATGGTTCCCCATTTGAACAGGGTGATAAAGCCCTCGTAGGTGTCTTTTGCCGGACCGATATCCTGATTTCCTGCCATTTTCGCCTCCATCTGTACAGTTTCTCTGTTTCAGTCCTTAACCGTTGTATTCCATATGCTCAAGTCGGAGCGCCAAAGAAAATATGTTCCATGCTTAATCGGCTCTTTACTCATTTGCGTTACCACAACTTTCCTTGAACCCGTTCATGGATGGCGAATGTTAGAACCGGAAACCCGCTTATTGATGCTTGTCGATGACGAGCCTGCCCAATGCAGGCTGGTCTCGGCTATTGCCTCACGCGCAGGCTGGCGAACTGTTTTTGCCCGTGATGCCGAAACCGCAATTGCCATGCTGGGTACGCAAGATGGCATGATGCTGGACGCCATCATATTGGATCAATGGGTACCTGGATCGGACGCTGCGGTGCTGATTGCCGAGCTTAAGTCCCGGCGCCCCGCGCTTCCCATCCTGTTAATGACCGCTATCGGATCCACCGAAGCCGCGATCGATGCGATGCGAGCGGGGGCTTCGGATTACATTATAAAACCGGTCGCCGCCGAGAGATTGATCGCCGCGCTTAGCTTGGCTTCGGACAAAAGCAAAGAATTTGGGGAGCTTCAACCGCTCACCGAAAAAATCACCCAGCCTTTGGCATTTGAAGAAATTATCGGTTCTGCACCGGCATTTCGTGCCGCTCTTGCTATCGCTGCAAAAGCCGCGCGCAGCCGCGCACCTATCTTTATTGAAGGGGAGTCAGGCGTTGGCAAAGAAGTGGTCGCCGATGCCATTCACGCCGCAAGTCCCCGATCGAAGCTGCCGTTGTTGAAGGTAAATTGCGGTGCGATCTCGCCCAATCTTCTTGATTCGGTATTATTCGGACATGAAAAAAATGCCTTTGCGGGTGCTTTTGACCGCAGGGTCGGCATATTACAACAAGCCGAAGGCGGTGCCGTATTCCTCGATGAAGTTGATCATTTGCCGCAAGAAACGCAAGTCCGGCTGGTTCGCCTTCTCACCCAGAATGAAATTCAGCCATTGGGCGCGGCCCATAGCTTTCGTATCGATGTGCGCCTCCTATCCGCGAGCAATTCAAATCTGGCCAACAAATTGGCCGAGGGCGAGTTCCGCGAAGACCTGTTTTACCGGCTGAATGTCGTGCAACTCACCATCCCGCCTTTAAGAGAGCGTACCAGCGACATTCCTGCACTCGCCCGTCACTTCCTAGGACGGCTCGCAAGTCAGCCGGGGCTGCGTAGCCTTGGCATTACCGATGAAGCACTGACCGTGCTGCGAGGTTATAGCTGGCCCGGCAATGTCCGCCAGTTGCAAAGTGCCCTGTTCCGTGCCGCCGTCCTGTGTGAACGCGACGCGCTGACACCCGAGGAATTTCCCCAGATTTCAGCAGCCGTAGGCGTACCCGGCAATGGTGGCTCCAATGGAGCAGGCGCGAATGACGGCATTGGCGTGACGCTATATGAAGCCGACGGCAATATGCGGCCATTGGAAGAGATCGAAGCCGACGTCATCCGCCTTGCCATTGGCCATTATCGCGGTCGCATGACCGAAGTAGCACGCCGGTTGCGGATAGGTCGGTCTACGCTATACAGGAAACTGGCCGATCTGGGGATCAGCGACGTCGCTTGAGTTGGGCGTGTTACGACAGCATTAGGGACTGCCCCCATACCCTTCTCTCAATTCTTCCCCAAAATCGCGGTCGTTATCCAATATCCGACAACCGAGGCCGACCCCGTCAACACGGTGCCCCATATGATATCAAGCACGGTCACCTTTGTGCTCCATACTTTCATAGTCGCGTGGTTTGTCAGATCATAAGTCATATAACAGAAGAAACCGAGCAACGCGCCCCAGAGCAAGGCGGTCTGCCATTTTCCGCTGAGCAGCGCGGGGCCGACGGCAAAGATCATCATGCCCAGAATATAGAGCAGATAGAAGACAATGGCCGGCCCCAAGCGGAAGCCGTTTTTCATCATCAATTCGCCAATTTCGGGTTGGTACAATCGAGTGTACATCGTCCGGAGCCAGAAACTGTCGATCACGGCAAAGGCAATTCCGGTGGCGATGTAACCGACGATATATTTGGCAATCATGGCGTATCCTTTTATGAGCTGTGCTTCACAGTGTCGGCCTAACGCGGCATCAGATCAATGCAGTTAAAGCCCTGTAAAGTTAAGCCCTTGCCGTCAAAGCCGCGTCGCGAAGCCCGCGCCAAACCTGAACAGCTTGAACGGTTTCAGCGGCGTCGTGGACACGGATGATATGTGCGCCCTGTTCCACCGCTTTCATCGCAAGGAAAAGCGATCCGCCGAGCCGTTGTTCCACAGGCGCTTCATTTGAAAGCGCGCCGATCATCCGTTTCCGGCTGGCCCCGAACAGGATCGCACAACCCAGCCCATGAAAAACCGACAGATTGTTGATCAGCGACAAATTGTCCGTGAGCGATTTGCCAAAGCCGATGCCCGGATCGACCAATATTTTGTCACGCGATATCCCGGCGGCCTCGACGGCCTCGATGCGTTCTTCCAGCCAGTCGAAAACGTTCGTCACAACGTCATCATAGTCACCGCCCTTATGCGGGTCTGTGCCGTGTCCGGGTGCGTGCATCAGGACGACAGGAACGTTGAGGGCCTTTGCCACCTCCAACGACCTATCATCGAACAGCAGAGCCGATATATCATTTATCATCGCCGCGCCTGCCGTCACTGCGGCGTCCATGACCGCTGCTTTACGCGTATCGATGGATATGGCGGTTCCCGAAGTTGCCAAGCGGCGTATCAGCGGTTCGACCCGCGATATTTCTTCGCCTTCCCAAACCAACGGCGCGCCGGGACGTGTGGATTCCCCGCCTATATCAATGATCGCGGCACCGGCGCTCGTCATCGCGAAAGCTGCATCCACGGCGGTTTCGATATCGGCATTTTTACCGCCATCCGAAAAACTGTCCGGCGTCATGTTGATGATGCCCATCACCTGCGGCTGGTCGAGACGGATAGTCCGTTCCCCCAGTTGCAGGGTGGCGCGTGGCGAAGTCAGGCGGGAGTAAAGCTGGTGGCATCGTGTCTGCTTGTCCGCAGAAATTCCGGAGAGGAATTGATCCCATTGCCGCATATCGACCAGGTGTCGCTCGGTGCCCGCACCACTGCGGTCAATAACCTCGATTTGCGAGAACCACAGCATAGTACCCGCTAGCCGAACCGCGGCCCCTTCATGGCGCTGCGGACTTTCAACGAAACCCGTGGGGCGAAGGTAGAGATCGATCACGGTTCAGTGGCAAGAAGATAGGTTTGGCGCAGGTCATCGATCGGCTTCATCGCGCCATCGGTTGCCTCATAATGCCAATAGGTCCAGCCATTGCAACTCGGTGCATTCTGGATCGTCGAGCCTACCTTGTGGATCGAACCGTCGACGGCCCCGCAAGCAATAGACCCATCGGCGCGCACTATGGCTTCGAACTGCCGCTTGCGGTCGAACAGCTTTGCGCCGGGGGTCAGATATCCCGCCTCGACCAATTGCCCGAAGGCGACTTTGGGTGCGGCCTTGGGTGACTGCATCGTCTTTAATGCGCTTTCATCCAGCGGCAGTGCCGCGGCGATCCGCTCCTCGGCGACTTCGCAATAAATGTCTTCGCGCTCGCATCCGATCCAGTCCCGACCCAGACGGCGCGCCACTGCGCCTGTCGTGCCGGTCCCGAAAAACGGGTCGAGCACGACATCACCGGGCTTTGTGCAGGCCAAGAGTATGCGGTACAACAATGCCTCGGGCTTCTGCGTCGGATGGGCCTTCGTCCCGTTGCGCTTCAGCCGTTCCTGGCCACCGCAAATCGGGATCAGCCAGTCCGAACGCATTTGCTGTTCGTCGTTCAGCGTCTTCATAGCGCGATAATTGAATGTGTATTTCGACTTCTCGCTTTTCGACGCCCAGATCAACGTTTCGTGCGCGTTGGTAAAGCGGGTGCCTTTGAAATTGGGCATCGGGTTCGATTTGCGCCAGACGATGTCATTCAATATCCAGTATCCCGCATCCTGCACCGCCGTGCCGACGCGGAATATATTATGGTAACTGCCAATCACCCAGAGCGAGCCATTGGGCTTCAATATCCGCCGCACCTCGGCCAACCACGCGCGGGTGAAGGCGTCATAGGTCGCAAAGGTGTCGAACTTGTCCCAATCATCGTTGACCGCATCAACTTTGCTATTATCGGGACGCAACAGGTCGCCGCCGAGTTGCAGATTATAGGGCGGGTCAGCGAAAACCATGTCGATGCACGCATCGGGCAACGAACGCATCGCTTCGATGCAGTCCATTTTCAAAATCTGGTTCAAAGGTAAATCGGCCATTGGCGCTGCGGTCTTAACCGTCGCTGGCCGAATTTTATCAATGACACCCATATTCGATACTCCCGAACCCTGTTTAGACCGCAGTGAGTCGCGATAGGGTTAACGTCAAGGTTGTTAACCCGTCACGACTCGCGGACATAGGCTCAGGAAATGCCCTATCTGGCGGGAACGAAAGGAGTCCGACACAAGATATAGAGTCTGCGGATTCCTGCGGGACTCAACGGGTAGTGGTGTTGCGCGAAGGACTCACATCGCAAGATTTTACATTCCGTTACACCAAAATCATCTGGGCGACGGGTGCGAAACTTCTTCGGTGCATTGGCGTTGGCCCCAATCTCCGCAAAGCCTCCATATGGCTTGCCGCGCCATATCCCTTGTTGGATGCCCAACCATAGCCCGGGAAATCCCGGTCCGCGTCGACCATGATACGGTCGCGATGTTCCTTGGCAATGATGCTAGCCGCCGAAATACAAGGGTGGATCGCGTCTCCGCCGATTACGGCCTGCGCCCGATAGTCCCATTTGGGCAAGCGGTTGCCGTCCACCATGACAAGCGAGGGGGCAATCGACAGCGCCTCGACCGCCCGGGTCATCGCCAGCATCGTCGCTTGCAATATGTTGATCCGGTCGATTTCCTCTACACTGCACAAGCCGACGGCCCATCGGCATTTGGCCTTTATCTGCTCTTCCAATGAAGCGCGTTTCTTGGGCGAAAGCTTTTTGCTGTCATCCAGCCCGGCAATCCCCTCCTTACACAGCACCACCGCAGCGGCCACAACGGGCCCTGCAAGCGGACCGCGCCCGGCTTCGTCAACGCCGACAATCATATCCGCCAGGCTGGATAGCGCCTGTTTTCGCCTGCGCTGTAAAGGCACACCATATTGCCCGCCGGATCAAGTAACCGCGCTTCACGCCAGCCCCAGTCTTCGTCCTGCGGCATTTGGTCGAACATATAGCCCTGGCTCACCAATTCAGTGACCCAAGCGTCGAGCCGTTTGCTTTCAAAATAGACCACGGTCGATGTCGTGCATTCGTCATTCCGGTGGATCGAAAAGGTCACGCCATTGGGCATTTCGAAACGGGCGTAGCCATTCTCCGGACTGTCGACAATTTGCTGCAAACCAAGCGTGCTATAGAAATCAACCGACGCGCCATAGTCACGGCAGCCGACCGTAACCTGATTGAGCGAAGGCCCTGCGACCATCGCATCTTCGCGAACCGATTGGTGACCCATCGGCCCATGCCCTTGCCCAAGCCCGGGCGCATCATGCAAGGCAAGGCGCACAAACAGGCGCGCCCGTTCAATAGCGGGAACCAGATCCATCCCCTGCCCCAACCCCGTTGCGATGGCCGTGGCAAGCGTGCAACCCGTGCCGTGCGTGCTGCGTGTCGCGATCCGTTCGTCGGACCAGCTGACACATTGCTCGGCGGCCAGATGGAGTTCGTCGATAATCAAATCGTCGTCCGAATGCCCGCCCTTGATCAGCAAAGGTATACGCCGCGACAGCAAGGCATTCTTGCCGCCCAATGCCGCTAGCTCCGGCAGATTGGGCGTGGTGATGGTGGCAAGCCGCATCAGCCGTTCAAATGCGGAAATCGTGTCAGCATCCGCCAGAACCGCACCGCTGCTGGCGACCATGACCGGGTCGAATACGATCGGGCACGATAGTTCGGCAAGACTATCCGCAACGGCATGGGCAGTATTGGCGTTTCCGATCATGCCGATTTTGACGGCATCGACACCAATATCGCTGACCACCGATGCGATCTGGTCAATGACCATTTCGGTTGGCACCATATGGACCGAGTCCACGCCCAAAGTGTTCTGCGCGGTGATTGCGGTAATGGATGTCATCGCATGGCCGCCGAGCATTGTGACGGTCTTGATATCCGCCTGTATCCCCGCCCCGCCGCCGCTGTCCGAGCCAGCTATGATGAGGACGCGGACAGGCTTGCCGTCTTCTGTCACGCCGCCGCAGCCTTCACAGCTTCGCAAATCGCATCGACCAGCTTCTCGACTTGCGCCGCATCATCGCCTTCTGCCATGACCCGGATAACTGGTTCGGTCCCGGACGGCCGAATGACCAAACGGCCTTTGCCCGCAAGCTCGGCCTCCGCCTGCGCGATCACGGCCTGCACCGAGGGATGGTCGAGTGGCTTGCCGCCAGAAAAGCGGACATTTTTCAAAAGCTGCGGGACGGGGTCGAACAGGTGCAGCACTTCGCTGGCGGGCTTGCCGCTTTCGACCAACTGCGCCAAAACCTGAAGCGCGGCGATGGTTCCATCGCCAGTCGTGGCATGGTCGAGCAAGATCATATGGCCCGATTGTTCCCCGCCTACATTGATGCCGTGGTTTCGCATTTCTTCCAAGACATATCGGTCACCGACCTTGGCGCGCACCAGTTTGAGATGCTGGCTTTCCAGATAGCGCTCCAGCCCGAGATTGGACATGACGGTGGCGACAATACCGTCACCCGTCAACCTGCCCGCCCGGCTCATCGCTGTGCCGAGCAACGCCATGATCTGGTCGCCGTCAACAACCCGTCCTTTTTCATCGACAACGATCAAGCGATCCGCATCGCCATCCAGCGCAATACCGATATCCGCACCTGCCGAAACCACCGTTTCCTGCAAGGTCGTGACATGGGTCGAACCGACCTTGTCGTTGATGTTTTTACCGTTGGGGCTAACGCCAATCGGCGTGACCTGCGCCCCCAATTCCCATATGGCCGTGGGTGCGACCTGATAAGCCGCACCATGGGCGCAATCGAGAACAACGTGCAAACCGTCAAAGCGGATATGTTCAGGGACAGATGCCTTGACCGCATGGATATAGCGGCCCCGGCTGTCCTCGATCCGCCGCGCCCTGCCGACGTCAGGGGCATTGGCGAGTTTGGACGGCTGGTCGAGCAAGGCTTCAATGGCGATTTCATCCGCATCCGACAGTTTGAAACCATCCGGACCAAACAGCTTGATCCCATTATCTTCATAAGGATTGTGGCTCGCCGAAATCATGACGCCCAAATCGGCCCGCATGGACCGGGTCAGCAGAGCGACGGCAGGCGTCGGAATGGGACCGAACTGGACCACATCCATGCCCACGCTAGTAAATCCGGCGACCAGCGCGTTTTCGATCATATAGCCTGAAAGCCGCGTATCCTTGCCGATCACAACCCGATGCTTGTGTGCGCCGCGCAGGAAATGCGCGCCTGCCGCTTGCCCGACCTTCATCGCCATTTCAGGCGTCATTGCGCCAGCGTTGGTGCGGCCTCTAATCCCGTCGGTTCCAAAATATTTACGCGCCATTATGTTTCCTGAGCATGTTATGGATTTCCAACAAAAAACTGCACCCGCCTTCCCTCTCCCTTGCATAGGGGGCGGCAGGCTGGCAAGACTTCTCGTCATGTCTAACGCAACACGTATTCTTATCGCCCTCATTGCCGGTCTTTTACTCGGCATCCTGCTTACCGCGCAAATACCGGCGATGGCCAAACAGCTCGATTATGCGTTCGATATCATCGGTACATTGTGGCTGAACGGGCTCCGCATGACGGTTGTGCCGTTGATCGTCGCGCTGGTCATAACCGGCATCGTCAAAAGCGCAGAGGCAGCCCGCGCTGGCCCCATGGCCGCGCGAACTGTTAGCTGGATTGTGGTGATGATGGTTTTGTCCGCAATAATGGGCGCGATATTGACACCGACATTCCTAGCGCTCGTCCCGATGCCGCAAGCCAGTGCGGATGCCTTGCGCTCCGCACTGACCACCGCTGCCGCGGTTGGGGAGCAACCCGCTTTGCGGGACTTCATCGTCGCCCTTATTCCGACCAACGCCATCGCGGCGGCGGCCAGTGATTCCATCCTTCCGCTCCTCATCTTCACGATGACGTTCGCCTTTGCCATCACGAAACTCGCGTCCGAACCGCGTCAACAAATGGCCGGGTTTTTCAGCGCACTCGCAGATGCTATGGTGATAGTCATCGAATGGGTGCTGAAACTGGCACCCATTGGCGTATTCGCATTGGCCTTTGTAGTGGGCGCACGATCCGGCTTTGCCGCGCTTGGCGCTGTTGTTCATTATATCGGCATCGTGTCGATGGTCGGGATTGTCGTCGGCGCCTTTGCCTATCCCGTCGCTGTGTTCGCCGGAAAAATCCGCTTCAGCGACTATATGCGGCAGATCGCGCCTGTGCAGGCGTTCGCTGTTTCGACGCAATCCTCCCTCGCCAGCCTGCCGTTGATGTTGCAAAAGGCCGAAGCGCTGGGTGTGCGGGAATCGACGGCGGGGCTTGTGCTGCCCATGGCGGTCGCTTTGCTTCGCGTCACCGGGCCGGCGATGAACCTTGCCGTCGCGCTTTATGTCGCCAATTGGTTCGGGATTGAACTGGATGCTTTTGACTATGGCTTTGCCATTTTCATCGCAGCGTTGACGTCAATGGGCGCGGTAAGCCTGCCCGGTACGGTCAGTTTTGTGACCTCCATTGCACCGATCTGTTTGGCCTTGGGTATTCCGGTTGAACCATTGGCCTTATTGATCGCAGTCGAAACCTTGCCGGATATTTTCAGAACGACAGGCAATGTCCAAATGGACGTCGCGCTCGCCACCGCCATTGAGGCCCCCGAAAAGGAGAAGTTGGATGCAGTACCGCACTCTGGGTAAGGATCTAAAGGTCAGCGCCATTGGCGTTGGCTGCATGCCGATGGTCAAGGGCGGCAATATCACTTATGGTGACGACGCCGACCCTGATGAAGCCATCAAGACCATTCACCGCGCCATCGACCTTGGCATTACCTTTTTAGATACGGCCCAAATTTATGGTCCCTTTTCGAATGAAGAACTGGTGGGCGAGGCCATTAAGGGCAAACGGGACGGTCTGGTCATTGCCAGCAAATTCGGGTTCAAATTTGACGGTGGCGATATTGTCGGCGTCGATGGATCAGCCGCAAATGCGAAGTCGGCGGTCGAAGGAACCCTGAAGCGGCTCGGCATTGATTGCCTCGACCTCTACTACCAACACCGCGTCGACCCCGCCGTACCGATCGAGGAAACAGTCGGGGCCATGGCGGACTTGATTACCGAAGGCAAATCAAGCATATCGGTCTATCCGAAGCCGGGCCCGAAACATTGCGCCGTGCCGCTGCGGTCGCGCCGATCTCTGCCTTGCAAAGCGAATATTCGCTTTGGGAGCGCGAAATTGAAGACGAAATTTTACCCACCTGCCGCGAACTCGACATCGGCTTTGTGCCCTATTCCCCCTTGGGACGCGGCTTTCTAACCGGGTCGATCCGCAGCCTTGACGACCTGCCCGATAATGACTGGCGGCGGCAAGACCCGCGCTATCAAGGCGAGAATTTCGCCACCAATCTGAAACTTGTCGATATCGTCGGCGAGGTTGCATTGAAACATGCCGCATCCAACGCGCAAATCGCCCTTGCCTGGTTGTTGGCGCAAGGCGACGACATTGTTCCCATTCCAGGTTTCAAGCGGCGCGCTACCTTGGAAGACAGCGCAAAGGCAGCCGATGTAACGCTGGATCAAGACGACCTCGAAAAATTGGAAAAAGCCGCGCCCCGTGGTGGCACGGCGGGTCCGCGCTACGGCGAGCGCGGCATGAAAATGGTGAGGTTGTAAAGGCGACGGGGACTGTCCCCAACCGTTAACTGTTAGCCTCTACAACGAAAACCAGCGAAAGATACCTGCGCCACCAACACCCCAAAAGGGATGACTCCAGGTAGCCAGTACCCAAATTGCTGCTCCGGCAAGCCATGGTGCTGCGCCTATCCTCGGCAAAGCCGTCAATTGCAGGGCAAAGCTTGTTCTTCGCAACCACGCTTGCCATACAGCACCCGTTAATTTCAATTTCTTGATTTCCTGTGCTTTTGCACCTGCAAGCGCAAGGAACAGGATACTGCCGGAAAAAATGAAATTGTCGATACGCGGTGCGACGAGGATATGGGCCATTGCCCACAAGGCAAATCCCCACATCATCGGATGCCGCGTCACCTTGAAAACACCCGACGGCGTTTGCGCGGCCATTGTGTCGGGCATACCGGGCAGAGACGGGTTGCGGACGAAAGATCCGGCGAACAAGATCGCCGCCAATAAGGTTATCACGCTGGCCACGGCCCAGATGATGTCCCCGACGGGCCAAAACATCTCAGCCTTTGGCGCGCGGCCAAATTCGACCACCATCCACACAAATAGCGCCAGTGATATCGCCGAATACGCAAGTAAAAATCCGTTGGCCCCTAGCCTCCGGACCATCGCGGCACGCCACGAGTGCGACATTAAAAAATGCGTTCCGACAAATGAAACACAGGCTAAAACGAGAAGCAGATATTCGTTCATTTCACAGTCTCCCGCCCCCGAAACCACCGCAATTTAACTACACCAAATTCTACCGGTCATAGGCCTTGGGCAAATCCCCTTCAGTCGGCCGTGCATAACGGTCGCGCAACCGTTGCTGACGATTGCCGGACGGTTGTTCGACACCGTCGATGATAACGGTCGTTGCCGCGCTGGACAATTCAAGCGGGTCGCCATCCCACACGACAACATCGGCGGCTTTGCCGGCTTTCAAGCTGCCGTAAGTTTCACCAACGCCCATGATGTCGGCGGGAACGGAGCTGATCGCAGCAAAGGCTTCATCCCAGGTCAAACCCGTTGCATTGGGCAGTTTTTCCAGACTGACCAAGTTTCCGGCATATTGTGTGGTGTAGCGCAGCTGGTGGGAATCGCGGTCGTTGATCATGCCAATCGCGACCTTGACCCCCGCGTCCTTCATACGTCCGATATTGCTCTGCGTCGCCCCCAGCATTTCAAATGTTGCAGGCAGATCGTTGAGCGCCGAAGCGATGACGGGAACCCCTGCCTGCGCCAATTGCGGCGCGACGCGCCAACCTTCGGTCGCGCCGACAAAGACCATCTTGATGATCGGAAAGTCGCGTTTCAGCTCCAGCAAACGCAACATATCGTTCGCGCCTTCGACATGGATCAGCAAGCGTGTTTCACCGCGCAGCACCGACAGCAATGCCTTCGCGTCCTCCGCCTTCAGCAGATCATCATCGAAGCTGTCGCGCCCTGCGGCATATTCCTGCGCCTCACGTAGCATCGCACGGAAGTGCAGATGCGTTCCGGCGCGGCTGCCGCCGGCATTGGCTGCGCCATCTTCGCCAAATTCGGCGAACTGGAATGCCCGGGCTTTGGTCACGGCATTGCTGTCCGCACCCAAATCGGCAATAGCGCCCTGCCCTGCGAAGATATTACCTGCAGCCTCGGGTGCAACCACGGCCCGCGTGACGCCTGCGGACCGGTTGACCGCGAAAGGCGAGCGGAACGGATCGATGGCAGGCGCGATATCTATTGCCGCCGAAAATCCGCTTTTGCCCCCGCTCTTGTCGTTGGCGCCATTCACGGCGTCGACTTCGGACAAGCCCAGGCGGGTAAATCCTGCGAATACGCCCGGCGTGACCCATTTGCCGCTGGCGTCGATCTGGCGTGCGCCTGCGGGGATAGCGATGCCAGCGCCTGCCGCCACGATAGTGCCATCGCGGATGACGACGGTGCCCCCGTCAATAGGCGCACTGCCGTCGCCAATCACCAATTTCCCGCCAGTAATTGCTATTGTTTCTGCCAAAGCAGGTGATGACAAACTAACGACCGCCGCAGCGGCGAAAAGGAAATGCCTCATTTCACATCTCCTTCACCGGGTTGGCCAAGCTCGAAATCGCTCACCGGTCGGCGCTTGGGATCTTGTGAGTCATACATCATCGCCCCGTCGATCCACACTTTGTCTGGCCTCGAATACACGCTCAGCGGATTGCCATTCCATAAAACGACATCCGCCATTTTGCCTGCTTTCAAACTTCCGGTTTTGTCCGCAATGCCCATCGCCTTGGCCGGGTTATATGTCAGCCAAGTGATCACATCGGCATCGGATATGTTGAACCCCATGCGCCGCCCGTCAGCTTGCGCCTTTGCCGCCTCTTGATTCAGGCGCTGGATCTGGTTTTGATCGTCCGAGTGGATGACAACACATGCACCCGTGTTGTGCAGGATCGCCGCATTTTCCGGGATCGCGTCATAGGCCTCCATCTTGAAACCCCACCAGTCCGCCCACACCGCCGAACACACCCCATTGTCGCGCAAAAGGTCAGCGACCTTGTAGCTTTCGACCGCATGATGGAAAGCCGTGACCTTGTAGCCAAACTCCTTGGCCATATCGAGGACGATGGCCATTTCATCGGCGCGGTAGCAATGGTTCTGGATCAGGATTTCACCATCGAGCACACCGGCCAGCGTTTCCATTCCGAGATCGCGGGTGAATTCCTTGCCGCTGTCACGCTTTTTCTTATATTCCTGCGCCTTGATCCAGGTCTGGCGATTGACCGCGAGGTTGCCCATGCGCGTCGAGGGCATACGCCCTTTGCCGCCATAAACCCGCTTCGGATTTTCCCCGCAGGCCATTTTCAATCCATAAGGCGCGCCGGGGAACTTCATACCCTGCACCGTGCGTGCATAGACATTTTTCAGTACTACCGAGCGACCGCCCATCAGGTTTGCCGAGCCGGGCAATATCTGCATTGAAGTGACCCCGCCATTGGCAAGCGCGCGGCTGAAACCGGGGTCTTGCGGCCAAACGCTGTGTTCCGCCCAAACCTCGGGCGTGGTGGGCGATGTTGCTTCATTGCCGTCATCATGCGCCTCCACCGATGGCGTCGGATAATCGCCAAGGTGCGAGTGGATATCAATGATCCCCGGCGTCACAAATTTACCGCGCCCGTCGACCACGAGGGTATCGGCCGGAATAAGCGTGTCCGGCCCACCCACGCCGCTGATCTTGCCGCCGGACATCAGCACCACACCATTGTCGATCCTGCCGCCTTCACCATCATAAATGGTGACGTTGCGGATGGCGGTCGCGACCCCCGGATAGGCTTTATAGGTCGATGCAAATGGCGCTTCGACCTTTGCCACCGGTTTCGCCGACGCCTTGGTCGTTGCCGTTGCAGGACCATCCCCTTGCGCGGCGCATCCGGCAAGTGCCGTGGACAAAAGAAGCAGCACCAATTTGTTCATGTTCGTCATTTCACACCATGCATCAAACGTTTGAGGGGGAAGGCAACAAGCATCAGCAGCACGCCGATGCCAACCGAAATCCAACCGATAGTTGTGAACACTTCAATATAGGTGTTGAGGCTGACTTTCAGGTTCGTCACTTGCCCACCGACGGTTTCGACGCTGGCGACCTGTGCGACGACGCCCGCGACATATTGCGCGACCGATATCGATAGGAACCACACGCCCATCATCATGCCGACGATGCGCGCAATTGACAGCTTCGTAATCATCGACAGTCCAACCGGCGAAATGCAAAGCTCGGCAATCGAGTGGATGAGGTAAAGCCCCGCCAGCCACCACAGGCCAACCTTGAAATCATCCCCGGCAAATTGCGAGCCCCAGACGAGGAAGAGAAACCCAAAGCCCACGCCCATGAGGCCGATGCCGAACTTGATCGGAATGCCCGGTTCAATCCCGCGCTTTGCCATACCATTCCACAAAATGGAGAAGACAGGCGCGAACACGACGATGAAAAACGCGTTGAAAAACTGCGTTTGACCGGCGGAAATGCTGAACCAGCCGAAGACCGACAGGTCGGTGTTGCGATCGGCAAACAAGGTCAGCGACGAACCGGCCTGTTCGAACAAGGTCCAGAAAACGACGTTGAAGATGATCAGCACCATGGCGGCGACCATCATCTGGAACTCGACCTTTGAGCCTTTAAGATATGACCAAAGCAAAATGGCAGGCACGCCGATCAGGAAGGTGCCGAACAGCAGTTTGCCCATGATCGGCAGCGTCGCGATATAGCCCAATATGCCGCTTCCCGCTTCGGGCTTTACATAGCCCATAAGGTTGGAAAACAGGAACCAGACAACAGGCACGCAAAGTAACGCGCCGGCATAGATCAGCCAGTCGCGGCTCGACGTGGCGTCTGCTGGACGTTCGCCATAGCCGTCAAGCCGACCGCCATCGAACTGGATAAGCGCCCATGATGCGAGCATTCCCAAAGCCGCCAGACCAAATCCAGCCCACCATCCATAGGCATCGGCAAGGAATGGACAGGCAAGCTGGGATAGAAGCGAGCCCAGGTTGATGCCCATATAGAATATCGTGAACCCTGCATCGCGACGCTGGTCGCCCTGGTCATAGAGCGAGCCGACCATGGTCGAGATATTGGGTTTGAAGAAACCATTACCAATGGTGACCATCGACAGACCGATCAGCAACAGCATCGTATAAAAAGACGAACGCTCCCCCGATGCCTTGAACCCGCCTGTTTCAACCTTGCGGACCTCGGTCCCATCGGCCCCCAATAGCGACACCGTCTTGTCGTCATTACCCTTGATTTGCAGTTTCTGGCCGGCGTCTGTGACAAATTGCTTTTGCGCGTCGCCCTTGCCTTCCACCGTTACTTCATATCGCTGGCCATCGATTGTCGCATAAGGCTTGGCCGCTTCACCGCCGAAACAGAGGGTGAAATAGCCTAAAGCCATCAAGATTGCGCCGAATTTTACCGAGCGTTTCGAGCCTAGATACCGATCTGCAATCAACCCGCCCACAAGCGGCGTGAGGTACACCAAAGCGGTAAATCCGCCATAAATCGACGCGGTGGTCGTATCATCAAAAAGGAAGTGCTGCGCCAAATAAAGCGTGAGCAATGCCCGCATGCCATAATAGCCGAAACGTTCCCACATTTCGGTCGTGAACAATCGCGCAAGTTGCTTAGGGTGCCCAAACCAGCCATCTTTATCTTGCGTGTCGACCTTTGTGTAAATGCCTGGAATTGCACCAGGTTCGGCCGCTGAATCGTCCATAATAGTGGTCATGCTGGAAAGAACCCCTCGAATTTTGCTTAACCCCTCTCCGGGGGCAGATCACCAATCCCTAACGAAAAAATTGCGGCTGTGAAGAATTTTGTTGCGCGGTGGCTTGGAATTCGTCGAATGAGGGGCTTATGTTTAACGATCTGTCTTCTGTAAAAAAATATCTGGCAACACGCCGTTCAGGCAAACCACGGGATATGGTTTTGCCCGGCCCTGACCAAAGCACACTCGACCAGATATTGGAACTGGCAACCCGCACCCCCGATCATGGCAAGCTATTTCCCTGGCGTCTGACCATAATCCACGACAGAAAAGCCTTCGCTGCCTTGTTGGAAACGGCCTTTGTCCGCGCCAATAACGATGCGCGGCGGGCGCAAATCGATGCCATCATTGCACCTGCATTTATGGCCCCTACCCTGGTCGCGCTTATCTTTGCCCCTCAATCCAGCGCAAAAATTCCAGTCTGGGAACAGCAGATGAGCGTGGGTGCAGTCGGTATGAACCTGTTGCACGCCGCCCATGCTCACGGATTTGTCGGAAGCTGGATTACAGGCTGGGCATGCTATGACCCGACCGTTACCAAAGACTTTTGCATCGATGACGAAAAGCTGGCCGGTTTCTTTTACATCGGCTCACCGGCGCAAGCGCTAGAGGAGCGCCCGCGACCCGAACCGGCTGATATTATACGCCATTGGCCATAAACGGAATCCTTGACGCGCCCTACTGTATTATGGCAGTAAGGTTGCAATGAAAAGCGATGCCAAACCTGTCTATTTGAAATTGCGCGATGTAATCGCGGCAGCCATATTGGACGGCGAATATAAAGAAGGCGATATGTTGCCATCCGTCCGCGCTTTTGCCGCCGATCAGGGGGCAAATCCACTGACCGTGGCCAAGGCCTATCAACTGTTTCAAGACAGCGGAATGGTTGATGTCAAACGCGGCGTAGGGCTTTTCGTGGCCAGTGGCGCGGTCGCCAAATTGCGCCATTTCGAACGCGATCATTTTGTCAAAAATGTATGGCCCGATGTCATGGCGCAAATGCAGCGCGCCGGGGTAGACCCCGCCGAATTACTGGCGCTTTGCTAATTTTGCCTGCCTGAGTTCATTTGCGACTTGCCGGTTATCCGGCATCAACAACGCGGCTTTTTGTAAAAGCTCTCTCGCGGCTTTCGGGCGCGTCCCGGCCTTTTGCAATATCTGCCCATAGATATGCGTTACCATAGGATTTGCCGGCGCGATTTGATAGGCCGTGCGGGCAAATGCCGTTGCCTTTTTAAGGTCGCCAGCGCCTGCGTATGCACGCGCAATATTGGCAAGCAATATAACGTCATTATTGCCCAACCGCCGCCGCACTTTTTCAAGCATCGCGATGGCCAGCGGCCAATTTCGGGCATCAAGGTTTCGATAGCCGGATAGCCGAAGCGCAGACAGATTGGCGGGGTTATAGGTCAAATAAGCGGCCAGTATCTGGTCGGCCTCTTTCTCCCTGTTCGCCCGCGACAAGGCATCGACCAGCCTTAGCATGACTGGTTCTGTAAAACTTATGGCACGGGCTTTTTGATATTCCTCTATCGCAACCGATAGATTTGAACGGATGATTTCAAGATCGCCCACGATAATGTGGGCCTCCGCAACGCCATTATTTCTGCTTTGCAAGCGCCGTGCCGCATTCAATGCAGGCTCAAATTGCCCCTGGTCTGCCAACAACCGGATATAAGGCAGCACGGCTTGTGCATTGTCAGGTTCGCGTTGCGCCGTGGCGGCGGCATCGGCTAAAGTTATCGGCTCGGGCAATGGCAATGCGGTTCGGAATGCGGCAACAGCGGCGTCGTTGAGCGGATCAACAGCGCGGTCTGGCTGATCGCTCGCGGTAAAGGCCTTCGCCGTTAACGTCAGGCTGTAACTATCAGCGTCGCCGCGCGATGCGATTTCCCGGATAACGTCAAGTGCGCCCAGAGGATCACCAGCCTTGTACATCGCCTGTGCCAATAATATCCGCACTTGCCGGTTGCGCGGTTGCTGGCCGAGCAATATTTGCAACTGGTCGACCGCACGGTTGCTATTGCCCAATTCAAATTCACAAATAGCGCTAAGCAAGAGCGCGGCGGGCACTTCGCTGAATGCCGGGCCTGTCTTTGACAATAAGCGGCTTGCCAACGCATATTCGCCCGCACGGGCCGCCAGAACCGCCTGTGCAAAAAATGCCTTTGAATTGTTCGGGTCGATGGAAAGTATCTTGCGTGACTGGGACAACATATCACGATATCGGCCCGCATCGCCGAGGGTCAGGGCATATTCTTCGAGCAATGGAACATCATTGGGGTTAATCTGAAGCCCGCGTTCAAACCAGGGCAATGCGGCCACCACGCCAAATTGTGATCGCATAAGACGACCGCGAAATTCGAGTGCGCGCACATTTTGGGGGTCAAGTTTGAATGCATAATCGACCGCCTCTATGGCCCCTTTCTGGTTTCCCTGGACGAAGCGAAGGCGTGCAATTTCGGTCCAAATCTGGCTGTTTTTAGGATCACGCCGGATCGCTTCGTCAAAACTGGCCTGGGCCGCAGCCAGATCTCCACGGTCCATCTTGACGCGGCCCAATATCCGCAAAGCATAAGAACGGTTTTCAGCCGGTATGTTTGGCGATGTTAACAGGCTTTCGGCGGTATCCCATTCACCCTGTAACCAATAAGCATGGCCTAAAAGATGCGCTATCTGGTCCTTTTTGGCACCGGCCAATAGTGCCCGTTCAAGCGCAATCTGTGCCGCAGGTGCGTCAAAAAGTTCCAAGCAGACACGTGCCTGCGCCACTAAAGCCGACAGAAATTTCGGATTTTCTTTGACCGCATTCATCAAGGCAACACGCGCCGCGCTCAGATCGCCTGATTTTATATATTCTTGCGCTTCATTATACGAAGAAACAGCGGTGGTGCCCATTCCGCGCGTTAGTAAAAAGCCACCGCCCGCCGCCAGTGCGAGTGCGGCAGAAACTATAATTATGGGTAATCGGCGGGCCACAATCGGGATTCAATCACGCCTGAAGATCATATTGCTTCAGCAAATCATAGAGCGTGGGACGGCTGATGCCCAACAATTTGGCGGCACCCGATATGTTGCCTTCAGTACGGGCAATTGCACGCTTGATGGCCTTCCGGTCCGCCGCTTCGCGTGCAGCTTTCAGGTTGAGCAACAATTCATCATCATCCTCGTCCCCGAAATCCAGATCGTCGGCGGTAACAAATTTTCCGTCTGCCATTATGACAGCCCGTTTTACCCTGTTTTCCAATTCGCGGACATTGCCCGGCCATTGCCATTGATCGATCGCGGTTAACGCAGCGCTCGACATACCTTTTATCGAGGGGTTCATTTCACGGGCAAAACGGCTCACAAAATATTTGGCGAGCAATACCGCATCGCCGGATCGTTCGATCAGCGACGGAATGGATATTGTGACCTCCGCCAGGCGATAATAGAGATCGTCACGAAAACTTTGGTCGGCTATCATCTTGTTCAGGTTGCGATGGGTCGCACATACGACCCGGACATCGACAGGAATTGGTTTACGTCCGCCAATTCGCTCGATCTCCCGTTCCTGCAAGAACCGAAGGAGTTTCACCTGCAATGGCAGAGGAATATCTCCTACTTCATCAAGAAACAGCGTGCCCCCGTTTGCGATTTCAATTTTGCCTTCTGTGGTTTTGACCGCGCCGGTAAAGGCACCTTTTTCGTGGCCGAAAAGCTCCGATTCGAGAAGGTTTTCAGGTATCGCACCGCAATTGATTGCGACAAAAGGTTTGTCAGCGCGGTCGCTGGCATTATGCAACCCCCGCGCTAGCAATTCCTTGCCTGTACCACTTGCCCCCAGCAACATGACGGACACCGTTGTCGGGGCAACACGTTGTATCGTCCGGGCGACCTTTACCATTTCCGGCGACGCCGAAATGATCGTACCTAGCAATAATTCACCATCGGCATCGGGTTGTTGCAAAAGTTCATTTTGCATTTCCAGTTGCCGGACGTGAAATGCACGTTTGACGATCAAATGCAGTTCATCAATGTCGACCGGCTTTTGATAAAAATCCCATGCGCCGGCCGAAATTGCGCGCAACGCACTTTCGCGCGCGCCATGCCCTGATGCCACGATAATCTTGGTATCGGGTTTTAATTTTAACATTTCATCAAGAACCGCGAAACCTTCGCTAACGCCGTCGGGATCTGGTGGCAGACCCAAATCAAGCGTCACAACATCGGGTTCTTCGGCGCGCAAAAGCGTCATCGCTTCGTCGCGGTTGGCGGCGCAGAAAACGTCAAAATCTTCGTAAGACCATTTCAGTTGTTTTTGCAGGCCCAGATCATCTTCTACGATGAGTAATTTTTGGCGTGTGTCCGATGATTTCATGCCGCTTCATCCATATTTACGGGGTTTTGGGCTTCTGTAGCTTTAGGCAATAGCAGGGTGAAAGTTGTTCCCTTGCCGGGTTTGCTGTCCACCCGAAGTTGCCCGCCCATCGACAACGCCAATGCCCGCGCTTCATAAGCCCCTATGCCAAAGCCACCCTCTTTGGTTGATTCAAAGGGTTTGAAAAGCAATTTGGAAATGAACATTTCCGTCATACCCACACCTTTGTCGGTGATGTGGACTGCGATATCATTGCCCTGCATATTGCATTTGATCTGCACCGGCGAGCCATCGCCCGTGGCTTCAATGGCATTTTGCACCAGATGACCGATGATCGTTTCTACCCGTGCAGGATCTGCCGTGGCGAACAAGCCGGGCTTCAATTCCGCTTCAATGGGATAGATCAACCTTTTGTCATGCACCGCTTTCATGACCGCTTCACCAATGTCGATGACGATTGGAGCGGACTGACGCGATTTATTGTGTTGCGACAAACGGGCCAGCAGTTCGTTCATCTTGTCGACTGACGAACGCAACGTATCGATCATGTCGACACGGAACTCGGGCTTTTCAGCGTGGCGTTCTGCATTGCGGGCCAATATGCTAAGCTGGCTAACCAGGTTTTTGATGTCGTGCGCGACAAAGGCAAAGCGGCGGTTGAATTGTTCGAATTGCTGGCTTTCGGCAAGTGCCTGCTGGCTGGCGGCTTCGGCCAGATAACTCGCCAATTGCCGTCCGACCACGCGCAGCATATCAAGATCTTCCCAATCCAGGGCGCGCGGCAGGCGGGGTCGCGACAATATCACCAGCCCGGCGAGCCTGCCGAAATGCACAAGCGGAACAACTGCCCATGCCTGCGTTTCTTCGAACAGCCATTGCGGGATGGCCCGCGGATCGCATCTGTCATCTGTGCCTTCACGGATCTCGTCCATTGATACAATATGCCCAGTCGATTCAAAAAAGGGCATGGTGACAGATGTCACACAATAAGCGGGAACATTAGCCGTAGCCCAGTTCCACCGCGCCTGAAGGGTCAGCCGGTCCTCTTCATCCGGCACCATTAACAAGCCGCCGGGGCTATCGAATATATCCGCCAGCGACTTTATCACGCGTTCATAAAAAGGCGCGGCTTCCTTTGAAGGGAAACCGATCGTATCGGCAAAACGCATCCATTCGGACCGGTAGTCATAACGATGCTGGAAGAAATTTTTGGCTATTACGACATTGAGCCAGCTTTTGAACCGGCCTGACGGCACTACCAGTAACGCGGTCAGCGACATGCCGAATATCAGCGTAATCTGCGCCAACCGGACATAAGTCCCGCCCACAATCTCCAGCGCCGTGGCCAGAACGACCATGCCAAACATATAGACTGCAATGGCGACCAGCGACACCGAACGAAAGGCAACCGACCGCGACAACCGCAGCCCCCAATTGCTATTCCGGCGGGCGGCCATCACAAACACCGGCGCCAGCAACGCCGTTGCAAAGCCGCGGGTCTGGATAAGTTCGTCCGAAGGTCCCGCGGTAATATATCCAATCGTGTACAGATTGAGATCATAGGTCCACATCGCGGCCAGCGCAGCCATAGGCAGGCTGATGCCCCAGCGCGCCTCGGGTGCCGACACGGTGTAGAGATTATGCACCACGACAAGCGCGCCGACGGCATAGATCATCCGCAATGTCATCGCCGACTGAACTGCGATATCAGTATTGAAACCACGTACCGCAAATAAAGCGACAACGGCATCGTTGACCGGTTGGCAAAGCAGGACAATCAGCAATACCGCATAGATCATATTGATCGTCCGCGGTTGTTCCTTGCCTTCACCGCTCTTTAGCAGAAAGAACATGAAGCACAGCCACGCGAGATTGCGTGCACTTTCGGCCCATAAAGCGGCAAGGCTCAACGGCCCCGAAACGATCGCAGCAACCCCCCATACGGACGTCGCCGCCATCGCGCTTATCAGCAATATCTGCTGGCGATTGCGGCTGCCATATTTGTGGAACAGCCATATTGCGAGCGCCGCATACCCAAAGCCCACGGCCGCGTGCCCCCAAAAGCCGATGAAGGTCATCACACCCTCCATCAGCGTGCACCCTCCGGCCAAATTATGACCCGGATAGTCTGCAGCAAAATCAGCAGATCAAGGAAAGGCGTGTAATTTTTGGCATAATACAGGTCATATTCCAGCTTGTGGCGCGCATCTTCTTTCGATGCGCCATAAGGATAATTGATCTGGGCCCAACCGGTAATGCCGGGCTTTACCATGTGCCGTTCGGCGTAATAAGAAAGCTGCTGTTCCAGATCGGCAACAAATTCCGGGCGCTCGGGACGCGGCCCGACAAAGCTCATCTGGCCTTTCAGGACGTTCCACGTCTGGGGCAGTTCGTCGACACGTACTTTGCGGATGAAGCGTCCAACTTTTGTAATCCGTGGATCGTCCTTTTCCGCCCAGACGGCTTTCCCGCCAACTTCCGCATCGACCTGCATCGACCGCAGTTTCAGGACCGTATAAGGCTGGCCGAACAACCCGACGCGGACCTGCCGATAAAATGCAGGTCCTTTGGTTTCGAGTTTCACCAATATTGCGAACAGGAAAATGATCGGGGCTGTGAGGAACAGCAATAGCGAGCTGGCGGCAATATCGAACAAACGCTTGGATAGCCCCGACAGCCGCCTGCCCGATGAAAAACCATCCGAGAAAATCAGCCAGCTCGGGTTGACACTGTCCAGATCGACCCGACCGGTTTCCCGTTCCAGAAAGGTCGAAATGTCGTTGACGTGGACCCCTGTGGTCTTGATCCGCAACAAATCGTCAAGCGGTATGGCATTGCGCCTTTCTTCCAGCGCCAGAACGACTTCGCTCGTCCCCAGTTTTACAACATAATCCGACAGGTTATAAATCGCGCTGCGGTTAATCGCTTCGGGGATGACCCGCTTGTTTTCGTCCATCGCGATATAGCCGACGACGACAAATCCCGATCCGGCCTTCGCCTCCAGATCCTTGATCCGCTGCGCCCTGCGTCCAGCACCCAGAACCAGCAACCGCCGCTTGAAACTCTCCCCGCCGATCAAGCTGCCCAATATGGCCCGGCTTGTGGCGAGGAATAGAAACGCAAGGATCATCGCGTATAAGGAATTGGACCGCCAAAGCGTAATACCGGGCAAGGCAAACGCCATGACCGACTGGAAAATAACGCCCAAAGATACGGCAACCAACAACCGCGCGATCGCAAAGCGCAAGGATTGCAAAGCATCCGACCCATAAACGCCCACCGCCATGGCGGCAACATGGACCGATGCGGCAAAGGTGAATAATTGACCAAAGCGATTGCCGATATAATCGACATGCATACCGATCTGGTTCGCCCTGATGACCCACGCGGTTTCCGCCGCGACAATCAACAGGCAAAAATCGATTATCGCGAGAAACAACACCGCATAAGGTATATAATGCTTGAAAAGCCTGATCATGTCGGGATTTTTAACAACCAAAAGTAAAGTGTCGATTAACTTTACACATTTGTTACAACATTCTGGAAAATTTCTTTTTTTTGGTGTTTGACGGGGCTCAATTCGGAAGTAATAAGCGACCCATCTTTACCCGAGTAATGAAATGGAGCCGCCGGTGACTATCACTCCTGTCATTCTATCCGGTGGCGGAGGCACGAGATTGTGGCCGATGTCCACGCCGGTTTCGCCGAAGCAATTTTTGGCACTGACCGACCCGAAAACGATGTTCCAGCTTACCGCGCTGCGCGTAAATGATCGCACCCGCTTTACAGCGCCAATCGTGGTGGCCAATGTCGCCCACGCCCAAATTGTCGAAGAACAACTGGCGGCGATTGGAATCGACGACGCCACGATATTGCTGGAACCGTGCGCGCGTAACACGGCTCCTGCCATCGCATTGGCAGCACTCGCCTGCCAAGACGCAGAAACGGCAATGCTGATCATGCCCAGCGACCATGTCATTGCGGATGTGGCGGCTTTTGATGCCGCAACCGATGCCCTTTTGCCGCTGGTCGAAAATGGCTGGCTGGCGACTTACGGGATCAGCCCGACTGCTCCGGAAACTGGCTACGGCTATATTCAAATGGACGCAGCCCAGGCACCGGGCGTTTACGCCGTAAAACGGTTCGTCGAAAAACCGGATCTAGCGCGCGCCACGGAAATGATTGCCGGCGGCGACCATGTCTGGAACGGCGGAATTTTCCTGTTCAGGGCCGACAAGTTTCTTGATGCATTATCGGCCTATGCTCCCGATATGCTGGATGCAGCGAATGCAGCCATGGCATCGGCAACATTGCAGGGCCAGCGAGTTTATCCCCAGCTTGCGGCCTTTGAACAATGCCCGTCGGACAGCATCGACTATGCTGTAATGGAAAAAGCGGACCGCGTCGCCGTCGCCCCCGTCAGCATGGGCTGGTCCGACGTCGGCAGTTGGGATTCGCTGCATGAAATCAGGACCAAGGATGAAAACGAAAATGCTTTGTCCGGAATGGTCCGGATCAATGACTGCAGCGGGAATCTGGTCCACGCAGACGGTATCCGCATCTCATTGCACGGCGTCAGCGACCTGATTGTCGTCGCCAACGGCACCGAAGTGATGATCTTGCCCAGAGGGACAAGCCAAAAGGTCAGGGACTTCGCCAAAGATTGACACGTTGGTTTGGGCCATTCCCCCTAGAGTGCGACCTTAGGGACTATCCTCTAGAAGGACCTACAATACAGCCTTCGACTAACACGCCTCAATTCGAGAAGTTGAGTAATTTGAGGCGTTTACAACTACCGGATTTTGGACCGGCTGCCATTGAAAGCGTCGTATCATATAGTGTGTCGACGGCAGTATAAGGTCAAAAACCACATCGCTTCCCAACGTCGTTGCATCTACGGCTTCAAAACGGACATTGTTCAGACCCAATTCCACCGCCTCCGTCGGCGCTATCAAGATATCCTCTTCATTGGCATCAAAGCCGGTGAAGTGACTATTAGGATAGAGTTTGGCCAATTGATTGACGGCCTGACCCGTTCCGCAATTGATGTCGGCAACGTCGATGCCACGCTCCAACTTATTTACAAGTCCGGGCTCCAGTCGCATGATATGGTCTTCCAGTGCCATAACTGCGGTGCGATTATTTTCGTCCGCAACATAATCATAAGAATAATTGCCATCCAGACGGACACTTTTTTCCAAGTCTTGTGTGTCAATCAGGACTTGCTTGCTAACGGCACCCGACCGATCGAATTCGCTTGGCTTGTTAAACATGGTGTCGCTCCTTTACATACCTCACGCGCTATATTATCCTTACATCCGCGACCGTTTGTTTCACCGTTTGAACCAGCGTTGTAATTTTAGAATTAGGCGTGTAAATTTTATGCGAAGGAGGGTTCTTTGCCGCTTGGTTCGCAAATTCGTACCAACCTACTCGGAGAAATAGCGTTATTTCGTGGTGTCGAGCCGCTGGATTTGCCTGCCTCGCGCAAAACTCGCGCACTGTTTATTTATCTGCTGCTCAATGCCAAGCCGGTTCGCCGCGACCGGCTATGCGAGATTTTCTTCGATATTCCGGATGACCCGCGCGCCGCTTTACGCTGGTCGCTGTCCAAATTGCGGGTGATGCTCGGCAAAGACGCGCATCGCTTGAATGCGGATCGCGAGAGGGTTTTTCTCGATACGGCCGGATTCAAACTCGATATCGATCATCTTGACGCAACGCAGGCAATGGAATCGCCATTGCCTGGAATCGATTTACCCGGCCTGGACGAATACACGCTTTGGTTAGGCGCAGAACGCGCCGCCATAGATAGAAAGCGTGCGCGACGGCTTGATGAGGCCGCCCGAAATGCGCGATATTCCGACGCTGAACGCAAAAGATTTGCGGCCGCCGCCGACGACTTGGGTGAACATGTGGAGCCTGTCGCTCCGCCGGTTGCACATCAAGCCATCAATTATTGTTTTGCGCAAGATGGCACACGCATTGCGTATGCGGTGACGGGCGCTGGCGATGTTTTGGTTAAATCTGCCAACTGGTTAAACCATCTCGAACTGGATTGGAGCAGTCCCTTATGGGGTCGAATGGTCAGCGGCCTATCGGAGAATTTCCGGTTGGTTCGGTATGACGAACGCGCCAACGGACTTTCGGACTGGGATGTCAATGAACTTTCATTCGAAACTCTGGTGAGTGATTTGGAGGCCGTCGTAGATTCGCTGGGGTTAAAACGGTTTCCACTTCTCGGGATATCACAGGGTGCCGCAGTAAGTATCGAATTTGCCGCGCGTCACCCGGATCGTGTGTCCCATCTTATCCTTCTCGGCGGTTATAGCAGCGGGTGGCGTCACTGGGCGGGCGAGGAGGAGGCGGCGGAGCGGGAGGCCGTTATGACCCTGGTTAAAAATGGGTGGGGCAAAGCCAGCCCGCTTTATCGCCAGATATTCTCTGAATCCTTTGTGCCGTCGGCCACGGCGGGCGAATTGGAATGGTTTAACGATTTTCAACGGCAGACTGTTTCCCCTTCCAACGCAGTCGCATTCCTCGAAATCTTCAGTAAAATCGATGTGCGCCACCGGTTACGCGAACTCGACCTACCCACTTTAGTATTGCACTCGCGCGGGGATAGACGGGTAGGAATGACACAGGCGATTGAGCTGGCATCAACAATAAACGGCGCGTCACTCGTCACACTCGACACTGACAATCACATTCCGCTAGCCCGGGAACCAGCGATGGAAGTAGTATTGGAGAGCATTCGCGAATTTTTGCGGCGCTAGGGAAAGGCCCTGAAGGCGTTGGGGACTGCCCTTATTGCAACCGCTCCTTTTGACGAAAAATTCTCGCCACCTCACTCCATATCGAATGTAAATGGCGACATACCTCTTTCGCGTTCGTTAAAGACCAGGACCCGGCCAGCGGGGGGTGCGCTGCGTTGTGGACATTCGGGGCGTGTGCAGGCCGGGCAGCCGAGGCCGATGGGGGTGGCGGCTCCGGCATTCAAGTCAACGCCGCGCGCGGCCGCCAATGGTGCCGCCAGCTTTGCGTCAAGACCCAAACATATCGCAAATTCCGCCTCGACCGAACCGCTCACCGCCGTTTGCGGGTGAACCGTGCGGGACAAGGTGAACCACCGGTCGCCATCTTCGAGTTCCACCAGATGCGGCAATAACGTACCGGGGCGGGCAAAAACATTATGCACCTGCCAAAGCGGGCACCGCCGTTCCGTCCCGACAAGCGGCGATGCGCTGGCCCCTGCAAAACGTTTGCTGCTTTGGCCGGCTCGATCAATCCGCAGCATGAAAAATGGCAAACCGCGCTGGCCAACCCGCTGCAACGTTGTCAGCCGGTGAGCGACCTGTTCAAAGCCTGCACCAAAGCGGCGCTGCAACAGGACGATATCATAGCCCGTTGCCTCACACGCGCGCAAAAACCGGGCATAAGGCATCATCACAGCAGCGGCGAAATAGCTGGTTAAATGGCGGCGGTACAGCTTCTCCCCTGCCCGTTCGGCAAAGCTGGCCCCGGCCACCAGCGCATCTATTTCAGCCTTCGCCTCGATCAGCGCGAGTTGGAACGCGGCTGCAAAGGTACGGCTTGCCGGGTCGAGCAGTTCAGAGAGTTGAAGCTGGCGGGCATGAAGATCAAGCTTTCGCAAATGGCCGGGCATGACGTCGAACGGCAAGATGCGGATGCTGAGTTGATGCTTGACCCGCAACCGTTCGGTTATCGCGCCATAAAGATCGGCATTGGCGAGGCGCAATTCATCGGCCAGCTTTTCGGCCGCGATATCAAGATCGGCAAAATGGTTGCGCCACCGTTCGATTTCACGGCGGGCCGAGGCGATGGCCTCAGGCTCAATTGTTATACCGCGCGCGGGGCTGTTTTCGCCGCTGCTGCCATGCGATCCGCCGGATAGACGGTCAAAGGCGCGGGCGAATGCTTCGGCCGCGTCGGGGCTGGCGGCGATCCAGTCTTCGATCTGGACCCGTTCGATTGTCAGGTCGGCGAACATCGGGTCGGACAATCTGCGGCGAATAGCCTCCACCCCGCCGCCGGGTGTTGATCCGGTCAAGGTACGCGGGTCAAAATCATAGCGTTCGGCAAGCTTCAGCAATAATGTCGCCGTCAACGGGCGCTGATTGCGTTCGATCAGGTTGAGATAGGACGGCGAAACATCCAGCGCTTCGGCCATTGCGGCCTGGGTCAGGCCATTGGCCCTGCGGATACGGCGGACGGCGTGGCCCGCAAAAAGCTTTTGCTCGGACATGGAGGAATGTTTGTCATATTATTTACAACATTGCAACGTTAATCTTATTTTGTGCGACGCACACACAACAAAAATTACAATTCCGACTCGCTTTTTTAGGCATTTTTTGCTATCCCAAGCTTCAGCCGAGTTAACAACCTCGAAGGAATTGTAAATGTCGTACAAAGAACAAATAGCGCAAACCAGCACGCTGATCGCAGCGCAAAATGGCACCTGGGATTCAATCAGCCCCGAATCCGTCGCCAGAATGCAGCTCCAGAACCGTTTTCAAACTGGCCTTGATATTGCCCGCTACACCGCCAACATAATGCGGCAGGACATGGCAGCTTATGATGCAGATCCTGCATATTACACGCAGTCCCTCGGATGCTGGCACGGGTTCATCGCTCAACAAAAGATGATCGCGGTCAAAAAGCATTTTGGCACAACCAAACAGCGCTATCTGTATCTCTCTGGCTGGATGATCGCGGCACTCCGCAGCGAATTCGGTCCCCTGCCCGACCAGTCGATGCACGAAAAAACCAGTGTTCCGGCGTTAATCGAAGAACTCTACACCTTCCTTCGGCAAGCCGATGCCCGTGAACTCAACATTTTGTTCCGCGACCTCGACAAAGCGCGTGATAATGGCGAAACTGCAAAAGAAGCCGACTTGCTCGCCAAGATTGAAGGCTTTGAAACGCACGTCGTTCCTATCATCGCCGACATCGACGCCGGTTTCGGCAACGCAGAGGCAACGTATCTGCTCGCCAAAAAGATGATTGAGGCAGGCGCCTGCGCGCTTCAAATTGAAAACCAGGTTTCCGACGAAAAGCAATGCGGTCACCAAGACGGCAAAGTGACCGTTCCCCACGAAGATTTCTTGCAGAAAATCCGTGCCTGCCGTTACGCCTTCCTCGAATTGGGCGTGCCAGACGGTATCATCGTGGCCCGCACCGACTCCTTAGGCGCCGGCCTGACAAAGCAAATCGCCGTTTCAAAAGAAGCTGGCGATTTGGGCGACCTGTACAACAGCTTCCTTGACTGCGAAGAAATCGACCCCGCCACCGCGCAAAATGGCGATGTTATTCTGAACAGAAACGGAAAGTTGCTGCGTCCAAAGCGTTTGCCGTCGAACCTTTTCCAGTTTCGGGCTGGCACCGGCGAAGACCGCTGCGTCCTCGATTGCATCACCAGCCTGCAAAACGGTGCGGACCTGATCTGGATCGAAACCGAAAAGCCCCATATCGAACAGATTGCAGGCATGGTTGACCGTATTCGCGAAGTCGTGCCCAATGCGAAGCTGGCCTATAACAACTCGCCCAGCTTCAACTGGACCCTCAACTTCCGTCAGCAGGTATTCGACGCCTGGAGCGCAGAAGGTAAGGATGTTTCGGCTTATGACCGCGCCAATCTGATGAGCGCGTCCTACGACGAAACCGCGCTGGGTGAAGAAGCTGACAACCGTATTCAGAACTTCCAACGGGATTCTGCAAAGCGGGCCGGGATTTTCCATCATCTGATCACTTTGCCGACTTATCACACAGCCGCGCTCAGCACGGATAATCTGGCCAAGGATTATTTCGGCGAAATGGGGATGCTGGGCTATGTTGCTGGCGTTCAGCGCAAGGAAATCCGTCAGGGCATCGCCTGTGTAAAGCACCAGAATATGTCCGGTTCCGACATTGGTGACGATCACAAGGAATATTTCGCCGGTGAAGCCGCTTTGAAGGCAGGCGGCAAAGATAACACCATGAACCAGTTCGCTAACGCCGCTTGATTTTGGGAGATTGCAGATGAGCGAACCGCAACGTGCAAGAGCAGTACTCTCAACAGAAGACCTGACTCTGCTTCGACAAGCGTTGGTTTTCTATCTGGAGGCGATCAAGGACAAGCCGGAATCGGTCAAGTTTGCGCGTCTTTACCATCGGTTGGGTAGTGCAGGCGGCAAATAGCCAATTGACTAATTTTTAACAATTTCCTGGGGAGGAAAATGACTAAGCCGCCGACAGAGATGTCGGCGGCCTTTTTCGTCCGAAGTTGTTCGCATCGCTAATATATTATTAACAGGCTTGCGCTAACACCATCGCTTGAAACAGGTCGGGGTCGAGTATGGACAACATCTTGAAATTGCTATTGGGCGTGCTCGGCGTAGCGGCGCTGATCACTTTTGTGACCTCTAGCCTGACATATGACCAGCAGCCCGTCGCGGTTGCCCAGGCCGCGCCAGCGCCCGTTCCGTCACCTCCTGTCACTGAAAATACCGTTACTACTGACCCGGACGAACTAACGGATGACAGCTCACCAGAAGAAGACGGAGAGGATATTCTCGCGATTGGCGTGCCCGTCATCGATGGCAATCCTTATGGCAGCAGTAACCAGCAATCGCTTCAAAATGAAGTTCAGATTCCGCAGGAGCAGGCACCCAACGCGCCTACATATTATGGCCAAGTGCCGCCCCAAGCTTATATCGCCCCTCAATATACCGTGCCGCAACCATCGACTGGCAATTATGATCCCGCATTAAACGGGCAATGAATATTTTCAGAAAATATGGTTTCTAAGAAAACAAAGCCCGTTTTATTGGGCGGTCCACCCACCGTCGACGGATAAGTTTGTTCCGGTAATTGCACTTGCTTCATCTCGACAAAGAAAAAGTGCGAGCGCAGCGAGTTGGTCGACTTGTACAAATTTCTTTTGCGGCTGATTAGCCAAGAGCACATCATTGATCACCTGTTCTCGAGAGAGATTCCGGGTTTTCATGGTATCCGGAATTTGCCCCTCCACCAGAGGCGTCCAGACATAGCCAGGGCAGATGCAGTTTACGGTAATACCTTGCGTGGCGACTTCGAGAGCGATCGTCTTGGTGAGGCCGGATAGGCCATGCTTGGCTGCATTATAGGCAGATTTGTAAGGCGATGCGACGAGGCTGTGCATGGATCCGGTATTTATCACACGCCCCCAACCCTTTGACTTCATTCCCGGCAAAGCTGCCTTTGTGGTATGAAAAGCAGAAGACAGGATAATGGCAAGGATAGCATCCCATTTGTCTTCCGGAAATTCATCGACGGGCGCCACATGCTGAATACCCGCATTATTTATCAAGATGTCGGGAGCCCCTAGTTTTTCGGTGCAATCGGCAACCATGGCCCGGATTTCGTCTGGCTTGGTCATGTCGGCGGGCGAATAGAAGGCACCGGCACCGCTAATGGCGGAAAGTTCTGCCACATGGCCGTCAATCACACATTGGTCGCCAAAACCGTTTATCATAACCTGGGCGCCTTCAGCCGCGAAAGCTTTGGCATATCCCAAGCCGATACCTGATGTAGATCCGGTGATGAGAGCGGTTTTACCCTTGAGAAACATGAGTGATGGCCTTTGTATAAATCGGGAACTTTACTTGCGCTTTATTCCGCTAACCGCAATGTTCGAGCTCGGCAATAACGGAGAATCACATGCGTCTCAATGATCTAGACCCGAGCGGAAATGTCAGCGATCAAGGATCGGGAGGCGGCGGCTTCGGCGGGGGCGGCGGGGGCGGCATGCTTGGCCTCATTTTCGGGTTATTGCCGATGCTTCTTGGCCGCAAAATGGGTTGTGGCTCAGTCCTGCTGATTGCGGTCGTGGGTTATTTTGTCGTTTCCAGCGGGATACTGACTATGGGCGGACCTGTATCTGCGCCCGGTACCAGTCAGCAATCCAGCGCGGGCAATGTGGCGTGCGATACACAAGAGGAGTTATTCGCATGCCGTGTTCTCAAATCTACAGAAGACACCTGGGGCAAACTCGTGCGCGATTATCGCCCCGCAAAGCTGCACTTCTATCAGGGTGGCGGCCAATCTGGATGCGGTGCGGCGCAATCCGCCATGGGTCCTTTTTATTGCCCTTCGGATGAAGGCATCTATTTGGACACAAGTTTCTTCCAGCAGATGGAAAAACAGATGGGTGCTGGCGGCGACTTTGCTTATGCCTATGTCGTTGCGCATGAGGTTGGTCACCATATCCAGAATTTGGCTGGAATTGCAGACCAGGTGCGAAAGCTTCAGGCGCAATCAAACCAGACAGACGGCAACCGTTTGCAAGTCGGGATGGAGTTGCAAGCGGATTGTTTTGCCGGAGTTTGGGCGGGAATCAACTCTGACCGGATCGAACCCGGCGACATCGAAGAAGGAATGCGTGCGGCGAACGCCATTGGTGACGACACCCTTATGCAGCAAGCCGGCCGTGCACCGGTTGAAAGCATGTTCACCCACGGCACGTCGGAACAACGAATGGAAGCGCTGCAACGGGGTCTTAAGAGCAAAAACCCTAATGCTTGCAACTATTTGCAAGGGTTGCAGTAAAACGAGATGCAGTTCAAAGATTGCCATAATGTCGAGGATTTCCGCAATCTTGCCAAAGCACGTCTGCCGTCACCTATTTTCAACTATATAGACGGCGCCGCCGATGACGAGCGGACGAAGTTACGCAACACGTCTGCGTTCGACGACTGCGACCTGGTCCCCAATGTTCTTGCCGGGGTTTCGGAGATAGACATGGGCGTGACGGTGATGGGAAAGCCCATTGCCATGCCGCTGATGCTGTCGCCCACGGCGTTGCAGCGACTTTTTCACTGGCAGGGCGAGCGTGCAGTCGCTGCGACAGCGCAGAAGTTTGGCACCTGGTTTGGGATTTCATCTCTGGCCACGGTCAGCATCGAGGAGATCGGGGAGACCATCGCATCACCGAAGATGTTCCAGCTCTACATCCATAAGGATAAGGGCCTCAACAATTCGATGATCGAACGCTGCAAGGCGGCGAAATTCGATGCGATTGCCTTGACCGTTGATACCATTGTTTCGGGTAATCGGGAACGTTGTCTGCGCAGCGGCTTTACGTCTCCACCTCGCTTTACCGCGGCTTCTGTACTCAGCTATGCAATCCACCCGATGTGGGCGCTCAACTACCTGTTCCGCGAGAAATTTGCGCTGCCTAATCTCGAAACGCATGTAGATGCGGGTACCAATGTGGCAGTTTCGGTTGCCGAATATTTCAACACCATGCTCGATACATCCATGGACTGGGCCATGGCAGAAAAGGTACGAGCGGACTGGGGCGGTGAGTTCTGCCTCAAAGGGATCATGTCGGTAGAGGATGCAAAACGGGCGGTCGATATAGGTGCAACGGCCATCATGGTTTCCAACCATGGCGGGCGGCAACTCGACGGCTCGCGCTCGCCTTTCGACCAGATATCGGAAATCGCCGATGCTGTGGGCGGCAAGATCGACATCATCTGCGACGGCGGTGTCCGTCGTGGCAGCCACGTTCTGAAAGCACTCGCCGCCGGGGCAACGGCGTGCTCCGGCGGGCGATTGTATCTGTATGCGCTGGCAGCGGCAGGAGAGCCTGGCGTTCAATGCATAGTTGGCAAATTGCGGGACGAGATCGAACGCGACATGAAACTTATGGGCGTTCGATCCGTCCCGGAACTTGATGCGTCTAAGCTGCGTTGGCGTTAGCAACTTCTGCCGTGTCCCGCCGCGCGCCCCAGTCTATCGCACGCGTGGCCCACATAACGACCGCGAGAGCGACAAAGAGCAGCAGCGAACCGATAATCAGCGAATAAGCTTCGAGGTTGAGCAATACGTACAGCGTCGCATACAGCCCCACCAACAGCCCGCCAATAAACCGCGCGCGCAGCCAGCTTTTCAATACCGCAGCGGAATAAGCCGTCAGCAATCCGGTTATCGCGCCCGCAGCGATTAGATAGGCCCACATGAATCCCACCACTTCGGCAAAGGCGAGGAGGAGTACAAAAAACAGCACCAGCCCGGCCCCGGTCAACAGATATTCGGCCGCCGCAACACGGGCACCTGCAATCACATCAAACATGAGATAGGCAAGGAATGTGAAACCAATGAACAGAAACCCGTACTTTACTGAACGGTCAACCTGACTGTATAGATCGACAGGTTCTATCAAACCAATCGTTGCAGCTTGGCTTGGGCCGCCCACAGCGGGAATATCCCGTGCGGAAGATACCGCGGCCGCCCCATATTGTTCGGAGGTCAACGGTGGTGCGTTGTCGTCAGTCGCAACAATTGCTTGGCCCAATGCCAAATTCGTAATTGCATGGGTGGACTGAAACCCACTTGATTTTACGTCTCTTTTTACGGGAAGAAAATCGCCGGCAAAGCTAGGACTCGGCCAGCTGGATTTGACTTCCCATGTCGTTTCTCCACCGCGAGGAACCATAGTCAGGGATTTGTTACCGCGGATTGCAAAGCTATATTTTACTTCGAGGGGCGTGGCACCCGTCCAGTCAACAAAGCTGAAGAAACCCGAATTATTTGACGCTGCCAACCCCTTGCCTGGCTGCAAGCCAAGAACCGTTCCATTCACTTGAACCTTGCTGTCTTTCTGAAGCCCGCGTGCGTCGGATACTCCAAAGCGGAGCTCTGCCCCCGAAAAGTCGATGTTGTCGCGCGGGATACCATAACGCGCAAAATCATCCGGCAAGGCAAAGCGCGCCGTTCCGCTATTTGCAGCAACGAACAATACGCTTTCGTAGATCGATTTCCGTTTCCGATCAGGTTTCAGTTCGGTTTTGATTGCATTTGTTTCAGGCGAAAGGAACAATTCCTTCTTAATCTGAACCGTGCGTGTTGTCTGACGGCCATTTTCGTTGACTGTTTCAACACTGCTGGAGGTGTAGGGGATAACCAGCACCGGGCCGACCACCACTTGAGGTCCTCCCCAACCGGCTGCAATAGAATTTTGGGCAATATTTGATTGCTCCTGCCGATCCCATAAAAGCGCATATACCATCATTAAGGGAATGATGAGGAGGAGCCCGATGATACCGGCAAAGAATAATTTCCAGCCGGGACTTCGTTCAGTTGTCATGATTTGCATTCCTTTCACCGAACACGGTTTATCTATGAAATAGCACGGTTCGTCTATGTTTCAATAGATGAATGCCGGATGAATGTTATTCGATCAGGCCGTACTGGCGAGGAACCAGATTGCAATCAAGGCCAACAAACCGGCGAAAATACGCCGAATAACATGTCTTCGATTGCCTGCCAATATCCAGCCATGCGCGTGTGCTGCGAACGCCACAATATTAAGATGAATCGCAGTCGCAATCGCAACATAGCTTGCCGATAATAATCCGGTCTGTGGCGCTATCGGAACTTCGGCCGAAATATAGGCCGGCAACACAGTAATGAAAAACACCGCTGCTTTCGGGTTTAACAAATTCAGCAAAAACCCGTGCCGGAACCATGCGCCTAGCGCATTTTGGTTGGCAATATCGGGCGACAGTTCGTTCTCCCCTACCCACGCCTGCCACGCGAGCCAAAGAAGATATGCAACCCCTGCATAACGCAGAAGATTAAATATTTCTGGCGAACGCATTGCCAGTTCGGCCAGACCAACCGCTGATGCAGCTGCAAGCACGGAAAGCCCCAATGCAATGCCGGCTACCGCTGCAAAGCCAGATTGTTTGCCGTGCGTAGCGCTTGTTAGCGCCAGCCACGCCATATTCGGGCCAGGGGTCAACTCGATTAACAATGTTGTCAGCAGGAAAGGTGCATATAGATCGGTAATCATCGAACAGACTATGGCATGGCGATCAGCCATAGTCGATTGCGCTTGGCTTTGGGGGCGAGCGCACCCATCTATGGGTCATGACCAAATTCTCCCTGCTTGATCTCGTCCCTGTCGTCGAAGGCGGCAATGTGGCTACCGCATTGGCCAACGCGGCCGACCTCGCGGTCCACGCCGAAAGCCTTGGCTTCACCCGTTACTGGGTTGCCGAACATCACGGTATGCGCGGCATCGCCGGCGCCGCGACCAGCGTCGTCATCGGCCATATCGCTGCCGCTACAAAAACTATTCGTGTGGGCTCTGGCGGTATCATGCTGCCCAACCATTCGCCGCTCGTGATTGCAGAACAATTTGGTACGCTAGATGCGCTCTACCCTGGCCGGATTGACTTGGGGCTAGGCCGCTCACCGGGCAGCGACCAGCGCGTCGCCGCGGCAATCCGCCGCACGCTCGACAG
>NZ_JBGSRI010000064.1:0-56253 GCF_041737645.1 Sphingorhabdus sp.
GCGCGTGAAAAACATTCTTTGCGATATCAAGACCAATGGTAGTAAGTTGTGACACGGACGCCTCCTTTAGATGGTGTTCAACACCTCCATCATGGCACATAAATGCCGCCGGGGGGCGTCCACCCCATCACAACATTCCGGACGTTCCCGAAAACTGCTCGGCTTACCAAAAGCGGCCGTTTGTTCAGCCGCCTCCTTTTTCCCTTTTTCCCCTTCTTTCTTCTAACGAAAAAACGGGCACAACCTATCCACCATGCGCACGGCAATTTTGGAAATCAGGGAAACAGCCCCTTATCTTCATGCCTTCACGTCTTCGTGCGAACCAATATTCCTACCCGACCCACGCGCTGATCTGTCCGGCCACATCGTTGGCGGCGGCGTTGAGGGCGCGGCCGGCTTCGCGGGCGTTGATGACGGTGACCGGTTTTCGCGATTCAAAGCGTTTCTTTTCAACCGTCTGCCCACGGTTGATCTTGACCGCATCATAGACCACCACGGCTTCGGAGGATGCTTCATCAAGGCCGAACTCCAGCAAGCTTCCAGACAGATAAAGCTGTGCCCTTCCACCGGCATCGGTTTCGTTGAGCACCAGCCGGTTGCTCTTGGCCGCGATATTTTCCATCAAAAGCATCTGCATCAGACGCGAAGGTTTGTCGGCCCAGACCGCATCCTTTATATAGGCGATATTGCTGTCGTCGACTTGCACCGGAACGCGGTTCGAGTCGAGTTTGCGTGGGGTTTCGGGCAACAGGACGATCAACGCTTCGCCCGACGCACCACTTTTGCTCGTTCCGCCCGCAACGCTGCTATCCGAGGTCAGCACCAACATCGAAGGCGGGGCCTTGCCGCCGAAACTGACGCAGGCGGACAAGGCAAAAGCGGCGGTGGCGATACAAAGGGTGTTTCGCAAAATCTTGGTCATGGTCATCTCAATTCCGTTTCCGGCTGTCTGGCTTATAGTCCGGCAGGGCGGGCGCGCTGACGACGCCGCCAAGGCCGTTCTGGTCAACCCGCTCGGTCACGGATTTCAGCGAGACCGACAGTTCGCGCAAGTCACGGGCGAGTTGCGTGACCTCCGGCAAGGTTTGTGTATTCAGCGTTTCTATCGCTGGATTGGCGTTGTTCAGCGTTGTTTCCAAAGCAGCAAGGCTGCCATTGGCGGCGCGCAATGTCTTGCGTAATTCCGCCATTATCGGCTTGCCATCGCCGTCGAGCAACTGGTTGGCAGAACCTGCCACCTTGGCCAATTCGTCCGCCGCCAGGCCGGCCTTTTGCAAGGTCAAGCGTGATTCCTGCACCGCCGCGCGCAAGTCAGGTGCCTGCGTTGCCAGCGATCCCGACAGGCTTTCGACATTGTCGAGAATTTGTTCAATCGACTGCTGGTTCTTGTCCGACAGGATATTGGTCAGCCGTTCGGTCAATGTCGACAACCGCTCCAACAAAAGCGGTGCATTGTTGAGCAATTCACCCAGCGCACCCGGCTTCGTTGGGATCACAGGTACACCAGTTGGACAGGCGGATTTTGGGTTTTCTTTGGGACATAAAAGGGCAGGTGCGCCTTTGACGGCTCCATCAAGTTGTATTTCAGAAACCCCGGTAAAACCGACGCCATTGATGGTCGCGACCGTGCCCAGTAAAATCGGCACTTCATCCCTAATCGTTATGCGAACCCGGACGAATTCGGGGTCGGGTTCCCAAAGCTCGATGCTTTCGATTTCACCTACAGGAACGCCGGAAAAGGACACACCCGATCCCTTGGCCAAGCCATTGACGGATTGCTGGAAGAAAATGTCATATTCTTTCTTGCTACCTTCGCCCGCACGCGAAAGCCATACGGTGAACCCGGCGAGCAGCGCGAGCAGCAGCAAAGTGACTGCACCGACAATTACATAATTGGATTTTGTTTCCATCGCCCCGTCTTATGGCCTTCCTAGCAACCGATTGTCCACGACCTATTTGTCGACCCGCTTTGCATGTCCCCTTCGTGCAGCACGCCCGCGTGGGCCGCTGAAATATTCCTTGATCCATGGATGATCGGTCGCCAGCAAATCCTCGATTGGGCCGATCCCGATCACTTTGTGGTCGGCCAGGACCGCAACGCGGTCGCATATTGCATACAGCGTATCAAGATCATGGGTAATCAGGAACACCGTTAGGCCAAGCGTCTCTTTGAGGCTGCGCGTCAGATTGTCAAAATTGGCCGCGCCGATCGGGTCAAGACCAGCCGTTGGTTCATCAAGAAAAAGTAATTCTGGGTCCATCGCCAATGCACGGGCCAATCCCGCCCGCTTCCGCATCCCGCCCGATAGCTCGGATGGATATTTATGTGCCGATTCCGGCGGCAAGCCGCTCAAGTGAATTTTGTAACGGGCTATCTCTTCCAATAGATCGGCACTGAAATCAGGATAAAATTCGCGCAGCGGCACCTGCACATTTTCGGCCACCGTCAACGTCGAAAACAGCGCGCCGCCTTGAAACAATACGCCCCAGCGTCGGCGGACGTCGGTCGCTTCATCCTCTTCCTTGCCGATCATCTCTTCGCCGAACACATGGATATCGCCTGCGGTCGGCTCCTGCAGCCCGATGATCGCGCGCATCAGCACAGACTTGCCGGTGCCCGATCCTCCGACCACGCCCAAAATTTCGCCCTGCCGGACATCAAGGTCGAGGTCCTTATGGATGATCTGGTCGCCAAAGCTGTTGCAGAGCCCTTGCACCGAAATGATGTTGCCGTCCGCCATCGCTTAGTCCCAGCCGATTTCGCTGAAGAACACCGCGAAGAAAGCGTCGAGCACAATGACGAGGAAAATGGCCTGCACCACAGCGGCGGTGGTTTTCAAGCCGACCTGTTCGCTGTTGCCTTCCACCTGCATCCCCTGGAAACAGCCAGCCATTGCGATGATCGCCCCGAACACTGGCGCCTTGATCATGCCGATCCAGAAATCGGTCATCGGCGTCACTTCGCGCAACCGGATGATGAAGGTGGCAGGCGGTATTTCCAGAACAATCCAGCACAGCAGCCCGCCGCCGATGATCGCCATCAGCGACGCATAAATGCCCAGCAACGGCATCATGATTACCGCCGCGATAACGCGCGGCACTACCAGCGCTTCGGCCGGAACGACGCCGATGGTTCGCATCGCGTCAATCTCTTCGGTGATTTTCATCGTCCCGATCTGCGCCGCAAAGGCAGATCCGGAACGGCCGGCGACCATGATCGCGGTCATCAATATACCGAGCTCGCGGAAAGTCAGCCGTCCGATCAGGTTAATCGTAAACACTTCGGCCCCGAACTGCCGCAACTGTACCGCGCCTTGTTGCGCGATGACGATTCCGATCAGGAAGCTCATCAACCCGATAATGCCGAGCGCGCGCACCCCGACCATGTCGAAATGCTGCACAACCGAATGCCAACGGAAACGGCCCGGATGTAGTATCAGGATCGCGGAGGCTTTGACGACCTGTCCCACAAAGCCGAGAAAATGCAAAAGGGTTGAAAAGGCGACGACCACGCCCTCACCAATTTCGCCGAGAAAATGCGCGAGCGTTGATCTGCGCGCTGGCGTAACAGGTTCTGACTGGTCAACGCCACTGACCGCCTCGATCAGACGGGCCGCATCCTTATGCGCGTTGACAATTTGTGCCCCGCTTTGTTTTGCGGTGCGGTATACCAGCCATGCGCCAACGGTATCGATATGAATGACATCGCCCATATCAATCTGTCTGACAGAATCGGAAAGGGCATGCAGACGACTATCCAGATCGCCAATCGATGCGATAGCGAGATTTCCCGAAAAGCGGATGATCGCGCCGCCATCGGGTAGAGTTTCCTGTATAAAGTCTCCAGCGTCAGCCATGCCCCCTTAACTGGCGCATAATCCGAACTATCACAAGCCTGTAGACATTTGCCTGCGGATTGTGCCTGTAGGCGCGGCATGACGACTCCTGCCAAAACCCTGCTCGCCATTTATGACATGGATAAAACGGTCACTCGCCGTGCGACCTATAATGGCTTCCTTTTGCATATGGCATTGAACAAGTCGCCATGGCGATTGGTCCTCGCCCCGCTGCTTCCTCTCGGCCTGGCACTCTATGCGCTGAAGATCTGGAATCGCGCACGGTTGAAGCAGTTCGCGCAGATGTTGTTGATCGGACACCGCGTGCCGGTGGAAAAATTCGCCCGCTATCTGGAAAGCCATGCCGATCTGGTGGTCGGCAGGAATGTCTATCCGCAATTGCGCGAACGCGTCGCGGCGGAAAAGGCGGCCGGATACCGCCATATCATGGCGACCGCATCCTACCGGCTTTATGTCGACGCGATCGCCCATAGGCTAGGCTTTGACGATGTGATCGCCACCAACCTTGCCACCAACAGCAGCGGCCATGTGCTCGCGCGGATCGACGGGCATAATTGCTACGACGCGGCGAAGCTCGACCGCGTCAAGGCGTGGATGCAGACGCAGGGCATAAAGCGCGAAGACTGTCATATCCGCGCCTATTCCGACCATGTCTCCGACGCGCCGCTGCTCAGCTTCGCCGACGAACCTTTCGCCACCAACCCGCACGGCCCGCTTACCAAGATGGCCGAGGCCAACGGGTGGACGATATTGGACTGGCGTTAAACCAGCGCCAGCGCCTGATCGAAATCGGCGATCAAATCATCGGGGTCTTCAATCCCGATCGAAATCCGCACCAGATTGTCGGTGATGCCTAGCGCGTCCTTGCGCTCCTGCGGTACGGACAGATGCGTCATTGCTGCCGGATGGCTGGCGAGCGTCTCGGTACCGCCCAAGCTGACCGCAAGCTTCGCGATTTTCAGCGCGTCCAAGAAGCGGAAGCTCTCCGTCTCACCACCACGGATGAACAGAGAGAAGGTGGAGCCTGCACCGCTGCAATGTCGGTTGTAGATATCCTGCTGCCGCGGATCGTCGATCATGCCGAGATAGCCCAGCCCTTCGACCTTCGGGTGCGCCTTCAGAAAGGCGCAGACCTTCGCGGCATTCTCGCCCGCGCGGGTCATCCGCAATTCCAACGTTTCCAGACTTCGCAACAACATCCATGCGGTGTTGGGGTCACATATAGTGCCGATAACATTTCGCATCGGACGTAGGATGTTGATTAGTGCCTGATTGCCCGAAACACCGCCAGCTACCAGATCGGAATGCCCGCCCGCATATTTCGTCAGGCTATAGACAACCAGCTCGGCGCCCTGCTTGATCGGTTGCTGCCACAAAGGGCCCAAAAAGGTGTTGTCGATGGCAATGGCGGGTTTCTGGTCGCCCGGAAAAGCCGCGTCACGCGACGCACGCACCGCCTCGACATCGACCAGCGCATTAGTCGGGTTGGCGGGGCTTTCCAGATAGACGAGTGCCACCTTGCCGCCCTTTTCCGCTGCCAATGCCTTGGCCCGGTCCATCATGACATCGATCGCCTCACGGGTCGCGCCTGCGGGAAAGTCGAGGAACGACACGCCAAAGCGCGAAAGGATGCGGGCAATCAGCGTTTCGGTCGCCGCATAGAGAGGACCTGAATGGACGATCACGTCATTTTGCCCGACCAGCGCCAACAGCATCGTCGCGATAGCGGACATGCCGCTGGAGAAAACCAGACTGTCGTCCGCCTCGTCCCAGACCGCTAGCCGGTCTTCCAATATTTCCTGATTGGGGCCATTGAAGCGGGAATAAACGAGGCCTTCAGCAGGGCCTTCGCGCTTGCCGGTGATATGCTCAAAAAACCTCTTTCCCGCCGCCGCGCTTTCAAAGGCGAAGGTGGAAGTGAGGAAAATCGGCGGCTTTAGCGAACCTTCCGATAAAGTAGGATCATATCCATGACCCATCATTAATGTCGCAGGCTTTAGCTTGCGCCCACCTATGGTCTCGATATCTGCCTTTGGCTTGCGGCGCGAGGCCGGGGCGGCGATGGGGGGTGAATTGCTGTCTGTCACGTGAATCTCCTGTCACCCTTGTAATAACATTATTCGTTACAATTGAAACTAAATTACGTGAACTTCCGGTCGCTAGTTTCGGCAATTGCGCTTTTGGCCGGTGGTGGATGATCTTGCATAAAGTGGCGCCGTAGAGTGCTGGTTTTTCAAAAGCCTGATTGCGCCGCAAGGCCGGTCGCGCTAGCAATAATGTTCAGGTCGAGTTCCAATAAGGACTGACCTGCATAGTCCAAGGAGAGAATTGTGGCTGCCGAGCAATTTGATGATTTTGACAGCTTCCCCAATCTGGTGTCGATGTTTCTGGCGCGCGCGCGTTTTCGTGGCGACGCACCTTTTCTTTGGAGCAAAAAGGACGGTGCCTGGGAATCGTTAAGCTGGAAGCAAACCGCTCAGCAAGTCGCCGCCTTCGCCAAATCCCTAAGACAAATGGGTTTACAAAAGGGTGATCGGGTCATGCTGGTTTCGGAAAACCGGCCGGAATGGTGCATCGCCGATTTGGGTATCATGGCGGCCGGGTGCATTACAGTTCCCACATATATCACCAATACCGAACGCGATCATCAACATATATTGGACAATAGCGCGTCAAGGGCCGTTATTGTCTCCACGGCCAAGCTTGCAAAAACACTGATGCCGGCCGCGACAAGATCATCCGTAGCGGAATTCATAATTGCGATGGAGCCTTTGCCATCAACCCAGCAAGGTCAATTGTCGATCCACAATTGGGCTGACATGGTAAAGGGCACAGATGCCGACGTCCGCACCACTGAAGCGGCGATGGCCTCTGTTACGCGCGACGATCTAGCCTGCATTATTTATACCAGTGGTACCGGAGGTGCACCGCGCGGCGTGATGCAACAGCATGGCGCTATATTGCACAACGCAGATGGCGCAGCGGCAGTATTGCGCGAAGATTTCGGGTTGGACGAAGAAGAAGTGTTTCTCTCATTCCTTCCGCTAAGCCACGCATATGAACATTCCGGCGGACAGTTTCTACCGATAGGCGTGGGCGCGCAGATTTATTACGCCGAAGGCCTGGAAAAGCTGGCCTCTAATATCGAAGAAACGCGCCCGACGCTCATGGTCGTTGTTCCCCGGCTATTTGAAGTTCTGCGCCAGCGGATGATTAAGGCGGTCGAAAAGCAGGGCAAGTTCCCTAACTATCTTCTCGACAAGGCGCTGACCATTGGGGAGCGCGATTATAAGGGCAAGAAGCGGCTGCGCGATGCGCCCATGCGCGTGCTGTTGTCGCGGACGATCAAGCCCAAAATCAAGGCCCGCTTTGGTGGCCGGATGAAGGCGATGGTATCTGGCGGCGCACCGCTGAACCCCGATATCGGGGTGTTCTTCCAGTCGTTGGGCATCACCTTGCTGCAGGGATATGGCCAGACCGAATCGGGTCCGGTCATTAGCTGCAACCGGCCCAAGGTAGGTTTGAAAATGGATACCGTCGGGCCGCCACTGAAGAATACCGAAGTCAAAATTGCCGAAGATGGCGAAATCCTCGTGCGCGGCCCTCTGGTCATGCGCGGATACTGGCGGAACAAGACCGAGACGGATCGCGTCATTATCGACGGCTGGCTGCACACGGGAGATATCGGTCATATTGATGAGAAGGGCCGGATTGCGATTACCGACCGCAAGAAAGACCTGATCGTCAACGACAAGGGCGATAATATCGCGCCGCAAAAGGTCGAAGGGATGTTGACGCTGCAACCCGAAATCCTGCAGGCGATGGTTTCAGGGGACAAGCGGCCTTATATCGTCGGCCTTATCGTTCCCGATCCCGAATGGACGCTCGAATATTGCCGGGATCAGGACATCAAATGCGATTTTGCCGAACTGAACGACAGCCCACAATTTCGCACCGCGATGCGCGCGGCCGTTGACCGCGTAAATGCGGATTTGTCAGTCACCGAAAAAGTGCGCCAATTCGAATTCACCGATGAACCATTTTCTATCGAAAATGGCGAAATGACGCCGAGCATGAAAATCCGGCGCCATGTCATTCGGGAACGCTATGCCGCGCGGATTAAGGGCATGTATAAGGACTGAACTCGGGGCGCTGAGTTATCCACCTCCTCTCTCCTTTAGGGGAGAGGTACGCAGTCTTTCGGCTTTAGCCGTTAGACGAAGTGGAGAGGGGGAGTTGGCACACACACCTCGCCGTCGAGCCCCTCTCCAACTGCGCCTAGGCCTGTCGGCCAAGGCTTCGTATCCTCTCCCCTGAAGGGGAGAGGTATGGTTTCACGCAAAGACGAAAAGATAAAGGGACTGTCCCCAAATATTCAATCACTGCCCGGCTTTTTGGTCCAGCCATGCCGAAGTTTCGTTCCGGATCCGTGGTTGCGACTTGATGCGTGTCTGGATCGCTGCGATCGCCTGGTCGACAGGTTTGCGTGAATCAGCGGACAGAAATGCCTTGGCGTAGCCATCCAACTTATCAATCATCGCCGGATCGTTTGACCCATAACCGAGCCCTGGAATAAACTCCGACTTTGATGACGTATCGACCAAAGCTTCAACCGCTTCACGATTGGCGAGTGCAAAATCGACGGCGAGGTCCGGATGGTCACCTGAAACGCCGTTAATGATGCTTGCACTCAAGGTTGGGCCGGGTTCCTTTGTCAAAGCAAGGGCAAGCGCCTGTTTCGCCAAGGCCGGGTCGCGGGCAGCACCTAACAGGCGGTACATGGTCGATTTGACCAATTGGCTTTCGGCACTCTGACCAAGTTTGCGTAGTTTATCCCAAGCCTGCTGGTCGGCATTTTGCGCGATAACGCCCAACCATGTGGTGCGAAGCGGACCGTCCAATGCCGCGGGATTTGTATCCAGTTCGTCAAAAAGCCGCTTCGCTTCTGCTACCACGACCGGATCACCCATATAACCCAGCGTGCTGATAAGCGAACTACGCAAATTGGAATCCAGCATCGCGTCCGAAGGAATCGTTTTCATACCGAGCTTGGCAAGTGCGGGACCGAAAAGAGCGCTGGAGAGTTTCGACAACTGGGCCTGACGCGGCGCATCCTTTTCGAAAAGACCATAAAGAAAGCCATAAGTGGACACATTGTCCTCAATGATCCGCTGGCTTGCACTCGCTGGTACCGCATCCACCAGATTCAGCGCCGTCCGCACCGGCTGATATTCGTTAAAGGCAAGACTTTGGCCGTCGTTCAGCAAACCCAGCTGATCGATTGCTGGCAGCTTGGCGAAATCTGTCTGTAGCGCCGCCATCATATCGGGTTGATACAATACGCGGTAATAGCCGCTTTGTCCGGCGTTGACGATTACTGTACCACAGCCTTCAACGACCAACGAACCGGCGCCGTTTGACACGACGGTCTTACCAGGCTTTTGACCGATAACTTGTGCAATAACCGGAACATTCCAGCGCTGGGGCTTGGCCGATGTTTCCGCTTTGCGATCACGCGAAAATTCGCTTTGCGATAACGTCAATTGCGTCGAGCCATTTACGCATTTTGCAGACGCGACCTCGATCAACGGAACGCCGGGTTGCTTGGTGAAGTCGTGCGCGATTTGTACCAGACCCTTTGCGCCTGCCGCTTCGACCGCGTTCCACAAATCATCGGTGCGGGTGTTCGCATAAGCGTGCTTCTTCATGTACGCCCGCAATCCATCGCGCCAGACGTTTTCGCCGGCGAAAGCTTCCAGCATGGTGATGACAGCCTCACCCTTTTGGTAGGCGATCGCATCGAATGCCTGGCTTGTCTGTTCGACCGTTGAGATTTTCTGGATGACGGGATGGGTTGTCACATAAGCATCGAGGCCCATCGCCCCTTCGCGGCCGTTTACGCGGCCCAGTTCGCTCTGCCAGTCAGGATTGAAATGTGCCGTCGCCTTGCTCTCCATCCAGCTGGCGAAACCTTCATTTAGCCAAAGATCATCCCACCATTCCATCGTGACAAGATTGCCGAACCATTGGTGGGCAATTTCATGCGCGTCGGTGGAGAAAATCCCCTGCCGTGTGCGGGCGCTGGTAATTTTGGGGTCATTCAACAACACCCGTTCAAAAGTGAAAATCGCGCCCCAATTTTCCATCGCGCTGAAAAACTGGCTTTGTCCAGGTCCGGCGACATTGTCCAATTTGGGAAGCGGATAGGGGGTGTCGAAATAATCGTTATAATAGGCCACCAGCTTTGCCGATGCGTCGAGGGCGTATTCGCCTTTGGGGCCGTTTCCTTTACCAACAATAACGCCGACTTCGGTTGGCCCGACCTGTTTTGTGATACGGTCAAATTCGCCAAGCCCGAAAAACAACAGATAGGTGGACATTTTTGGTGACGTGCCGAAGCGGACTTCGGCTAGCCCGTTACCAAGATCGCGACGTGCGGCGACCGGCATATTGCTAACCGCCATTTGCTCGGCAGGGACGGTCGCGGTCAAATCAAAGGTTGCTTTGTAATTTGGTTCATCCCAGCTGGGCACGAAACGGCGGGCGTCTGGTGCTTCGAACTGGGTGAAAAGCGCGCGCTTTTCGATTCCTTCAGGGTTTTTGTAATCCAGTGCGAACAGGCCGTTCGCCTGTTGCAGGATTTTTCCGGAATAATCGATATTTAGCGAATAGCGACCTGCAGCCAGCTTGCGACCAAAGCCAATAGTGGCGGTCTGTGCTGCGGCATCGATGGACGAAGTGGCCACCATCGCAGCAGCGCGGCCCTTGGCGACAGTTACCTTGCGGATTGCGATATCGGCGGCGTTTAGCGTTATGCTGTCGCTGTCTTCGTTCAAGACAAATTCGATCAGCACATTTCCATCGAAGCTAAGCTTTTCTGCGTTCGGTGTAACGGTGATGCTGTAATGCAAAGGGGCTGCGTTGCGCGGCAGTTGCGACGGCACCTCGGACTTTACCATTTTTGCCGGGGCTGCGATACTTTGGCTGACCGGTGCCAAGGCTAGTAAAGCAACGGATGCTGCGAATGCGCGACGTTTTTTCATTTCATGCTCCCCGGAAAATTACAGGCGTCAGCACTTCTGCGCCCAGATTAGAAATTCGACATTGCCTTGCGGCCCTGTGATCGGGCTGGTGGTCAGGCCACAAATAGTCCAGTTTTTTTCGACCAACCACGCTTTCACTTCGTCACAAACGCGGTGATGAACGGCTTCGTCGCGCACGACGCCACCTTTCCCAACTTCGCCGCGTCCCGCTTCGAACTGGGGTTTGATTAAAGCGACCAATTGCGCGCCTGTTCGGGCAAAGCGTAAAGGCGTTTCGAGAACTTTGGCCAGACTGATAAAACTTGCGTCGCACACGATGATATCGATAGCTTCAGGAATATGGGTTTCGGTCAAAATCCGCGCACTGGTCTGTTCATGCACAATGACGCGCTCGTCCTGACGCAGTTTCCAGGCCAGTTGGTTGGTTCCGCTGTCAACCGCATATACCCTGGCCGCGCCGTTGGCCAAAAGAACATCTGTAAATCCGCCAGTAGAGGATCCGACATCCATCGCCACGGCATCCGCCACGGAAATGGAAAATTCATCAAGGGCGTGCGCCAATTTGATGCCGCCACGCGATACCCAGGGGTGATCGCTCCCCTTGACGGTCAATTCCGTGTTTTCGGCGACTTGCTGTCCGGGCTTTTGCACTTTCATGTCGCCAATAAAAACATGCCCAGCCATGACGAGTGCCTGTGCACGCGTCTTGCTCTCCGCCAGATTGCGGTCCACGATAAGCTGGTCCAAGCGTATTTTTTTAATCGCCATGCCTCAGGGCGCTAGCGGAATGGAGTGGTTTTGGCCATAAGCTGTGGCCATGAAGTTGCATTACGCCCTATTTGCTGGTCTGCTCGCATTGTCCGCTTGTGCGCCACCCCCGCCACCTGCTGCCCCAGCACCCGCGCCGGTGTCGCTGCCTAAGCCAGTTGTTCCTGCTGCACAGCCGACTCGCCCCGCGGGCGACTGGCCCGATTGGCCGCTTGCTGCGGGGGATTGGGTCTATCGGCGCGATGACCGCGGATCGCTGGCGCTGTTCGGGCCTGCGGGGCAGAATGCGACAGTTACCCTGCGCTGTGATACTACCCGACGCCGGATCTTTCTGGCGCGTGCTGGCGCGGGTCCTGCTGGTCGCATCGTCGTTCGCTCGAGTTCAACCATGAAAGAATTCGCAGGCAGCCCGACCGGCGCAACACCGCCTTATCTGGCGACTGAAATACTGCCAACAGATCCAATATTGGATGCCATGGCGTTCAGCCGTGGCCGCATTGCACTTGAGGTCGATGGGCAGCCATCCATAGCCATACCATCATGGGCTGAAATAACACGAATTGTCGAGGATTGCCGCGGTTGATCGTTTTTGAGCGGAACCCCGATATTTGCCGGAAAAAAAATAAAATACAAGTCTTGTTTCCAAACTTTGTTTGATTCACTTATCGAGTCGCGGAGGGCAGAAAAATGTTTGATGCAAGCAATTTCCATTCAACGAAAGGAGGTGATCCGATGTCTCATGGTTCAGTTAAGAGGTCGGGCATTCCGTTCGGGAGATCGGCCGCTGATTAAATCAGCGATGCCGGTCACGGCATGAAAGCAACTTCCGGCAGCGGCACATCCGACCGCTGACCCATGTTTAAGGGCCGCTGGAGTTTCTCCGGCGGCCCTTTTCTGTAAATCCGTAGCTGTTGGTCGAATGAGCGCTTTAAATTGTAAGCTTAACGCCTACATGCGTGGAGTATATCAAAGGGTAATTTATGACTTTTTTGCGGATCAGCTGGAAATTGATTGTAGGCCTCAAGGACCTGCTGGTTTTAATGTTATTATTGCTGTTTTTCGCAGCGCTGTTCGCGGTACTGAGCGCCAGCCCGAACCCTGCTATGGTAAGGGAAGGGGCGCTTTGGTTGAAGTTCGACGGAGTAGTATCTGAACAACCGGCCGAAATTGATCCGCTAACTGCGCTTACGTCAACATCTGTTCCCGTGGGAGAAATCAGGCAGCGCGATATCATCCGGTCACTAAAAATCGCCGAAACGGACAAGCGTATCAAGGCAGTTGTGCTTGATATGGACCGTTTCCTGGGCGGCGGGCAGGCAAGCCTTTCGGCCATCGGTGACAGTCTGGAGCGCGTCAAAAAAGCAGGCAAGCCGGTTTATGCGTTTGCAACGGCTTATTCGGATGACAGCTATCTATTGGCGGCGCACGCAACGCAAATCTGGATGGATCCATTGGGGGGAGCAATGCTGACCGGCCCCGGCGGGACGCAACCTTATTATAAGGGCTTGCTCGACCAATTGGGCATCAAGGCCAATATCTACCGCGTGGGAACATATAAAAGCGCGGTTGAGCCTTACATGCGGTCCGACCAATCACCGGAATCGAAGGTCGCGATTAAAGCGGTCTATGATGAAATCTGGGGCCAATGGAAAACCGACGTGGCCAAGGCGCGACCGCAGGCCCAATTTGCCGGAATGCTAGCCGATCCGGCGGGTTCAGTGGAAAATGCCAAAGGCAACATGTCGCAATTGGCGATAGCTAACAAGCTGGTCGACAAATTGGGAGATCGCGTTGCCTTTGGCAAATTTATCGCGACGAAGGTCGGCGCCGATGACAATAAATCCACTGGGGGATTTGCGGCAACACCAATGGATGCCTTGTTGGCAAGTTATGGCCCGCCTAGTGCGGGAGAAGCTATCGGCGTCGTAACCATAGCTGGAACCATCGTCGACGGAGAAGCCGGGCCAGGAACCGCTGCCGGCGACACGATTAGCGGCCTGATTTACGATGCGCTGGACAACAAAGATTTGAAAGCGTTGGTCGTCCGGGTGGATTCGCCGGGCGGATCTGTGACAGCATCCGAGAAAATCCGGCTTGCGATAGAAGCGGTCAAGGCGAAGAAAATACCCATAATTGTGTCGATGGCCAATTTGGCCGCAAGCGGCGGTTATTGGGTTTCGCTGCCAGCCGATGTGATCTTTGCCGAACCGTCTACGATTACAGGTTCGATTGGCATTTTTGGCGTTATTCCCAGTGCTAAAGCGGGTCTTGCGAAAATTGGGGTGACTGCTGACGGTGTAAAAACCACGGCATTATCGGGTGAACCCGACGTGCTGGGCGGATTCAGCTCAGAATTTGACCGCGTTGCACAAAGCGCGATTGAAAACGGCTATCGTGATTTTATAAGCCGCGTTGCAACGGCGCGTAAAAAAACCCCGGAACAGGTCGACGCCATTGGCCAAGGCCGTGTTTGGGCAGGCGGAACGGCGCGGCAGCTTGGCTTGGTGGATCGCTTTGGTGGAATGGATGAGGCACTGGCAGAAGCGGCGAAAAAAGCAGGGCTGGAAACCGGTGGATGGCATGCCTTATATATCGAACCGCAAACCAGCTTTGCCGGGGCATTGTTGGGCGGATTAATGCCGAAACGGGCCGGTGTGTCCGCACCTGTCGACATATTCGCACACGCCGCATGGCAGCAACACATGTTCTTGCAGCGGGTCGCGGCTGATCTTGAAATGCTGGTGGGTGTAAAGGGTGTGCAGGCCCATTGTCTGGAATGCGCTGATTTCGCGCCGCCGCGTGCAGCCAAAGCGGATGCAGGGTGGCTGGCGAGCCTGGCCAGACTTTTTAGCTAGGTCCTGACCCTAAGCTTTAACGGCACAAATTAAACCGGACGAGCTGACGACGCCCAAAATTTCAGGGTCCTGCAACGAACGCGTCCGTTTAAGAAATTCGTCCACCGATAGCTTGCGAACATCCTTATCGCGCAATTTCTTCAAGCCCGATAGCTTGTTAAGCTGAATAAGCGAGAGCCGGTCCACCATTCTATCGGCCATGCAGGATGCAATTGGCTTTGATAGCCCTGCGTCCATCAATGCTGTCCGAACACGCGTTTCAGGCGTGGCACACGCAGACAGCATCATGACCACCAAAATCGGACCGGCCCATCGCATCATTTTTTATTGTCCTGTTCGCGTTGGATAGCTTCCAGCAGAACACGGCGCGCTTCATCTGCGTCGCCCCATTTACCGACACGGACCCATTTTTCAGGTTCGAGATCCTTGTAATGCGTGAAGAAATGCTCGATCTGTTGCATCACGATTTCAGGCAGATCATCGCTTTCGGTAATGTTGCGATAATATGGGAATGTCGCATCAATCGGAACGCACAGCAATTTTTCATCACCGCCATGTTCATCTTCCAGATTCAAAACAGCGATGGGACGGCAGCGCACAACACAACCCGGCATAAACGGCGATCGGGCGATGACTAGGGCATCCAACGCGTCGCCATCAGGTGAAAGGGTATGCGGTATGAAACCATAATTTGCAGGATAGCGCATAGGTGTATGCAGGATGCGGTCGACAAACAAAGCACCGGAAGCCTTGTCGAATTCATACTTCACCGGCTCACCGCCGATTGGAACTTCGATGACAACGTTGATATTTTCGGGCGGGTTTTCGCCGGTAGGGATCATATCGATACGCATGGGAGAATGCTTTCCTAGATTATTTATTGGTCCTCCGCGGAGCCAGCAAACGATCTATCGCCGTTTCACCTTTGCCCACAGATTCGAGGTGCGGATAGCGTAAACCGCCGGAATAGGCGATGTCTATTTGCTCAAATCTTTTGCTGCGCTCAACGATGAGCCTGATTGGCGTCTTTCCGTCCTTCGCCAAGGTGACCGCTTCGGTCAGGCGATCTTTCGAAAAAGCGAGTCCACCCACGGACAGGATTTTTGCGCCATTTACAATGTCCGCCTTAAACGCCGGCCCATTCCACATGACAAAATTTACCTTGCCTTCTTTATCAATTGTCAGGCCGAGCGAGTGTGTCAAATCGGTGCCGCCGCCCTCTTTCATCCGCTCTTTGTCAAAAATATTTGGCTCTTCTTTCCAGACAAGCCGATATCCGCCCTTTTCAAAGCCGGTAAGCGGCGCAGGCTGACCGGCTTTACGAATTTTTGAATCGAGAAACGCTGCCCAGTCGTAAGGCTGAACCGCATTTAGCGTGCGGACGACTTCGTCAAAGTCATATGTCAGAACGCCCCAATCCGCATCGCGCACGCCAAAAAAGGCTTTGGCAAAATCATCGAGCGACTTGGTATTTTTGGAGAGCTCCCGGATAGTCATGTCAGCGGCCAGCCAGACCAAGGAGCCTTCATTATAATAATCCTCGCCGCGTGCCTGACTGGAAAATGGCTTGGATTTACGGGCACCAAATATGGGATCATGCGTTGTATCTTCGACTGAACGCCAGTCGCGACCGGGTTGCTCGGCATAGAATCCAGCATATTTCGCCCATTCGGCAAGTACCATTTCCTTGGACTGCAATCCCGATCGAGCCGCAAGAACAAGGTCCCAATAGCTCGTCTGGCCTTCATATACCCAGAGCAGATTGTCGCGCATCGGGGTGGAATAATTGGGTGTCCACATTTCGGCCGGACGGCGGAATTTACCGTTCCAGCTATGGGTCAGTTCATGCGGCAACAAACCGCGTTCGGAACCATTGTCGGCCCAGCCCTCAAAATAATCGGTCTCGCGGCTGTTTTCCGAACTGCGATGATGCTCCAGCCCGATACCGCCCAATTCCTCGGTCAGCGCCAGAAGAAATTCGTAGCGGTCGAAATGCTTGGAGCCGAACAGAATGAGCGCCTCATCCACCATCGCCTTATGTGCTGCAATATGCTCGGGCTTGGCGTCCAGGAATTTGGCTTCATCAGCCCACACATTCAAAGTCACCTTATTGCCCAAATCCCATTTGCGATAATGGGGTCCGGCGAACATCGGGCTGTCGACCAGGGTTTCATAGCTTGTCGTGGCATAATCGATGCGGTTGCCCGTCACCTTGCCGCCGTCCAATGCCGCAACGCCGGTCCAGCCGGACGGAAGGGTGATCGACGGTTTTACCTCGATCGCCCGCGTAAAGTGACCGGCGGGGTAGAGCGAAACCTGTTCCCATTGCACATTCATCATAGCGGGCGTCACCACGATGCGCCCTTCGCTCTCGCGCACGGGCGAGGTGAATTGGAATTCGACCTCGACCGACTTTGTTCCTGTGGGCGTGTCGACATGGAATGCGTAAACCTCGACGGGATCACGCGTCCAGTTGAGGAGCTTTCCACCGGCGCGGACCTTCAGGCCCGTCATTTCGGCCAAAGCACCTCGCGGACCATGCTTGCCCGGCAACCATTGGGGATAAAGCAGGATGAGCGGCTTGCCCGATTCCAACGGAATGGTCTGCTTTACCCTGAAAATGGCCCGCGCGACATCGGTCGCATCCACTTCCAACACCATGGGGGCGGGCAGGGGACGGTCTTCGGGTTCAGGGACCCGGTCAATAATTGGTACGGGCTGCGGCGCGCTTTTCTGGGCAAAGGCCGCAGAAACAAAACTTGAGGAAAGGGCGAGTGCGGCAAGTGCGCGCGTCAATGTGCGTGAATTCATGGACGGGTTTTGGCGGATGTGATTGCGCGCGTCCAGTGGAATGTGAGAAGGATTATGACGATGCTGTTGGGTATAAGCCGCTTCTAGCGTCCGAAATGTAGCTTTGGGGAATACAGCGCTTCTTCTCGAAAATTTAGGCAGCGGAATAAAAAAATTTGGCCCGTCCGTCAAAAAACAACTGGGGAGCTGCGACGGACGGGCCTTGGGACCGTCATTGGCAATAACCAAATGGGAAGTTCTGCTGTGACGATACCAATCTGAAAATTTTTCTTCATGCTCCTTTGGCGATGAATTCTGCGGCGCGTGATGCAATCATTGCGATTGCGGCATTGGGGTGACCGCGAACAAGTTGCGGCATTACCGAAGCATCTGCGATCCATAAGCGATCCAGACCATGCACTTTTAGTCGTGGCGAAACGACGCCGTCACCAGCGCTGCCGATGCGGCAAGTTCCAGCCGGATGATAGACGGTCTGAAGGTTCCGGCAGATTTCGGCAAACAGCGCGTCATAATCTTTGATGTCGATGCCCGGTGACTGTTCCACAGACACATGATCGCTGAACGAAGATTGTGCGGCAATTTTCCGCGCAAGCAAGACCGCGGCGATCATAGCCTTGCGATCCAGCCCGTCTTTGTCGGAAAAGAACCCAAAATCGATTTTTGGCGGCACTTGAATATGCCGCGTGGTCAGTGAAACTGAGCCGCGCGAATGCGGTGCGACAATCGCCGCGCCGATGGAAAAGCCGTGAATTGCGGGTGGCTGCAATGCTTGTTCGCGCCATTCAAATGGTGCGAAAATCAATTCAATATCAGGCGCTGACAATTTGTCAGAAGAACGCGCAAAGGCAATTGCTTCGGCCGCATTGGAGGCCAGTGGGCCTGATTTTTTGAAAATATATCGCAGCAGATTGGCGGGCGATTCTGCCGATTTATAGGTATCGGAATGCGTCGTCTGGAAAACCGTGACCATCATCGGATGATCTTGCAAATGCTGCCCCACATGCGGCGAGTCGCGATATGTCTCGATACCCAATGCCTGCAGGCTTGCCGCGCCACCAATACCGGACCGAAAGAGCAAAGCTGGGGTTTCAATTGCACCCGCCGCTAACACCACGCCAGCCTTGGCGCGCGCAGCGTTTCGTCCTTGAGGCCCGTCCATCATCACACCGACGGCTGACCCGTTTTCGGTAATCAAATTGCTTACGGTCATGCCAGTCAATGTAACCAGATTACGTCGCCGCATCGCGGGTTTCAGATGGCTGTCGTAGACGCTGTATCTTTTGCCGTTCCGCACATTGCAATGCGATATCCACGCGCCTTCGTATCCGCCGCCATTATAGGAATCGCCCGAATTCCCGATGACCGACCTGGCGGCGTCGACGAAATCGCGCGCAGCGGCATGGGCATGACTGTTAGGTGCACACTCCATCCTTTCGTCCATTTTTGCGAAAATGGGGGATACGCTGTCCCATCCCCAGCCGGTTGCTCCGGATGCGGCCCATGCGGCGAAATCATCGGGATGACCCCATTGATGGATCATCGCATTCATATTCGCGCTGCCGCCGAGCATTTTACCCCGTGGGATGTAAATTTGACGCTTTGATGGCCCACACCCGGGCGCGCTCTCATAATTCCAGTCACAACCGCTTTTGAAAAGCTTAGCAAAACCTGCGGGGATTTTGATGAAAGGACTACGCGGCTTGCTACCTGCTTCCACAAGTAGAACCTGATTCCTGCCATTGGCAGACAGCTTGTCCGCCAGCACACAGCCAGCGGTCCCTGCACCGACAATGATATAGTCAACAATCACCAACAAGCTCCGGCTGGATGAAAAATTGCGAATGCTGCAACAACAACTCGCCGCAGATCTAACGCTCACCCAGGAGCGCGTATTACATAGTAATACTATCTTTGTAAATATGATTCACTGGGACTTGGGCTTAATGGAGGGCAATCCATTGTTCCAAAATTGCTTTGACTGTATCTATAATATCATCTTCGACAACAAATGGGTCCTTGCGGGCCAGTGCGAAGCAGGATTCATTCAGCAATCCAAGCAACGTGAGGGCCGTTGCCCGTAAACGGGATTGTGACACCGGAGTGTTGCCGACCAGTAACTGCAACGCAGGTTCAATTGATTGGATAGCAATACCTGTATCGATTTCCTTCCATTGCAAATGCCCCAATATGCCAGGAGCGTCGATCAGGACGATTCGTAAGTATTCCGGTTGCTGCGATAGTCGAAGCGACGCCCGTGCGCCGGCTAGGAAGCGCTGCATTCCATCAGTTTCGACAATAGCAGTTTTGAAGACTTCGCTGTCGAATTCAATTTGTAGTTGCTGCACCACCTCGGCAAACAGTTCCTGCTTGCCTTTGAAATGATGAAAAAATGCCCCCTCGGTAACACTTGCATAGCGCGCAATTTCGTTCGTTGTAGAATGCGCGTAGCCTTTTTCTGCGAAAAGCACGCGTGCCGCCCTGACAATATTCCCCCGAGTGATGGCTGCATCAGCGGCGCTTCGCTTCATAGCCAACCTCCTCCTCTCTCCAAGGATAACATTTTCATAGTAATGCTATGTAGTCAATCAAAGTTTTTGCCAAAATGGAGTGAATTCTTCAAGTATAATAATAATGAATTTTGACGTTGGCTGCGTATCGCTTCCCCTAGAATCCCAACATTTTTCGGTGTTTCCGGGGTCTGGTCATGTAAAATGGTCCGCTGCGCTCATAAGAAAGGGCCAAGTTACACTTGACCGCAATGCAACACTATTATTAAAGGCAGTCATGGGGAAGAAAAGCGCTGCGGAAGCTGCAAAAACTAGAAAATTGATTGTATCTACAGCGCGGGCATTGTTTGCCGAGCTTGGATTCGCCGGGGCGACAACAAGTCGAATCGCGAAAACAGCAGGGTTGACCGAAGGCGCGTTTTTTCATCACTTCAAAGATAAAAAGGCGTTGTTCGCCGAAGTGGTAAAAAACCTGCAGCGTGAGTTCGCGTATGAAGTCGTCTTGCGCGGTAGAGAGGGAACTAACGCCCTTGAAAGATTCATGATTGGCACCCGCGCATCCATCGAGCTTTCGCAAAAGCCCGAATATTTGCGACTCGTATTGATCGAGGCACCAACTGTCCTGGGCGGGAGTAACTGGCGCGAGATTGATGCCATCACCTCACTTTCGGTCATCGAACCCGCGCTTGCCGCCATCGCCGGGCGTGAGGATATCGAAATCCGTCAAATCCGGCCGATGGCGCTGCTGACATTGGGGCTGCTCACCGAAACCGCCTTTGCCCTCGTCCGAAGCGATGGCACCATTACGGTCGATGACGTGATTGAGGTATTGGAAATGTCAATTAGCAACTGGCTGAAACGCGTACAGCCGAAATCAGAAGCCAAATAAAACAGCGCGCAAGTCTATCCATTGCGAATGAAAGCATAGTTCGCAAAATAATTGGAATAAATTAACGTTCCTGACGGTCGGCTATTACAAGAATACTGCAAAGCGAGCGCGAGCTCGATTTTGTCTGAACGCCTTTTTTTAAGATCTATCGATATTTGCATTACGCTTTCGGTAAGGATAGGAAATCACTACCCAAAAATTTCTGGTAAGGAATAATTTCGGATATTGTTGCAGTCAGGCTTTCATAACCTCAACGTACCTAAGCGTGTTTTATTACTTGGCGCGACCGGCACAATTGGCCTTGCCACAGCTAATGCCTTAGCAAACCGGGGTCATGAAGTTATTTGCCTGGTCCGTAACCAGTCCGGCAATAAATTGCCTCATAGTTCGCTCCGGCAACTTTCAAAGTTGGACGGCATTCAGATCAGATTTGGAGATGTAACCGACCTGAAATCTATAACTGAAAATGGATTTTGCGGTGAAAAATTTGATGCTGTTGTTTCATGTCTGGCTTCCAGAACCGGCGCGGCGAAAGATGCGTGGGCAATTGATTATCAGGCACATTCCAACATTTTAGCGACTGCAAAGGCCACCGGTGTGCAGCAATTTATTTTGCTGTCGGCTTTATGTGTACAAAATCCGAAATTGGCGTTTCAATTTGCCAAGTTAGCCTTTGAAAAGGAACTGATGGAATCGGGTATCACTTATTCGATAATCCGGCCGACCGCCTTTTTCAAATCTCTATCAGGGCAGGTGGAGAGGTTAAAAAAAGGGAAGCCATTTTTGCTATTTGGCGATGGCACAATGACGGCTTGCAAACCGATAAGTGATCACGATCTCGCGGCGTATCTTGTCGATTGCATAAGTGGTGAACATTGCCACAATCGTATCCTGCCGATCGGTGGCCCCGGTGCTCCAATAACGCCCAGACAGCAGGCGGAAGTTCTATTTGAACTGCTTGGCAAACCCTTGCGCGTCCAAAGCGTTCCTATCCGGTTGCTTGATGTGCTTGTTGTTGGCTTTGAAATGCTAGGACGCGGCATTCCATATTTTAGGCAAAAGGCCGAACTTGCAAGAATTGGCCGTTATTATGCCACTGAGTCCATGTTGGTTTTAAATCCGGAAACCAATTCTTATGACGCACAATTGACGCCTTCGACCGGACGCGAGAGCTTGCGGGAGCATTACCAACGAATAATAAATGGCGAGGCGTCTATCGATCTTGGCGAGCATTCAGTTTTTTAGGCAATTCTTGTCCTGACCCTAGACTTTAGGCTCGTTATATCGGATAGTTTTGTATGTCCTTTACAGAACATCCCTTGCGCCGATGGGCAGTTGACGAAATGCGTTTACGGCGCTTTGCGCCGGTCAGCCAACATTGCGACATTTATCAAGTGGTCCGCCTGATCAACCAAGGCGAACGGCCCGACGAAGATGGATGGTTGATTACAAACAGGCCTGAATTTGACGAATGGACTTTGGCATCCCGGCACGGTTCAGGTCATACAAATTCGGGCATACATTTTCTTTGGGAACGGCACACCGAAGCCAGTACGTTGACACTTATCCTGCCCGTCGATTGCCCTAATGATTTACGAATGCGTTATATCCAATGGCTTGAACAGTGGCCAGGCGGTGTCATTCGGGCGACGCAGATATTGGTTATTCCCGACACCAGCCAGATTGAAGCCGATCTTGAACGCATCGGCATTTCCACACTTGAAATGGTATGTTGCGACATCAATTCAGGTCTACGTATCTGGTCGGATTTCAGCATACATAGCGATGGCTACGGGCGGCTTCTCGTTTCCGCAGGTGACGTAGAAGATGGCGAGCGCGGCCGGATTATTCAGCGCGTCCAAGAGCTTGGTAATTACCGGAACCTTGCGCTGCTCGGCTTTCCTATTGTCCAGGAGCATGGCCCGCAGTTGGATCTTCTCGAACAGAAATTGTCTGAACACGCCAAGCGGGTCGCAGTCGCGGATCAGGATGATGAAGCTCTGCTCGATCAACTTGCCGCAATTTCTTCCGAGCTGGAGGTTATTCGTTCAGCCACCAGTTTCAGGTTGAGCGCTACAGCAGCTTATGCGGAGGTTGCCGCTGATCGACTGGCCGCTCTTAATGTCCAGTCGGTGGCAAATTATCAAAGCTTGACCGATTTTACCGAACGTCGGCTTGTTCCGGCATCGCGGACGTGCTCGGTATTCCGGCAGAGACTGAGTCATATCGCCGAACGTATTTCCGGCGTGATGCACACACTGGATGTGCGTATTGATAGCCGAATCAAAGCCCAGAATCTTAGCCTGATGCAATCAATGGAGCGATCAACGCAACTACAGTTCCGCTTGCAAACCTTGGTTGAAGGACTGTCAGTGATTGCAGCGGCTTATTATTTGGTGGGATTGATTGCTTATGTCGCCAAGGGCGTCGCAGCGTTTCCCAACGGACCATCTTACGAGCTGTTCGTTGGGGCGATAACATTTCCCGTTGTCCTTATAATATATGCTTTTGTGCAATATTTGCGAAATAAAGTTCTGAAAGAGACGGGGAAGTGAAATGCCCGTATTTTGGTGCAATGAAGCGCCAAACATATTGTCTTTTCAACGCGCTTTATGTGGGATAAGTGTTGTTATGGGTTGGATACGTAAATATTGACTATACTGTCAATTGACACGGGATAGGAGAGAATATGGTCAAGAAACATACATTAGCTGCGGTCGTCGCATTGTCAGCGTTTGTCGCAGCTTGTTCTGGTGGTTCGGAATCGAGCGAAACGGAAAAAACTGCTGAAGCACCCGCCCCTGCGGCTGCACCCGCTGCAGCGCCAGCTGCACCGGCAGCCGCACCCGCCGTAGCGGCTGGAACGCCCGCTATTGATGATGTGTCGACGTTGGACGGTACCACTTTAGCAAGCTTTACAGGTGACGCAGCCGCCGGAAAATTGGTCTTCGCGCAATGCCGTACCTGTCATGTGACCGATGCTGGTGTTAACAAAACCGGTCCTTCACTTGCCGGCATTATTGGCCGCAAGTCAGGCAGCGTTGCTGGCTTCAATTATTCGCCAGCCAACGCAGCTAGTGGTGTAACCTGGACCAAAGAAAAATTGTTCCAATATTTGGAGAAGCCACAGCGGGTGATTCCAAAGACCAAGATGATTTTCGCCGGATTGCCGGACGCGCAAAAGCGGGCCAACGTGATCGCTTATCTCGAAAACCCAAGCTAAATTCTGCGTATATGAATATGAAAAAGGCCGGGTCATCGCCCGGCCTTTTTTTTCGTTACAACGGAACTTTGTTAAGCGGCCAGTGCGCGTCTGGCCAGCGCACATTGCGACCAGATTTCGCTCAATGCACATAGCAGCTTTTCGATATCATCGTCGCTATGGACAGGCGACGGAGTGATTCTAAGCCGTTCAGTTCCGCGCGGGACCGTTGGATAGTTTATTGGCTGAACATAGATGCCGTGATTGTCCATCAGCCAGTCGCTGATGAATTTGCATTTATGGGGATCGCCGACCATCACCGGGATGATATGGCTTGGGTTCGGAATATGCGGAATACCCATGCGGTCAAGCGCGCTGCGTACTTTGGCTACGCGCGCCTGATGTTGTTCGCGCTCGGTTGTGCTTTGTTTCAAATGCTTGATACTGGCACAGGCGCCCGCCGCGACCGCTGGCGGGATAGCCGTTGAAAATATGAACCCACTCGCAAAAGTCCGGACAAAATCGCACAAGTCCCGAGAAGCGGCAATGTATCCGCCCATGACGCCGAATGCCTTGCCCAATGTGCCTTCGATAACTGTGATGCGATCCATCAAACCTTCTTGTTCGGCAACGCCACCACCGCGAGGTCCATACAGGCCGACGGCATGGACTTCGTCAATATAACTCATTGCGTTATGCTGTTCGCAAACATCGAGAATCTCGGCAATAGGGGAGATATCCCCATCCATCGAATAGACGCTTTCAAAGGCAACCAATTTGGGACGCTGCGGGTCCAGATCGGCCAGCTTGCGGTTCAGATCTTCGGGCGAATTATGTTCAAATACCCGTCGCTCTGCACGGCTGTGCCTTATTCCTTCGATCATCGATGCGTGGTTCAACGCATCCGACAAAACAATGCAATCAGGGATTTTCGCTGCCAGAGTCCCAAGTGCGGCCCAGTTCGAAACATAACCCGATGTGAATAGCAAGGCATCTTCCTTGTGATGCAAATCAGCCAGTTCGGCCTCAAGTAAGACATGGTGGTGATTGGTGCCGGAAATGTTGCGTGTGCCGCCTGCGCCTGCGCCGCATTCGTCAATCACACGATGCATGGCATCGAGAACTTTGGGATGCTGGCCCATGCCTAGATAGTCGTTGGAACACCAAACCGTGACATCCGTGGTGCCGCCGTCAACATAGCGTTTTGCATAAGGGAAAGAGCCTGCTTTTCTCTCTATTTCGGCGAAAACGCGATAGCGCCCTTCTTCGCGGACGGCGGCAAGTTCATCGCTAAAAAATGCCTCGTAATTCATGGTTGTACTCCCTCTCCCAAATTTGTTTTTTCTTTTGCTGCCAATGCCCAACGCCACAATTCAGAATCGCGGAATGGAATGGCGAGAAACAGATGCTCAAGTGCACCGAGCAGGCACAAGCAGCACAACAGCCCGGCCTGAACTGCCATATCTGATTGGCTCGTGGTAATTGCGCCGAACAGAAACCAGATTGCAAGCGCCAAAATTAATGCTGTCGAAAGCACCAACCCCGGGTGCAATTGCTTCGGACCAAAATAGCTTTTCAAATAGCCAAGATGTGCAGGCAACAATTCGTCGCTCATACTGGGAACGCCTTGGTAAATATTCAACTTTGACGAAAGTCGGAACAACAAAAGCAGCGCAAATGTGTAAGCACCCGTTGTGTTCGACGTTACCGAAGCCAATGACAGCAACAACGCTGCCGTCATTGCAAGTGCGATTTCGTGATGGATCAACGCCATTGTTGCAAGACTGAACCGCTGCCATCCGCGGGCTTCGGGTGGACATGGATCACGATGCGAGCCCGAAACGGCGCCCGTCAAAAAGCTGATTTCATGCCAACTCCAGACCAACAAACCGCCTACAAATGACATGTAAATTGCCCATTCTGAAGTAGAATGCGTAGATAGCAAAATTAGTCCAAGACCCGACATTGCACACATAGTTGCGATAGCCAGCGCACGCCCAGACGTTGTTCGTAACCTGTGATTTAACATCGCGACAAGGCCGGTGCTGACGAACCAAAGCACGACCACGACCGCAAAAGGCGCAATGAACTTCAAGGATTCTACCATGCGGGTTGCAATCTGGTCCGGCTCGGCAATTCATTCACCTGCGGCTTCATAAAATACATCCGGGCGAATGCGAGACCGGCCTTTAGCGTAAAGCGAACCTGATTTAACTTGCCGCTCAGACCGCCACTCGCCTTTGCATTTTCGATACCGATAGATGCTTGAAGAAGGTCATCCATTGATGCGCGAAAGCGGGGGGCGTTTGTATCGAGTTCTACGGGGAAAACTTGCCGGCTGATCGCGGTGCAAATGGAGAAAACTTCATAGCCATAATCGGCTGGATCCACGCCCAAAGCCTTATGGAAGACAGGGCGGTTGTGATCCCTTACATACATTGTTGCGTAAACCGATAGCAGGAAAAAACGGATCCAGTATTTGTTCAGGCCCGTCAGCAATTGCGGGTCAGCCCGCATAAGCAAAGCAAATGCCTCGCCATGACGGAACTCGTCGTTGCACCAATCTTCGAACCAGTCGAATATCGGATGAAACCGGTTCTCTGGATTACGCTGCAAGTGCCGGAAAATCGTTATGTAACGGGCATAGCCAATCTTTTCAGATAGATAGACGGCATAGAAAATAAACTTTGGTTTGAAATAAGTGTATTTTTTGGACTTGGTCAGAAAAGAAAGATCGATGCCAATGCCCGATCCCTTCAACGTTTCATTTATGAAACCGGCATGACGGCTTTCATCGCGGGCAAGCAGTTTGAACAGCCGCTTCATATCCGGATTTTTGGTTTGCTTCGCGATTTCTGCATAGAGAATACAGCCCGAAAATTCCGAAGTAAGCGAACTGGCCAGGAAGTCGATAAATTCAGCTTGAAGTTCAGGTTCCAACCCTTCGATAACGCCGTCGAAAGCTGCCGTCTTGCGAAAGTGCCGCTTGTTGCGGTCGTCTTCCATCTCGGTCATCAATTCTTCCCATTCGGCCCGGACAGGGTCGACATTCAGGCCATCCATCGCCTTGAAATCCGTGGTGTAAAAGCGGGGCGTCAGGACAGTGTCTTGTCGTGCAATCGCCAATGTGTCGTGCTTTGCAGACAGTGGTTTCGCGAATTTCGTGTGCGCGTTCATCATAACCTCCCGGGAGTGAAGCTGACCTCATACAATTCGGTCAGTTCGAATTGGCCGGCGAATTTTGTCCATGCCTGACGCAAAATTCCGGCACGGTGAATTGTTGCATTGCGATGCAGAATGACATTTTCACCAAAGGCCACGACGATGGGCGCGCCATGTACGTGAACCCTGTCGCCTGGATGAATTTCCAAATCGCCGTCCAGATCTACGTGCGCGTGAAAATGATCTGCATTTTGCTGCACTTCGATACGACAAGAGGTGTCAAATTTTTCAGATGAAAAGAGCCGTGTCATGCAGCCGGATCCTTCAGCATATCGGCGAAAATCTTGCTATGGTCTGAGCCAAATCCGTGAATCTCTACTTCGCGACCCGTTTCAGGGTCCTTTAATGAAAGAGCGCCATTTTCCCAAAGGGTCAGCTCAAAAGCAGGTTCAGCACCAATGTTCGATGCTTTGCGTGTCTTGGCTAGGCGGCGCATGGTGGCGCGCAAAAAGCCACCCTGGCCAAATTCGATGACTTTGACGACATCGCCACTAGCCGCGTCGCTAACCACCACCGCGCCATCCGCACGATCAACAAAGCGAAGCATACGGGTTTGTTCCGGCTTTACATTGGCTGCTACGCGGGATGCTGTTGGGTCGGCTGATTGAGGAATGAAGCCCAAGCTGACTGCGCCGGTAACTGCCATTGTAAATAGCAGCACCGTTGCTGCCCCAATCAAGGCACCGCGCGGTACAGTCGGATCATGGTGCACGGTTTGGTTCATGCGGGCACTCCCTGAAACGGAACGTCTTGGCTATTAGAGCGGCGCGCTTCAACCGGCGCTACTGCCTGTACTTTTTGTGTTGTTTTGAACAAAAGTTGCGCGAATGCGCGCGCGTCGGGAACAGCGCGCAGCATGGGCTGCGGGCTGATAAAACGAAGCGATCGCGCGTGCGGCCACAGCATGAAATAGCCAAGGCGCGGGGCACCCTTTAGCGAAAGAACGATGCTTCCGTGGTCGCCAGCCAGCATTTTCAAATTTGCAGATTCGATTTCGGATAGCGGTAAGTTGATGCATTTGTTCAATGCAACGCCAACGCGCAAAATGATCCGCTTGTTGGTCAATGTATATACAGTTGTTCGGCTGACGCCCCAGGCAAATGCAACAAACATGGCAATGACAATCGCGCCAAGAAGCGAGACTGCAATAGCCGTGTTCATGTCACTACGAGATATCGCCCACAATATGATTATTCCAAAATAAGCGGCGGAGAGGCGAATATGCAAAGCAGCTTTGGCCAGAGCTTTCCAGTCGGGCGAAGATTGCCACACAATATGTTCGTCCGCCGGAAGATGCCCGGGCAAGCCTCTGGTTGGTTCATGGTCATATTCGCTCATATCAACGGCTCCTGACGTGCGCGGTTGGCGTAGAGATAGCCGCCGCCAAAATAAGCGACTATGCGCTCTTCTTCATAAAATGTGATTTGGCCTGCAGTTTCAGGTGTGGGTACACCAGCAAAATCGGCGGCATTAATCGCATCGATTTCGACTTGGCCCAGTCTTCCTTTAATCTTTGACATTGCCATTGGGGCCAAAATCTTTTTGCCGCCCGTATCGATTTCAAGATACCGGATGACATGCTCGGCACGATCAACCCAAAGGTCGGTTACAGTTCCCGCTATTGCACCATCTGCAGCTATTACTGACATCCCCCGCGGGTCATGGTCACGCGCATGAACTGAGATATGATCGGCAGCGCCAATGGGCACAATGCGATTACGGCCTTCGCCATCCAGATCGGTATGTTTCGCGCGATCAGCCCATGCCGCCGGTCCTATGCCGTCAACCAGCGGGTTGCCCGTGGGGTAATAAGGCGCGCCGGGTGAACGAAATGTGCGTGCACCGGCAACATCAACTTTTTCACGTCCTTTTGTTGGGGTCGTAATTGAATCGCGACCGAAGGGCATATGGAATGTTTTGGGCATTGCGGTTGAAAGAACGCCCCCCGGCGTATCAACGCGACCTGTCACTTCATCTTCCAGCGGGTAGCCTTCGCGCCTGTCTTCGCGTCGCAAATACACCATCAGACCGAGAAAAAACAACACGAAGGCCAAAAACACCAACTCGGTCACGTCGAAAGTGCCCACAATCTTAAAGTCGTCCATCTTAATTTCTCCTCATACTTCCGCTCAGGTTGGAAACTCGATCAACCCGAAACTTTCGTTTGTATTTTTCCTGTTTTCGAGATGCAGCCCGATCACGGGACCCAGCACTACAAGCGTAACCAGCAATAGCACGATTTCCAGCGCGTAGACTGTGCCATATCCTGTGGCCCGGTCAGCAAGGGTGGCGCCCATGGCGTCCTGCAGGGCAATGTAGGCCATCGCATCGCGTAATAGTCCGCCCAGCGCCACACCAATGCCTGCACAACTTGCCTGCACGGCACCCCATGCACCTAACGCCAGACCGGCCGAATCCTTTTGAGCCAGCCCCATGGCGGCGATCATTGTGCCGACAGAAAACATACCGGTTCCAAAGCCGATCACGGTGGCACCTGCATAAAGCAAAGGCACAGATCCTAATGGCGCAGCGAAGAGTGTCATAAGAAATGCTCCGATGCCTGCAACGGCACCCATTCCCGCCAGACGCAGCGGATCCGATCCTGAGGACAGACGGCGTCCGCTGAATGCGAAGGCGATCAGTGCGCCGATGGCCCATGTTCCGGTCAGTGAAGTGGTCGATCCCACCGACAGGCCCAATATCTCGCCGCCATAAGGCTCCAGCAATGCGTCCTGCATGGCAAAGGCCATCGCTCCCATACCTATTGCCAATAAAAGACGTTTCGCATTGGGCTGTGCGGTAAATGATGCCCAAAGTTCGGCAAATCGCGGGTTAGCTTTCGTGGAGGTCGTCAATGCGCGGTTGCGTGCTTCCTGTTTCCATAAGGCTACAATGTTCAGCACCATTGTTAGGACCGCAGCGCCTTGGATGACCTGCACCAATTTGGTTGCGGTGAAATCGATCAGAAGATTGCCAATCGTAAACGCTGCCAGCATCATTCCGACAAGCAGCATCACGTAAAGAAGAGCAACGACGCGGGGGCGCTTGTCATCGGGCGCGATATCGGTTGCCAGCGCCAGCCCTGCGGTCTGGGTCACATGCATGCCCGCGCCGGTCAGCAGGAAGGACAGGCATGCCGCGCAGACTCCGAGGACGAAGGTGTCGGGCCGCGTCACCAGAATAAGCGCGAAAGGCATGATTGCGAGGCCACCAAACTGGCCCAGGGTCCCGAACCAGATGTAAGGCACCCGCCGCCAGCCGAGCACGGAGCGATGTGTGTCCGAACGATGACCTATGAGCGCGCGAAACGGTGCGACAAGCAACGGGATCGCAATCATCAGTGCAACGATCCAGGTCGGCGTATCAAGTTCGACGATCAGCACGCGGTTCAGGGTACCGTTCAGCAAAACCGTCGCGATGCCGACACTTACCTGAAACAGAGCAAGTCGCAGCAGGCGGGCAAGCGGGAGTTCGAGGCTGGCCGCATCAGCAAATGGCAAGAACCGTGTTCCCACGGCTCGCCAGAACGTTACTGCTGATGGCCTTTCGATCATAGGCGGCTTAGTCCCATCGCCTGCGACTTGTAAAAGCCGCTCGAAACACGCTGGGTGAAATCGATCGCCCATTCGGGAAGCGCTTCGCCTATGTCGCGGGAGAGCTTTGCTTCCGATACCGGGAGGATGGCAGGCGAGCGGTCGCTGCGCGGAAATGCCTTTCCGACAAATTGCATCATGTGAAGCAATGGGGTGCCGGGTGCGAAAGTAAAGGCAACCTGGTTCGCCCTTTGGCTCCAGGCTTTCAGAACACCGATGATGTCGGCTTCGTCATAATGGATGAGCGAGTCCATCGCGACCACATGATCAAAAATGCCAAGGCTGTGGTTCCGCATGTCGCCAACGCGCCAGTCAATGGAAAGATGGCCGGGAGCGCGCTCCTTAGCGATATCAATCAAGCCGCCGGAAACATCGATCGCCACCACATCCGCCCCGCGCTGTGCCGCCGCAATAGCAAGGGCACCGGTGCCGCAACCGGCATCGAGCAGGCGCATTCCGTGCATGTCAGTCGGCAGAGTAGACAGGAGAAGTTCCCGCATTTCGTTGCGGCCGGCACGGACCGTCGCGCGGATCCCGCTGACGGGCACGTCAGAGGTCAGATCTTCCCATGCTTTACGGGCGGTCTTGTCGAAATAGGTTTCGAGACGACTGCGGCTTTGCTGGTAGCGGTTCGAGGTAAGGCTTGTTTCGATCATTATTCAAATCCTAGAAAGTCGAAAATGTCGCGGTCTTTCATCGGACTGGCTGCCTGATAATCGACGCCGTCCCAAAGCTTCTTGGCCAGGTTCATATATTCCTGACACGCTGCATCGATCTCGGGCGTGCTGTCCATTTCGAACAAGGTACATTTTTTCAGGCGCGACCGGCGGATCGCGTCCAGATCGGCAAAATGTGCCAGACGCTTCATGCCGATCGCTTCGCTGAACCGGTCGATCTCGTCGGTAGCTGCAGAGCGGTTGGCGACGACACCGGCAAGTCGAACATTGTAGTTCTTCGCCTTTGCATTGATAGCCGCGACAATCCGGTTCATTGCAAAGATGCTATCGAAGTCATTGGCAGCAACGACAATCGCGGCGTCGGCATGTTGTAAAGGAGCTGCAAACCCGCCGCAGACTACATCGCCTAGCACATCGAAAATGACGACATCGCGGTCTTCGAGCAGATGGTGCTGCTTCAGCAGCTTGACGGTCTGGCCAACGACATAACCGCCACAGCCTGTTCCAGCAGGAGGCCCACCGGCTTCGACACACATCACGCCGTTGTAGCCTTCGAACATGTAATCTTCGGGGCGAAGTTCTTCGCTGTGGAAGTCGACTGTCTCTAAAACGTCGATGACGGTCGGCATCATCTTTTTGGTAAGAGTGAAGGTCGAGTCATGCTTGGGATCACAGCCGATCTGAAGGACGCGGTGACCGAGTTTGGAAAAAGCCGCCGACAGGTTGGACGAAGTTGTCGATTTGCCGATGCCGCCTTTGCCATAAACTGCAAAAACCTTTGCCCCCTTGATCTTGTCATTGGGATCAAGTGCGACCTGAACACTGCCTTCGCCATCAGGAGGAGAGGTATCCAAGAGATTCAATGTCATCTTTATTCTCCTGTCATTCTGCGGGGACCAGGCCTTCGAGCCGGTCCTCCAAGTCGTTACTGGCGGCACGCAAGCCAGCGAGCGTTTCTGCGTCGGGTGTCCACAATTGCCGCTCGCAGGCTTCAAGCAAGCGATCGGCAACCTTGGCGGATGATTTAGGATTAAGGTCTGCCAGCCGTGCGCGCATCTCAGGGTCGAGCACGAAAGTTTCGCTGATTTTCTGATAAACCCATGGGGAGACTTTCCCGGTCGTTGCCGACCAGCCTACCGTGTTGGTGACGTGGAGTTCCAGATATCGGACACCTTCAAAACCATGCTTCAACATGCCCTCATACCATTTGGGGTTGAGCATCCGAGTGTGCGTTTCCAGATCAATCTGTTCGCCGAGCGTGCGGACCTTGGTGTCGCCTTGGGTTGCATCGACGATGTAAACGGGCGCAGCAGCGCCGCGGGCTTTTTCGACTGCTCTGCTCATCCCGCCAAGACCATCGACATAATGATCAACGTCAGTGACGCCAACTTCGACGGATTCGAGATTCTGATAAGTCAGTTCTACCCCTGCCAATTCGCTTTCGAACAGCTTGCGTTGCTCTACGGGGACACCATTGCGGCCATAGGCGAAGCCCTTTTTCTTTTCGAACATGTTTGCCAGCTCTTCGGGATCGTCCCAGGTGCCGCCATCGATCATAAGGTTCACATTTGCGCCGTAGGCACCATCAGCGTTGGAAAAGACCCTTAACGCGGCAGTTTCGAGGTCGCAGCCATGCTGCACCTGATGCGCTAGGCTGTGCTTGCGGACGAAATTCTGGTCGGGCGTTTCGTCCACTATCGTTGCGAGATAGCAGGCGTCGGCAATCATCTTTGTTTGCAGCGGCAGCAGATCGCGGAAAATTCCCGACATCGTTACAACGACATCAATGCGCGGACGGCCAAGCTCTGCAAGCGGAATTAGCTCAGCACCGGCAAGGCGACCATAATCATCGAAGCGAGGTTGCGCGCCGATCAGGGCCATTGCCTGTGCAATCTGCGAGCCTTCGCTTTTCAGATTATCGGTACCCCAAAGTACCATCGCAATGCTTTCCGGAAGTTTTCCACCATCGGCCATATGCCGAGCAATCAGTTGGTCTGCCTGAACCCGACCCTGGATACAGGCGAATTTGCTTGGGATACGGAACGGGTCAAAGCCATGGATATTACGACCGGTGGGCAGTACTTCCGGGGTTTTGAGCAAATCGCCACCCGGAGCGGGAGGTACATAGGTCCCGTCGAGTGCGCGAACCAGTGCGCCCATTTCGTCATTGGCGTCAATCCGCGCTTCGATATCGGCACGGGCTACATCGGGCGATGCCGCGACCATAGCGTCAAGAAGTCCATTCTTTTCGTCATCGGTCATTGTGCCGCCAAAGACATGCAGACCCTGCGGGATAAGTTCCCGCTCCAATTCATAAAGACGGCCCGGCAGATCGTCGAGGTTACCTGCCTCGATGCCGAGTTCCTGGCAGTGGTCCCTGATCAGCTCTTCCAGATCGTGGAGTTCACTATGGTCGCCTGTTGTCGTGCGATAGCGTTCAAGCAAGGCCTTTAGATCGACAAAGCCCTTGTAAAGGCCGGCTTCGGCCAGCGGCGGTGTAATATAGCTTATCAGAGTCGCGCCCGAACGGCGCTTGGCGATGATGCCTTCTGACGGATTGTTCGAAGCATACAGATAGAAATTAGGCAGATTACCGATCAGCCGGTCGGGCCAGCAATCGCCGCTCATCCCCGCCTGTTTGCCGGGCATGAATTCGAGTGCGCCGTGCGTACCGAAATGCAATGCAGCATGTGCACCGAAATCTTCACGGATATAGCGGTAAAATGCGGAGAAGGCGTGCGTTGGCGTAAAAGTGCCTTCGAACAGCAAACGCATTGGGTCGCCTTCATAACCAAATGTAGGCTGCACGCCGACAAACACATTGCCGAAATGCGCGCCAAGGATCTGGATCGACTGACCATCGCTCAGCTGACGACCCGGGGCCGGGCCCCATTGCGCCTCGATCTGCTTCAGATGTTTTTCGCGGCGCACATGGTCGTCGGCGCTGATCCGCGCTGCGACATTGGCATCTGCTCCATATTGCTCGGCATTTCCGTAGAGGATTGCATTGCGCACTTCGTCAACGGTTTCAGGTGCTTCTACAGAATAGCCTTCCTGGCTAAGGCGTTGCAACGTAGCGTGGAGTGATTCAAATACCGCGAGATAAGCAGCGGTCCCTGTGGCTCCCGAATTAGGTGGGAAGTTGAACAGCACAACCGCAAGCTTGCGCTTCGCTCTTTCGGACCGCCGCAACTTGATAAGTGAAGCAACCTTGCCCGCCAATGAAGCGGCGCGTTCGGAACACACTTGCATCGCGCGGACATTGTCGGTGATCGTGAACTTGCAATTGCGATGACACCCAGTGCAACCTTCGGGCGAGCCGTCCGACCGGCCGCCAAAAACGCTGGGAACAATCGCGCCATCCAGCTCCGGAATAGCGAGCATAATCGTTGTTTCAAGCGGCAAAAGTCCCGCCTTGCCGGCACCCCATTGTTCCAGCGACTGAAATTCGATCGGATGCGCTGCAATATAGGGTACATCGAGCTTGGTCAGTGTTTCGACCGCCGCATCGACATCATTATACGCGGGACCGCCGACTAGCGAGAAACCTGTCAGGTTGACGACTGCATCAACAACCGCAGCGCCGTCCTTCACAAAATATTTGTCGATAGCCGGACGCGCATCGAGGCCACTGGCAAAGGCGGGAATGACCTTGAGGCCTTGCGCCTCCAGCATTTCGATCATGCCATCATAATGGCCCGCATCTTTGCCGAGCAGATAGGATCGCAGCATCAGTACGCCCACGGTACCCGCGGGATTTTTCACCGATGGAAGCTTGTTAGCGTCTTCAGTCAGACGCTCCTTCATGTCGGGATGATAAACACCCAATTCGGGATAAGCGCGAGGCGGCTGCGCGGGCATATTACCCTTCAGTCCTTCGCGCTCACCGCTGGCATAACGGTCGATCAGGCCGCGCACCATGTCGACGACATTGTCATCCGAACCAGCGAGCCAATATTGAAGCGTCAGGAAATATTGTCTTACATCCTGCGCCGGACCCGGAATGAAACGAAGGATTTTTGGCAAGCGACGCAGCATGTTCATCTGACCTGCACCCGAGCTGCCACCCGGCTTGTTCGATCCACGCAGTTTTTTAAGCAGCGCCATCAAGCCCTTGGCAGGCTTATCCATGCTATAACTGCCAAGCCTGGTGAGCTTCACGATATCCGACGTCGACATCATCCCGACGATTGCATCGCATTCATCGCGGCGTGCCATCAGGGCGGGGTGAATGGCACGGACCTGATCGTCGATAAAAAGCATCGTTGCGATAATGATGTTTGCCCGTGCGATGTCCGCTTTAGCACGTTCTAGCACGCTTGGATCGCGGTCCCAGTCAGACGCTGCGTAAAGGCCGATGCTTATGTTATCGCGTGCCATCTCATGATTGGCGCGTTCGACGGCTCCGGAAAGATGATTGTCGAGGGTGACGATTACCACCCGGACCGCTGGCTTGCTGTTACCGCGCATAATGTGCCTTCTCCTCATAAAGTGTGGCGAGTTCGATGGTCGATACGCCCTGTTCTGCTGCAAACATTTCGGTGTTGCGCCGTGCCTTGCCTCGCACAAAGAATGGGATTTTTTTCAGCTCACGTGCTGCTTCGTCTGTCCAGACGGCTTCAGTATCATTGGCGGGTTCGACGATTTCTGGCTGCTTTGCAGGAGCCGAATGGCCCGGACCAAGGTGCGATGCACCGGCTCCATCGTTGAATTCAAAATCGTCGCGGAACATTGTGAGCAGATGTTCTTCAAGTCCCATCACCAGCGGATGGACCCAGCTGTCGAAAATGACATTCGCGCCCTCGAAGCCCATTTGCGGACTAAAACGCGCCGGAAAATCCTGCACATGCACCGGCGAAGAGATGACGGTGCACGGGATCGAAAAACGCTTGGCGATATGCCGTTCCATCTGCGTGCCGAGCACCAGTTCGGGTTGTGCTTCCTGAATGGCGGTTTCGACCTCTAGATGATCGTCGGTAATCAGAGGTTCCAAGCCATAAAGCTTCGCCGCTGCCCTTACTTCACGAGCATATTCCCGGTTGTAACAGCCGAGACCTACAACCTTGAAGCCCAGTTCTTCGCTGGCAATCCGCGCAGCAGCCACAGCATGGGTACCGTCCCCGAAAATGAATACGCGTTTACCGGTCAGATAGTTGGAATCGATGGAACGACTCCACCATGACAGTCGCGAAAGGCCCTCTTGAAGCATCGGTTCCGGATCAACCCCTGCGAGAGCGGAAACCTCACGGACAAAATCCTGTGTTGCACCGACTCCGATCGGAACGGTCCTGACAGCAGGTTGGCCAAATTCACGCTTCAGATAATCCGCAGCGAGATCGCCGGTTTCGGGATAGAGGACAATGTTAAAGTCTGCTTCCCCCAATTTAGCGATATCAGCGACATTTGCACCCAATGGCGCGACAACATTGATGTCGATGCCGAGCTTGCCCAGCAGGCTGCTGATTTCAACGACATCATCTCGATGCCGGAAACCGAGTGCGGTAGGTCCGAGCAGATTGACGAGAGGGCGACGATTTTCCTTGGCTGACGGACGGCGGTCCTTGTCGGCAAGATGGCGCACAATCTGGTAAAATGTTTCCGCAGCGCCCCAATGCTCTTTCCGCTGATAGCTTGGAAGTTCCAGCGGAATGACCGGGATCGGAAGGCCCATATTCTCGATAAGGCCGGCCGGGTCATCCTGAATAAGTTCGGCGGTGCACGACGCTCCCACGATCATGGCGTCGGGCTTGAACCGCTCCACGATATCCAGCGCAGCGGTCTGGAAAAGCTGGGATGTATCCTTGCCGAGGTCACGAGCCTGGAATGTTGTATATGTAACAGGAGGGCGTTTGCTTCGGCGTTCGATCATCGTGAACAGAAGGTCCGCATAAGTATCACCCTGCGGTGAGTGTAGCAGATAATGTACGCCTTCCATTGCCGTGGCGACACGCATTGCGCCTACATGTGGCGGGCCTTCATATGTCCAGACGGAAAGTTGCATCGTCTATACCCTCAGTACATCGCGGCGGCGCAATGGCCGGGCAAAAAGTTCAGCCAGATCACCAGCCTGATCGAAACCGTGGATCGGCGAAAAAACGAGCTCGATTGCCCATTTGGTCGAAAATCCTTCGGCCTCCAGAGGGTTGGCGAGACCGAGGCCGCATACTGTCAGATCGGGATTTGACGAACGCACACGGTCGAGCTGCTTATCGACATCCTGACCTTCGCTGAGCATTACGCCCGCGGGCAAAGCGGCGAGCTCCTGCGCCAGATGGCGGCGGTGGAGATAAGGCGTACCGACTTCAATCAAGTGCATGCCAAGTTCGTTGGCGAGGAAACGCGCCAGCGGCACTTCAAGTTGCGAATCGGGCATGAATAAAATCGACCGGCCTTCAAGGCGCGCGCGTTGATGGGCCAGCGCGGTCGTTGCGCGGTCCTGATAAGGACGGAGCGCCATGTCGAAATGGCTTTCGGTAACGCCGAATTCGCTCGCAGCGGCATGAAGCCAGTTGGTTGTTCCTTCGACACCGAATGGGAACAGTGCGTCGAGCCTGACGGCACCGCGTTCTTCAAGCGCTTGGGCTGTGTCACCAAGAAAAGGTTGAGCCAGAAGGAACCGCGTATTGGCGCCGACGCCGGGCAAATCGGCAACGGCGCGTTCGGGCAGGCTGGCAACGTTGTTGATGCCTAACTCGGCAAGCAACCGCCTGAATTGGTCTTCGACAATATCGGGAAGCGAGCCGACGATAATCAGGTTCTTTGGCGCATTGTCTGCCAGTGCGGGCATCACGGGAACCAGTGAGGCGAGGCAGGCATCTTCGCCCTCGGTGAACGTGGTCTCGATGCCGCTTCCCGAATAATTGAGGATGCGTACATGCGGGGCGTGCTTTGCACCCAGGCGTTGAGCCGCCTTGGAAAGGTCGAGCTTGATAACTTCGGACGGGCAACTGCCTACCAGAAACAGCGATTTGATTTCCGGGCGACGCGCCAGCAGCTGATCGACAATCCGGTCCAGTTCAACATTCGCATCGGCGAGGCCGGCCAGATCACGTTCTTCCATGATCGCGGTGGCAAAGCGCGGTTCTGCAAAAATCATAACACCAGCCGCGGACTGCAATAAATGGGCACAGGTTCGTGAACCAACCACCAGAAAAAATGCATCCTGCATTTTGCGATGCAGCCAAATGATACCTGTTAGCCCGCAAAATACTTCGCGTTGGCCGCGTTCTTTCAAAACCGGAGAGCAATCCGCCGCTTGCACGGTTGCGATTGGCGCCGGGGCGTTCATGGTTTTTTCGCCGATGGCGGTAACGCACCGAGGCGCGCCAAACGCAATTTGTAAAGGAACTGGCCTGCATTGATGATGTACGCCGCATAGCCTGCCAGCGCGATATACATCTGCAGCTGCGGCGAACCCCAGTTATTGAACAACATCACCAGGTAAGTTGTATGCAGCGCCAGCACCACCATGCTGAACACATCTTCCCAGAAAAACGCTTTGGCGAAGAGCCATTCATCAAAGACGACCTTTTCCCAAATCGAACCTGTAATCATGATGGTGTACAACGCGCCTGTTTTGATCAGGATGGATAGCTCGGCCGACGCCTCGCCCGATCCGGTGACCAGAAAGCGAATCACCAGGAACAGGCTTATGCCAAAAATTACGAACTGGACCGGAGCCAAAACGCCCTGAACCACTGTCCAGCGCGACTCGTCACGGCGCTTTCTTTGAGCGTCGGTATAAAGAGCAACAGGCGCGACAGCAGCCTGTTGGCCTAGCAAAATCGTGAAGTCTTCTCCCGATTCAAAATGTCTGCTTATGGACAGAACACATGCTCCTTCTCTCGAATGTCTCGAATAGAAGTCAGAATCGATAAAGTGTCAAGTTTTTTAGACGTCAATAAAATTTGACACAAAGTTGTTTGCTTAGGTGTCGAAGTTGATATACGCTTCGAGTCGCATGAGGTGGCAGAGTCATCCATGAGGCCGACGTAATGCCACGCCGACCAGGCTTTGGGAGAGTCTGCACTATGGCCACTATGTTTGGAATTTCGGGATTAAAATCCAAGATTGATGACTGGCGTGGATTCCGAAAAACCCCGCGGCCGACGAACGTATCCAGCAACGATATCGGGCAAGATATTGGCAAGGTTCCGGATCGTGACGACACTGGATATGATCTGTCCATTCTTTTGGAAAATCTGGTCATTCCAAAGCTGATCGCCGATCAGGGCAAGAATGATAATTGGTTACATTTGCCTAGTTTGTCGCCCGTAGGCGATACAGTTCGCAAGCGCGCGATCACTGAAAATGACGTGGAAGCATTCACCCGTTTGTCGATCAGCGGCGAAGCCCATGCCCTGCTTGATTTTGTTGACCAGCGCCTTGAAACCGGAAGCTCGGTCGAAACGATTTATGTTGATTTGCTGGCACCTGCTGCCCGGCGTCTTGGCGAATTTTGGGAAGAGGATGGCGAAGATTTTGTGGGTGTCACAATGGGTCTGTGGCGCATTCAGGAAATATTGCGCGAACTGACTGTGCGTATTCCGCCGGTATCGCGGCCGGGATATGGAAAACGCTCTGCGTTGTTTTCTCCGATGCCTGGTTCACAGCATAGTTTTGGGACGTTGATGGTCGCAGAATGTTTTCAGCGGGCCGGCTGGGATGTTGATGTGTTGATTCAACCCACGCAGTCGGAACTGACCGGAAAATTTGCCAATCGCCATTACGATCTGATTGGATTGACCGTTAGTATTGACTGCACTAAGGGCACGCTGTCAGGTTTGGTCAACACGTTCAGATCTGTCTCGTCTAATCCGCATATCAAAGTTTTGATCGGCGGACCGGTCATTAATGAGCAACCCGATCTGGTTGAACAATGTGGGGCAGATGCGACCGCGATTGATGCGGTATCGGCTGTTGCATTGGGTGATCGATTGGTTCCGATTAATTTCGAATGTTTCGAAAACCTGATATAAGGAACTGGTTCTTCTAATGAACCTTGAATCAACAAACGGTGATCAAATACCTTTTAGCGACCCTGAGGCCATGTTCGAAGGGTTCAGCAAAGCTGATATTTTGAATCTGGCTTATTGCGCCGGCGATTTTATGCTCGCCATCGATGAAAATAAAATCGTGCGCGATATTTCGGTAAATGTTCGTGACCACGCCTTTGCAAGTCAGTGGATAGGCCAAAAATGGGCCGACACCGTAACCGTCGATAGCAAGGCAAAAATCGAACAATTGTTAAATGGAGATCAACCATCGTCCAACAATTGGCGACAGGTAAATCATTCCCACGACGGCGATGATATTCCCGTTAATTACAAAGTTATAAAACCCGAAAATAGCCATTGGCATATAGCTATTGGCCGTGATCTTCGATCAATTTCCGTTCTTCAACAGCGTCTGCTTAAGACGCAGCAGTCCATGGAGCGTGATTATCTGCATTTGCGTCAAACTGAAACCCGATACCGGCTTTTGTTTGATAATATTTCCTATCCGGTGCTGATTGCGGACGCTGAAGGTCATGTAATTCAACAGGCCAACCGGGCATGCCATGCCTTGATGGGGGTTGCGCCCGGTGCATTGGATGGCAAGGCTTTTTCGAGCCTGGTCGATATTGAATATCGCGATGCCCTATTATCTTATATTGCCTCAGTTGCCGTCAACAGCGCGATTAGCCCGCTTAGCGTCCGTCTTGCCGGGCGTTCCGGGCTTGTCAAATTGGCCGCGTCCACCTTCCGCCAATCCGGCAAGCAATATTGGCTGGTCAATATTGACGACGGCTTGCACGAAGTCCCCGGAAAACAGTCGGACAAATATGTGCTCGACGTTGTCGAAAAAATGCCGGACGCCTTTGTCCTGACCGACGAAAAGCAATCAATTATCGTCGCCAACCGCGCTTTTGCGGAATTGGTGCAGGCGGGTTCTGTCGAACAGCTTTTGGGTGTTTCGCTTAACCGCTTCATCGGTCGTCCCGACGTTGATCTGGGCCTGTTGAAAAAGCAACTTAAAGATCATCAAAATGTTCGCAATTTCAGTTCGGTCGTGAACGATTTGAATGGTGGTGAAGAACCCGTAGAAATATCCGCCATCCTGATCGAGCGTGAGCAGCCATTGTTTGGCTATTCGGTTCGCGGCATTGGCCGGCGTGAGCGGGATCTTCCACAATCGACAGGAAATTATCCGCGTTCGGTGGAACAGTTAACCGAGCTTGTTGGCCGAAAACCGCTGAAAGAAATTGTGCGTGAAAGTACTGACCTGATCGAAAGAATGTGCATCGAAGCGGCGTTGGTCCATACTTCGGACAATAGGGCATCGGCCGCCGAAATTTTGGGCCTTAGCCGTCAAAGCCTGTATTCGAAATTGCACCGCCACGGGCTTGGAAATTTACTCGGCAAAGATTAGCCGCGCCGGTTTTTTATCAAAAAAAATGGACAAATATTATGTCCAATTTATTTGACAGCCAAGAGTATCTGACATAGTTTTTGCCAATGGCAGATTCTACAATTCCCAATCAATTTGAACGCGTACCTGCGGCGCGGGATGTGCTGGAATTGACAAAGCCGATCACCTGGTTTCCCCCGATGTGGGCGTTCATGTGCGGGGTGGTATCTTCCGGGGTTTCGATTTCCGAAAATTGGATGTTTCTGGTCGCCGGAATACTGCTGACCGGCCCGCTCGTGTGTGGGACAAGCCAAGTCATAAACGATTATTGCGACCGTCATGTCGATGCCATCAATGAACCTGACCGGCCTATTCCGTCGGGGCGGGTGTCGGGTCGTTGGCCAGTCTGGATTGCGTTAGCCGGAGCGGCTATCTCGCTGGCTTTTGCATTCGCTTTGGGACCATGGGTACTTTTGGCCACATGCATCGCTCTCTTTTCGGGCTGGGCCTATAGTTCGGCCCCTTTGCGCCTGAAGCGTAATGGATGGGCCGGGCCATTGGTTTGCGCCTTGAGCTACGAAGGCCTGTCCTGGTTTACAGGTGCCAGCGTCATGATGGGCGGGATACCTTCATCTATCAACCTGTTGATTTTACTTTTTTATAGCCTTGGGGCGCATGGCATTATGACCATGAATGATTTCAAGGCCATAGAAGGTGACAGGGACACAGGACTTCGTTCTTTGCCGGTCACGATGGGCGTTCGCGGGGCTGCGCTGTTTGCATGCGCGGTCATGGCATTTGCCCAATTCGCGGTCATCGGCATTTTGTTTCAGCACGGATTGTTTTCGTCCGCCATTATTGTCGGCGTGTTCACATCCATCCAAATTGGATTGATGGCACGCTGGGTTCGCGACCCTGCAAAGCATGCTCCCTGGTACAATGCCACAGGCGTGTCGCTTTATGTGTTTGGAATGCTCGCCGCTGCGCTGGGTATTGGAGGCTATTTATGATTCAAGTCAGTCCGATTTCACACGGCATAGGTTGGTTTGGTATCGTCCGGCTGGGGACCGTCCAAGCGGCAATTGGCGCGATAGTCATGTTGGCGACATCATTGTTAAACCGCGTGATGGTCGTTGAATATGCAATTGCTGCCGCTGTTCCGGCCGGATTGGTTGCCTGGCATTATGCCGTGCAGCTTTCACGACCATTTTGGGGTCATAATTCGGATCAATCAGAACACCGTAGCTCGTGGATCATAGCCGGTTTGGGCATATTGGCGCTGGGCACTTTGCTCAGTGTGGACGCGACCATTATGATGTCTGGGCAAGGTATTTTCCCGATAATTCTGGCGGTTGTCGGCTTTGCATTGATCGGCCTCGGCGTGGGAATGTCGGGCACGGCATTACTTGCGTTATTGGCATCACGTGTATCGTTGGAGCGCAAGCCAGCCGCCGCGGCGATCAGCTGGACCATGATGGTTGCCGGTATTGTTGTCGCGGCCGGTGTTTCGGGTGCGTATCTTGATCCCTTTAGCGAGGCGCGTCTGGCAATTGTTGCAAGCGTCGTTGTTCTCACGGCATTTTGCCTTGCAATGGTAGCACTGCGGGGGCTGGAAAAAAATAGCCAGCCTGTCGCCCATCGAAAACTGTCTGTAAAAAACGCGAGCTTCAATGATGTCTTGTCCGATATCTGGCACGACAAACAAGCCCGCCGGTTCACTTATTTTGTGTTCATTTCGATGTTGGCTTACAGTATGCAAGACCTCATTCTTGAACCGTTTGCCGGATTTGTTTTCCAAATGACTCCGGGACAATCAACACAACTGGCAGGGGTTCAGCACAGCGGAATTTTGCTTGGTATGCTGATCGCTGGTTTAGGCGGTAGTGTTTATACAAAGCGGTTTGGTGAAAACCACAAGCTTTGGATTGTGGTTGGCTGTATTGGGTCTGCGCTGATGCTGGCCGGATTATCAGTGGCGGCTTCGATGGGGCAGGCATGGCCGTTAAACGCCAATGTCTTTGGCCTTGGATTGGCCAATGGTGTGTTTGCTGTCGCTGCGGTCGGGGCGATGCTCGGGCTTGCCAGCGACGGACAAAATTCGGGCGAAGGTGCGCGGATGGGCGTTTGGGGTGCGTCTCAGGCAATTGCATTTGGGGCCGGCGGATTGTTGGGCGCAGTCATTGTCGACCAGCTCCGCAATATTATGGGACGAGACAACATTGCGTTTCAAACCGTATTCGCAATCGAAGCGGCGATGTTTCTAATGGCGGCGCTCGTTGCGACCGGCACAGCGATGCATCGTCAAAAACCAATTGGAAAGGCGGTGCAATTGTGATGTTTCAACCGGATTATGATGTCATTGTGGTGGGCGGCGGGCCTTCAGGCGCGACCGCTGCACATGATTTGGCCAGCAACGGCTATAGCGTAATGCTGCTCGACAGGGCGGGGCGGGTCAAGCCGTGCGGTGGTGCGGTACCACCCAGGCTACTCAAGGATTTTGATATCCCGCAAACCCTTTTGGTGGCCCACGCGAAATCGGCGCGCATTATTTCGCCGTCCAACAAAAAAGTGGTGATGCCGGTAGGCGATGGCTTCGTCGGTATGGTCGACCGCGACAGTTTCGACGAATGGCTTCGCGACAGGGCGGCGACAGCAGGCGCGACACGCCGTACCGGGATTTGCGAAACGGTTGATGACAGCGCTGAATTCGTCACATTATCTTACCGTGCCGACCGTAATGCAATATTACAAAATGTCACGGCGCGTGCCGTCATTGGTGCAGACGGCGCACGGTCCAACGTCGCGCGTCAGTGCATAAAAAATGCGAGCCATGTGCCGTTTGTTTTCGCTTACCATGAAGTGGTCGAAGTGCCGGACGAAGTCACCGAAGATTACGATGCCACCCGGTGCGACGTTTATTATCAGGGGCATTTGTCGCCCGATTTCTATGCATGGATTTTCCCGCACGGCAAAACGGCGAGCATCGGACTTGGCAGCGCGGACAAGGGCTTTCCGTTGCGCGAAACAACCAGACTGATGCGCGAGCAAACCGGGCTGTCGCACTGGAAAACAATCAGAAAAGAAGGCGCGCCAATTCCGCTAAAGCCGCTGAAGCGCTGGGATAATGGCAAGAATGTCGTTGTCACCGGTGACGCAGCCGGGGTCGTTGCGCCATCGTCGGGCGAAGGAATTTATTACGCCATGACTGCCGGGCGAATGGGGGCGGATGCGGTTTCGGCATTCCTTAAAAGTGGCGATGCGCGTGCGCTGCGATTGGCGCGAAAATCCTTTATGAAAGCGCATGGCCGGGTTTTCTGGATATTGGGTATCATGCAATATTTCTGGTACAAAAACGACAAGCGCCGTGAACGCTTCGTCAAGATGTGCGAGGACCCGGATGTGCAGCGCTTGACATGGGAAGCTTACATGAACAAACAACTTGTAAGGCGCGATCCGATGGCGCATTTCCGGATCTTCTTCAAGGATTTGGGCCATTTGTTGGGATTGAAGACCGTAGAAAGGTAATGCTGATCCATGACCAGAGCCGGGTTTTTCCCCCTTGTTATCGCGGGTTCATTGGCATTGGTCACCTCAATCGTGGGTGGGACAATAACGGTACTGGATAGCTGGTATTATTCACTGGAGCAGCCGGGGTGGGCGCCGCCTGATTATATGTTCGGCGTGATCTGGACCGCAATATTCGCGATGATTGCCGTTTCTGGCGTGCTGGCCTGGGAAAAGGCCCCGACACGCCGCGAGACTGAAATCAGCCTGGGCCTTTTTGCGCTGAATGGATTTTTGAATCTCGGTTGGAGTTTCATCTTCTTTCGTATGCAGCGTCCGGACATTGCGCTTTATGAACTGGTCGCGCTTTGGCTTTCGGTTTTGGTGCTGATCGTTTTTTGTGGCCGCTTTTCCCGATGGTCAGCGCTGCTTCTGGTGCCGTATCTCATTTGGGTAACCATAGCAGGCGTGTTGAATTATCAGTTGGTGCAACTAAACGGCCCCTTTGGCTGATGGATCAATTTTTCGCCAGTGGCCGCGCAGTGGACGTCGTGCTGATCGTCCTGTTGGCTGAAGCGATCTGGCTTAAGAAAAAAGGTAACGGATTGGTCGCCATCTTTTCGGCGTTAATGCCGGCCGTTCTTATGATGATAGCGTTGCGGGCGGCTTTGACCGGCATGGATTGGCCATATATCTCGATACCGTTGGCGCTCGCTTTTCCGGTGCATCTTTACGATCTGCATCTGCGCCGCATGGGCACATAAAAAACCCGGCCACAGGTTGGGGCCGGGTTTTTCTTGATGCGCTTATTTTACTGTATCAATATTCAGGGGCGTATCCATGCTCGATGGCCCACAGGTACCAATTGTCGACCACGGTACCGGTCAGCAATATACCAATGCCGCCCGTGAGTGGACAAAGCACTGCAAACCACCAGGCCCAACGGTGGATAGATTCCATCGTTGCATTGAAGCCCATCGTCCATCTCCAGAACAGCGCCGCACGTTCCGAGGCGGTACCCCGGTCGGTAATTTGTTCCAATTCGCGCTCACCGCCGTAACGGCCCACCGCAAGTATGGTCGCGCCGTGCATCGCAAATAACAAGGCCGAACCATATAGGAACACAATCGAAAGTGCGTGGAATGGATTGTAAAACAGATTGCCATATTGCAGCGAGAAATTGTTGGTCCATTCCAGATGCGAGAAGATACCGAAGGGGACTGCTTCTGACCATTGACCCATGAAAAAGGGACGGATGAAGCCGAGAACCAGATAAAGCCAGATTGCGGCGGCAAATGCCCAGGATACATGCGTTCCCATTCCCAATGCCCGTGCGCGGCGATATCCGCGAACCCACCATAAAATGATGGAAAGGGTCAGGAAGAACCCTGCCAATATCCACCAGCCACCTTCTTTAAGGGGCACGAAGGGCGAAAAACCATGCTCTGGGCCTGGAGGGTTCAGGGTCAACCAGAAGAACTGGCGGACAAATTCAACAGGATCCCAGTTTACGGACGCTGCCATGTTAAACCCGATAATTTCAATCGCAAAAAATCCGAAGAGCAAAGAAGCAAGACCAAGCCAGCCAAGATAGATCGGACCGATCTGCGCCTGTCCGAATTTCCCCATCCAATAGCTTGCACCGGTCATGGCGATGCGGGGTTCATCCCTGGCTGGCAAAGGCATTCCCATTTCAGGGGAGTGCACCAGTTGCACCTGGGTAAATATGTTTTGATAACGTGCCATTTCTTTACCCTCTCACTTAAGACCAGATCGGTATGTTGCGCCACCATTCCCACCATTCGGGCCAACCGCCCGCATAGAGAGGTCCGGCGATAATGATGCAAACCGCGCTCCAGAAACCGGCATTGAGTGCGAGGAACAATCCCAACCGGTGGATGCCGATTGTCCCGACGGAATAGCCGATAAAATCCCGGAAAAACGTATCTTCATATTCCGGCGTTTTGACATTTTCGCCCTTCATGGGGTTCACTGCGGAAAGTATCAGTGCGCCGTGCAGGGCCAGTGCAAAGCAGGTCGTAAAGAAGAACGACACCGCAATCATATGCGCCGGATTATAATGGAAATTCACATATTGATATCCGGTGTTTGATACCCAGTCGAGGTGGCTGAAAATTCCGTAAGGAAAGCCATAGCCCCACGCACCAAGCAGAAACGGACGGAAAACGACCAAAGTTACATAGGCCAAAATAGCAAAGCCGAAGGCGATGGGGACATGGTAACCCATGCCCAGCTTTCGGCATATTTCCACTTCCCGTAATGCCCAGGATACGAAGGCACCGATCGCGCACATTGTAATAATTTGCCAAAACCCGCCTTCTTTCAAAGGGGCAAGTCCAAGGCCATATTTGACGTCGGGCGGATTGATAGAGATGAGCCACGGGTTCCACGTGGGCCCTAAAGAAGCGGCGTAAAAGATCAACGCCGTCCCCAATATCGCACATATCGCCGAAATTACCCCGAAAAATCCGACATAGAAAGGTCCGATCCAAAAATCGAACAGGTCCCCGCCGATTAGGGTACCTCCGCGAACACGGTATTTTCTTTCAAAACTCAACAGCGACATAGCACATCCCCTACTGCCCACCCGGCAGACTCATGTGTCGAACCAATGTGACGGCAGACAACCCGATTTAGATACTTCAGTCCCGCGAGGCTCGCGACGCATTCGCGTCACGAGCCTATTGGGGCTTAAGGTTCAGGTCAGTTAGCCGGAGCTGCAGCCGCCGGAGCAGGTGCAGGTGCCGCAGCCGGTGCAGCCGCAACGGCGGCAACAGCCGGTCCTTCAATCCAGTTGAAGCGATCAGTGCTCAACAGAATGAAGTGGATCAGCAGCGCTAAAACAAACAAGAATGTTGCTAATGCAACAAGCGTCCTGCGCGGATCGAAGATTAACCAGAGTCTCCACATGGGACCGCCTCCTTATGCTAAAAATGTTGTTATTGTTGCGCTTGCAAGCTGCATGGTATCTTCCAGCATGGCATAGCCATTGACGCTGGGGAACCACGGCCGCCACATCCACACCAATATATGCGCGACAATCGCGATAATGGTGAAAATGATGAAGCTGCTCACAAAGATTTTGTGAAATTCCTTGGCTTCTTCCGGGGTAAGATATGCCCCCGGGCCAAAGCGTTCGTTATCGCTCATATTCCCTTCTCCATATTAGCCCCAATCGAGCTGCACCACGCACCTCTCCCGGGCGGTTTCCTTGCAGCACCTGACGCTGCCAAGGTTTCGGACATCCGGTCTGGACCGGACGAATTAGTGGAGCGGATCATACGCCGACTCCTTCAAGCATAGCCGCCGCAAGCCGGTCGGCGGAAACATGGCTTTCGCCTGCATGGCGTGCGCCGCGTTCGGCGGCGTCGCGCAAATTCTTTGCAGCGGAAATACGCACAAGGACAGGTTGGGCTTCGACGATTGCATCCAGTTTTTCTTTCGCGTCGCGATCCCAACGCAACGCGGCCTCACGGCGGGCAGGGGTAGCTGCGCCGGCATCCATCTGGGTGGACAGCGGCAGGATATGAAACAGCGCGTCAAACAACGCATTGCATACTTCCTGGATCAAATAGGTCGCGCCGGAATACCCCATATAGGGTGTTCCTGTATGGCGACGGATCGCCGCGCCGGGGAAAGACGCCGGAATAAAAATGCCCCGCGCACCACATTCGGCCATATACATGCGTTCGTTATAGCTGCCGAAAACAACAAGCGGCGGATTGTCTGCAATCGCATCGCGCACCGCGTGATTGTCGGTTTTGATACCGGCTTTGCGGCCAAAGGCGAAATGGCAGGGCAGGCCCATATCCTCTTCGAGGAATTTACGGATGCCTCTGGCATAAGTCTCGTTGGCAACGATGCCGAAGCTGGCGGTACCGAAGAAATCCTGAGTCACCGACCGCCACAAATCCCAAAGAGGTTTGATGGTCGTATGCTTTTCTTTTTCGATAAAGGGTTCAGGATCAAGCCCTGTCATTTCCCCTAATTGCCGCAGAAACTTGGTCGTGGAATCGAGGCCAATCGGAGCCTGCAGATAAGGACGTTCCAACAGTTCGCACAAATTGCGACCGAATTCGCGGTACATGCAAATATTGACGGAGGCATGCGCCAGCTTGTGGATATCGGCCAAGTGGGTTCCCATCGGGAACACCATATTCACCTCGGCACCGATGCCTTCTATCAACCGGCGTATCTCGGCCAGATCGGATGGCATGTTGAACATGCCATAGGACGGTCCGATGATGTTGACCTTGGGCTTTTCGCCTTCTTTCAAAACCGAAGGGGCGTGGACCTTTTTAGGGCCAAATTCGGTCCAGAGCCACGACAAAGCCCGATCTTCCGACTGCCATTGATCTTCGTCAATGGTCCGGGGCAGGAAACGTTTGATGTTCGTGCCTTCAGGCGTCACGCCGCCGCCGATCATTTCGGCAATCGAACCTGTCACCACGACCGCAGGCAGGTCAGGATCAAGTGACCGCCAGGCGCGGCGCATCGCGCCTTCTGTGCCCGTCTTGCCGAGCTCCTCTTCGCCCAGGCCGGTTACAACAATAGGCAATTCGTGCGGGGGAAGGCCGTCGGTATAATGCAACACCGATGTCACCGGCAAATTCTCACAGCCCACCGGGCCGTCGATGATGACTTGCAGTCCTTTGACGGCGGTAAAAGCATAGACCGCCCCCCAATATCCGCCTGCGCGATCATGATCGAGGATCAGGGTCATGAACCGATCGCTTCCGCCGCTTTGGCGGCCAGTGCGTTTTGTGCGGCATATTTAGCTTTGAACTTCGGCCGGTCGGTGGGGGTATCTTCCCAGATACCGCTGGCATAGCCTTCGCCCACACCTTCGAAAAATTCCTGCATTTTGTCGAAACGCGCCTTGTTGCCAATGGCCATGTTCACGACCTGCGCCAAACTGCCGGCCCCTGCCGGCCCCATAAGCGGACGTGCGGAAATCAGGTTGGTGAAATACAGCGCCGGAATGGCTTTGGCCTTGGCATGTTGAACAACCGGTGTGGTGCCAATGGCAAGATCGGGGCCGAATTCCTCGACAGCCGCAATATCCTGTTCCAGACTGGCGCGGTATTTGACGCGGACACCTTTGGCCTCCAGCCATTCGCGGTCGGGTTCGGACCATTTAGTTTGGGGACAGGCTGTTCCCACATAAGGCACATCCGCACCGCTTTCGATCAACAATCGTGCGACCAGCAATTCCGAACCTTCATATCCCGAAACCGTAATGCGGCCCTTTATCGGCTTGGCTGCGAGCGCACCCTGGATCGCCGGCAGGATGGCATTTTGTGCAGCCGCGATTTGCGCGGCGCTTGCGCCTGTCGCTTCGCCGATTGATTTCAGCCACGCCGCCGTTCCATCGCGCCCGACGGGTGCGGAACCAACGACTTTGCGACCCGCAGCTTCAAATTCACGGACACTTGCGGTGTAGAATGGATGGATGGCGGCGATCACGGCGCCATCGAGCGCTGCATAAAGTTCGCGCCATTCGCGGGTTGGTACGACCGGCCCTGCTGCCAGGCCCAATGGTTCCAGCATATGCGCGATGCCCATGGGGTCGGCCGGGAACATTTCGCCCAGCAAGGTCACCGACGGGCGGTCGGGCAATGCCGAGGGCGCGGCGACCGGACCTTGTTCCGCTTCTTCACGCGCATATTTCAACATTGCGCCAGCCAGGACATCTTTGGCTTCGGCATGGGTTGGAATGCCGAAGCCCGGCACATCGATGCCGATCACGCGGACACCATTGATGGAATCGGGCAACAACCTTAATGGCACGCCGCTCGCGGTCGGCACGCACAGATTGGTGACGACGATGGTGTCATATTTTTCAGGGTCGGCCATCTGTTCGACAGCCTCTTTAATATCCTCGAACAGTTTGCCGGTAACCAGTGTTTCCGAACTGAACGGTACATAACCGACGCTCCGGCGTGCGCCGTAAAAGTGCGACGTAAAGGTAAGGCCATAAACGCAGCAGGCTGATCCCGACAGGATTGTTGCCGTGCGCCGCATCCGCAGCCCGACGCGCAATGACCCGAAAGCAGGGCACATGGATTGCGGCTGGTCATGGGGGCCCAGCGGATAATCCTTGGCATATTGGTCAAGAATTTCGCTCTTGCCCGCTTTTTTGGCGGCCTCGATCATGGTGTCCTTACCACCATGACATCCTGCACCCGTCGCCGGCGCGGCAGAAAGATCAATACGATCCGGCGCACGCACTTTTTCGGTAGGGGTGGTCAGTTCAGTCACGCATCAAACCTCGTCATAAATCACTTCGAGTGATGGTTTCTGTTCATAGGTACCCCCGCGCATATCGGCCTGCGTCGCCGGGACAAGCCGCACGCCGCCGCCGACTTCGTCCGGTGAAAAGAGGCCAAGAAGCCCGTCTTGTTCCAGCGGCTTGGGTTGCTGCGGCGGGGCGATGGCGACGTTTTCGGCAAGCTGTGCGAACAGGCTGCCCCACTCGCTTTCGGGCGTTCCGATAATCTGGTAATTGGCCGATTTGCGGCGAATATCCTCATTGGCAGGAATTGAAATCAAAACGGGGATATCGACCGCATTGGCGAACGCTTGTGCTTCGCCGGTGCCGTCATCCTTGTTGATGATCATGCCTGCAACACCGACATTGCCGCCCATCTTGCGGAAATACTCCACCGCCTTGCAGACATTGTTGGCGACATAGAGCGACTGCAGGTCATTGGAGCCGACAACGATTACCTTCTGGCACATGTCGCGTGCGATAGGCAGGCCGAAGCCGCCGCACACAACATCGCCCAAGAAATCGAGCAAGACATAATCAAAACCCCAATCGTGGAAACCGAGTTTTTCGAGCAGTTCGAAACCGTGGATAATCCCGCGACCGCCGCATCCGCGGCCTACTTCGGGTCCGCCAAGTTCCATGGCGAACACACCGTCGCGTTGAAAGCAGACATCTTCGATGCCGACTTCTTCGCCGGCCAGTTTCTTGGCGCTTGATGTCTCGATAATAGTAGGGCAGCTTTTCCCGCCGAACAACAGCGAGGTCGTATCGGATTTCGGGTCACATCCGATAAGCAGAACGCGCTTGCCCTGCTGCGCCATCATGTAGCTGAGGTTGGACAGTGCAAAGCTTTTGCCCGAACCACCCTTGCCATAGATCGCTATGATCTGCGTTTCCTTCTTTACCTCGCCCTGGTGGACAGGATCGGGTTCGATGGCGGCCTCCTGACGCAGGGCATTTATGTCGAGCATCGTCATTCGCATTCTCTCCAATCGAGTACCATTTTCAGGCAGTCGGGGTTTTCAAAGGCTTCGGGGTAAGCAGCGCGCGCGTTTGAAGCGGGCGAAATATTGGTGATTAGACCGGCGAGATCCAACGCACCTGTTTCGATGAGCGCGTGGACGGACGTTAGATCTTCTGGTTGCCATTCGGCAGCGACGCGCAGCCGGGCCTCTTTTTGAAACGCCAACGGAAAGGCAAAGCTGATGGGCTGGCTGTAGAAACCGGCCAGTACCAATTCGCCACCCTTTGCCAATCGGCCCATGAAAGCGTTGATCGACGAGGCATCGCCGCTCACATCGTAAATGTGGTGATAGTCGCGGCGATCATCCGAATCTGGATGGATCACGCTATAGCCCTGCGCGCCGTTTTGACGCGCTGAATTGGTGTCCCAGACAACAGGTGCGGGCGCGCCGGCGGCAAGAGTGAGCCGCGCCAAAAGGCGGCCCAATATGCCATGGCCTATTATCAGTTGCGGCAATTCACCGTGGCAGATCGCATGAAGAGCGGTCGCCGCCAGTGCGTATAATATGCCCTTTTCCGCCAAGTCTTCCTTGATGGGCATGGCGCGGGCAGAAGCCACGATCAACGTACGGGCTGCGCCACCAAAAAGACCGCGGGCGTCGCGGTAACAACTCGCGCCGGGAACGAAAACCCATTCGCCTATCCGGTTCTGGTGATTGGGTCCGGCGTCCACGATACGCCCGACAGATTCATATCCGGGAACCAGGGGATAACCCATGCCGGGGAAGCTGGGCATCTGGCCGGTCCATAATAGCTTTTCGGTGCCGGTGCTGATCCCGCTGTAATGGATTTCAACAAGCACATCATCGCAACCCATGGCGGTCAGCGCGGTTTTGCGCATTTCCAGACTGCCCGGTGCATCAAAAATGATGGCTAAACTATCCAAAACTACCTGATCCTCCTCCGGTCTCTACTCCCCACTCTGGTGGATAGAGACTCTGTTGAGTGTCAAGTTATCGCAACATAAATAATTGTCAAATAATTTGGACAGTTCGATGTCATTTAATCGCGACAAGCGCGCCCGTTATGATGGGAAGCGCGGTTTTGACAGCTTTTATATGTCTGAAGCCTGCGTTGCGGAGCATCGCTTTTGTCTCTGCGGCTGAGCGCGGACGACCCGAACCCATTGCCCACAAATACATGCCAAAATAGGCTTCCCCCATAGGCTGGGCGGTGTGGGTATCGGCCATCGGCTCGACAATCAAAAGCCGTCCTCCGTCAGGCAAAGCCGCATGAATCTTGGACAAAAGCGCAATGCACACCGAATCATCATGGTCATGGAGTATCCGGACAAGCGTCATCAAATCATAGCCATGGGGAAGCGGCGTGTCCTTGAAGCTACCGGGGTGCAGCGTGAAGCGTGTCGATGACGTGTCGCTTGCGAGTCGTTTTTCCGCCTCAGCGATTACGTCCGTTAAATCGAACAGGCCGATTTCCAGTTGCCGCGCCGTCACGGCAACGGCCGAAGAAAAGGCGCCCGATCCACCACCTATATCCAGCATATGGCGATGTTGGGCAAAGTCATAAACATCTAGAATCTGCTGGGAAACCATAGGTTGTGTGGCGGCCATCAACGCGGAATAGCCGGTGGCGCCAGCGTCGCTTTGATCTTTCGACGCATAGGTCCAATAGGCCGACAATGCTGTCTCGGTCCGCCGCCCCTGGGCCAATAGAGCCAATGGTTTTGCAAGATCGGCATATAATAAATGATGGTGCCGGATCATCGCAAGCGCGCCTTCATTCGCCGACAGCGGCGCGCCGGCTTCCCCCAAAGTCCATATACCGGCTTGGGGCGACTCGCATATCTTAAGGGACTGCCCGGCCTTTAATAGCCGAACCGTCGCATCTTCCTCTAACCCTGTAAATTGGACGATCGCTTCCACTGTCCGCAATCCGCCCTGCAGAAAGGGTATCAGCCCCACTTCGACAAAGACGGTCAGGATTTGCGTATAAACAAAACCGGCAATCATATCGAACTGTGCCGCTGCCCGCCGTCGCGCGATCATACGGATGATTGGCGTGCGCGAGGCCCAGCGTTGGAACACAAGACTCCCCAAAATAGCATTGCGGCGCAATACCCATCGGGACTTCCATGTAAGATTGTCGATTATTTCAGACATAAATATTTGTCTAAATGATTGGACTTCTGTTAGCCTGCGGTCAAACGGAACTTTCAAAGGGGAGCAGTAACATCGTTCATGGCAGCCCAACCGTCATTATTGGCGCAGGCATTGGCGGCCTGGTCAGTGCGGTTTTGCTCGCGGCGCGCGGCCTGCAAGTTACCGTCCTTGAAAAGGAATCCCGGCCGGGCGGCAAGGTACGCCAAGTGGATGTAGATGGTGCACCTATCGACGCCGGGCCGACAGTTTTTACGATGCGGTCTGTCATTGATGCCATATTCGAGTCGGCCGGAGAACGGAGTGAGGATCATATCCGTCTTCACAAGGCCGACCGGCTTGCACGCCATGCGTGGGGGCCAGAGGCGAGACTGGACCTCTATGCCGACGCCGACCGCAGCGCTGAAGCAATCGGCGATTTTGCAGGAGCCAAGGCAGCTGCCGGCTTTCGAAGCTTTACCAAAGAGGCTGGCCGCATTTTCGAGATATTGGACAAGCCCTTTCTGCGCGATTCCAAAACCTATCCGCCCGGTTTGATGTGGCGGATCGGACTTTGGCGGGTGAAAGCCTTGATCGATATCCGCCCGTATGAAAGCCTTTGGAAAGTGCTCAAGGAGCATTTTGACGACCCGCGCCTCCTACAGCTTTTTGGGCGCTATACGACCTATTGCGGATCTTCGCCCTTTCAAACACCCGCCACATTGATGCTGATCGCCCATGTCGAATCGCAGGGTGTATGGGCCATCGAAGGCGGGATGAGCGCATTGGCAACAGCGCTCGAAAAACTTGCCAAATCGCAAGGCGTGACTTTCCGCTATAATGCGCCTGTGGCGCGGATTGATGTACGGCACCGGTCTGTTACGGCGGTTGAACTGGTGAGTGGCGAACGATTTGCGACCGAGAAAGTCATCTTCAATGGTGACCCAGCCGCATTGGCGAGCGGTCTATTGGGTGATGCCGTCACGCCTGCCGTGCGAAAGGTTCCGGTTCAGGCGCGATCCCTATCGGCGATGGTCTGGCTTGCCAATTGCAAGAGCGGCGGTTTTCCACTCGACCATCATAATGTTTTTTTCTCACCCGATTATCCAAGGGAATTTCGGGAGATAAAGGCAGGCAGCCCACCCGGTGCGCCAACCGCCTATGTTTGCGCGCTAGACCGGGGCGCCGGGCAAACTGCGCCGCAGGGCCGCGAACGGATGCAAATCATTGTCAATGCACCCGCCAATGGCGACCGCCACACTTATTCGACCGAGGAGAGAGAGACATGCACATCGAACATGCTGACACGCTTGAGCGCTTGCGGGTTGGAGTTGGAGAATCCGTTACCGCACCGGTTGGTGACGCCGTCGGAGTTCGCGACATTATTCCCGGCGACGGGTGGAGCCCTTTATGGACGGGCCTCGCACGGGTGGGCGGCCTCCTTCCTCCGGCCCGGCAGCCGGACAGCGATCCGTGGGCTTTATTGCGCGGGCGGCGCGACCCATCCCGGCGCGGGGGTCCCCAT
>NZ_JBGSRI010000070.1:0-79794 GCF_041737645.1 Sphingorhabdus sp.
CATCGCGCGACAGGGCCACCTTATGCCAGATTTCAGCCGGATTATGTGCCATATTCAATATCCCAGATCCAGATTTACGAGGGGTTCCAGCTTCTCGCCCTTTCGGTAGCGTTCCAGATTCTCGAAAAAGCGTGTGGCTGAACGTATAAACATCTTGTCCTGCGCCCGTCCGGAAAGATGCATTGTGACATGGGCATTGTCGAGCGTCCATAAGAGATGATCGGCGGGCAGGGGTTCCGGCATCGTGACGTCAAGGAAAGCGGCGGCGATTTGTTTATCCTGCAACGCCTTTACCAGCGCATCCTGTTCAACGACAGAACCACGGGCAATATTGATGAGGACGGCGCTCTGCTTCATTGATGCCAGCTCGACGGCACCGATCATATCGTCGGTTTCCGGAGTTGCCGGAACTGCGAGAATGACCCAGTCAAATTCGCCCAAACGCTCACGCCATGCGTCGGGGGCAAGGCTCGTTGGCCCCGGCGTACGGCGCACTATTGTGACGTCCACGCCAAAGGGCTTCAGTCGCTCCTCAATCAGTTTGCCAATGGCGCCATAGCCAAGCAGCAAGGCTTTCGAGCCAAATAATTCCACTTTGCCCGGTGAATCCAGCAGCCAATCGTGTTTTTCTTGCGCTCGCACAACCTCGCGGTAACCCTTTGCGACGGTTAGCATGCCCATCACAACATATTCCGCAATGGTAATGGCATTGATGCCGGCGCCGTTGGTTACCTTGCAGCCTTGCCTTTTCAGCTGGGCCAAGGGCATTCCGTCGACACCGGCATAGATGGAGTTAAGCCATTTGAGGTTGGTCGCTGCGGAAATGATCTTGAACATCTCCGCCTTGTCATTGAGGTCAAACCAGCCAATGTCGGCCAGCGGTGCCAATTCCAGTGCCTGCTCGGTCGACATGAACCAGCGCACGTCGAGATCGGCGGGAAGCATTGGTTCGAGCAACGGACGAATAAGGCCCGACATTACTGCAATGGTCATATATCTAGTCTCCAATCCCAACCCAATGGATCGCCATCCATGACTTCTACGCCCTTTGCGATCAGGTCGTCGCGGATCGTGTCGGATTTGGCGAAGTCCTTGGCGGCTCGGGCTTCCTTGCGGGCGGCGAGGGCGGTTTCGATTTCCGCTTCGGTGATGATGGCGGCTTTGGGGCGGATGCGGAGGTCGGTGCGGGTTAAGCGTAGGAGATTAAGGCCCAGTATTGGGTCAACTCGATCCAGAACCGCCCACTTTTCCTCTGATGGCGCATGTTTAGTTTGTATGGCAAGCTCGAACGAGGCCAGTAGAGGAGGCGTATTCAAGTCCTGCAAAATTGCTTGGTCAATCCACATCAATACTTCTTCGGGGACTTCATTACTATTTCGTTCCGGAAGCTTCTCAACCGCCATCACCATCCGCTTCAACCGCACGAACGCCGCCTGCAACCCTTCCCAGCTAAATTCCAATTCGCTGCGATAATGTGCCTGCAAGCACATCAGGCGATAGGCGAGGGGGTGGAAGCCGTTGTCGAAGAGCAATTGCACGCGCAGGAACTCGCCCGATGATTTGCTCATTTTGCCGCTACGTTCGATCAGGAAGTTGTTGTGCATCCAGATGTTAGCGCCGCTGTGGTCGCCGCCGCACCGCGCCTGGTTCTGGGCGATTTCGTTGGGGTGGTGGATTTCGCGGTGGTCGATGCCGCCGGTGTGAATGTCAAAGGGCAGGCCCAGCAACGCTTCGGACATGACCGAGCATTCCAGGTGCCAGCCCGGCGCGCCTTTGCCCCATGGGCTGTCCCATTCCATCTGCCGCTTTTCCCCGGCGGGCGTCTTGCGCCAGATGGCAAAATCGGCGGCGTGGCGTTTGCCTTCGACTTCTTCGATGCGGCCCCCCTGAGCATTGGCGCCATCTTCGGTTTTGGCCCGGGCCAAAGCGCCATAATTGGCGACCGTCGAGGTATCGAAATAGAGGCCGCTTTCCAGTTCGTAGCAATGCGCGTCTGCGATGCTTTTGGCAAAATCGATCATGGCTGGCACATACTTAGTGGCAATCGACCAGTGCGCCGGCTGCCGGATATTGAGCGCTTTGATGTCGGCCCAATAGGCTTCAGTATAATGTTTTGCGATATCCCAAATCGATTGGGCTTTCTCCGCCGCCATTTTCTCCATCTTGTCTTCACCCGCATCGGCATCATCGGTCAGGTGGCCGACATCGGTGATGTTGATGACATGGGTGAGCTTGTATCCCTTGTAGCTCAGCACGCGCCCCAGCGTATCGGCGAACACATAGGCGCGCATATTGCCGATATGGGGATAGTTATAGACGGTGGGGCCGCAGGTATAGACGCGCGCCTCGCCGGAATGGACGGGAACAAAGGGTTCAAGTTGCCGGGTCAGGCTGTTGAAGAGTTTAAGTTCGGACATTTGAAGGGCGATGCTGGAAATGGGTGCGGAGGTCAAGCCACCGCGGGGTGAACAAGGTCAGAGCGATGCTTCGTACAAGGCTGCGCCGTAAATCCCTATTGGCCTACATATTGTCGAGATTACACCCGCGTTCCAATAATATCGGGCGAAGAGCACGGTATGCAGCAGGTGTCTTGTTCAGCGGGATCGTGGGATAAAGATGATGGATGATGTGATATTGCATGCCGGATGACCAGATATTGCCCATCCTGCTTTTGAATGCTCTGGTATCTTTATACCGTCCTTTTTCGACGCCCGGATGATGTGGAGCCCAGCTAAGGTAGAAGGAAATATAGGTAAGTGCCAAATGACGTGGCAGCCACCACAGCAATGCCGCCTCTATTGCATAACCGCTAAGTGCCAAGGCGGCGAGAATGCCGAAGAACAGCGTTTTGCTGACAATCGCGTCATTCAAAGCTGACTTGGCGGCCGGGCTGTCCCATTGCTGCAAAAGCTGGCCGTAGCGGTTGAACCCGCCTTCAGCCCGAGGTTGGCGGTTGGCGATGGTTTTCCATATTGCGTGCAACGGGCCCGTTGCGTGGGTTGAATAGTCGGGGTCCAAGAGCGGATCATTGGCGTGCTTGTGATGCTCCATATGCGTGATCCGCGCCGTGCGCAGCGGCAGTGTCAGCGGGATAAGCGACCAGTGTCCGACAAGCTCGTTAAACCACTCCAGTTTTGATCCCTTTGGCGCGATAATATAATGTTGTGCATCATGCGACGGCAGATAGCTCGCTGTGATATTGATCGTCGCGATGATGAAACCAAGCCACAACGGCATGATGCCGGTAAAGACCAGCGGCCATAATGCGAACCAAATGGCCGTGTTCGTTATGCCCCAAAATACCATGAGCCATGGGATGCCGCCCGTAAATTGGTCTGCAATTGCCTTTTCCCGAGCGCGTAGGCTTTGACTGGTCATATCCATTTGCCCCGGTAAGTCGCGATCAAGCCCAGAACCGTTCCGATAATCAGGCCAAATTGTAGCGGTGACAACGAAAAGGGTGCATTCAAATCCAGCCTCAGCATTACTTGCGCAACCAAGGGCGCAAGGAAGGCGATGCCAAATAAAAACGGCCCGAAAAAGAAGAAAGATTTAACTACTGACATTGGTGTCGAGAATGCTGGAAATGCACGATTAGGTCAAGCCACCTCCTGCCTTCCACCTCCCATCGTCACCCTCAAACAAGTTCAGGGTGACAGATATCTGCGCAGGATTGCGGTTGCCTAAAACCCGTCCCACCGGATCGCTTGGTCAATCTCCACTCGCGGCACCGCGAAATTATTCACGGCCGCGTCCGGATCACGATAACCAATGGCCATGCCACAGAAGAAGATATGGTCATCATCAATGTTCAGCAATTCGCGCATGTAAGTGCCGTACATCGCCCAGATTTCCTGCGCGCAACTGTCGAGGCCTTCCTCACGCAGCAGCAGCATGACGGTTTGCAACCACATGCCCATGTCCGACCATTGCGGCGGACCCATATATTTGCGGGTGTATGTGAACAACTGCACGGGTGCGTCGAAGCTATCCCAGTTTTTCATCATCTGTGCGACACGGCCTGCGCCATCTTCGCGCGCAAGGCCTAGGGCGTCGAACATGGCCTTTCCGACACCGCGGCGCTGGTCCTCGTAACGGCCTTCCAGACCCTTGGGGTAGATGTCATATTCATGCCCTTCACCTAGCGGAGCGGTCGCCGCCTTCGCCTTGATCTTGGCGGTCAGGTCGGCCAGCGGCTGCCCGGTCAGGATAACGGCGTTCCACGGCTGCGTATTGCCGCCGGACGGCGACCGCTGCGCCTTTTGAAGCACGCGTTGGAGGGCACCTTGTGGCACGGCTGTAGGCAGGAACTGCCGGATGGATCGGCGACTGGCGACGGCTTCGGTTACGTTCATGGCAATGCTCCGGCAAAATTTAATCGGTTGATTAACTCATGCCACGCAAGATTCGAAAGGCAAGTCTATTCCTTGGCAATTCAATAAAAGCGTAAAAATGGCTTCATTACATCGACAAATCCTGACTGCATCGCGACTCCTGCATCGGTAAATGCAAGCCAAAGCATCGCGCATTCGAAGCCAACAATGATAGGTAGCGCGATCGCATATAATCTGGAAATGCGCCGATGGATTGCCCATTCGCCGACCATGGCAAGCACTAAGAAAAGATTTGTTGCCAATATACCGGTAGGAACGGCGTAAACATAGGCATCCGAAACTGCCAGGAAATTGCGGAACTGCGCGGCTCCACTGCCCGTTGCGGCTGCAATTATCATGCAGCGCCTATGCACTTCGGGCGAACCACGGTTCAACAACGCGGCACCGAAGAATAGGCAAAATGTGATCAAGTTGGCAAAAATCGCAAGTGAGGAGGCAGCCCAGAACTCATCGCCTTCAAGCCCGTTTTTTATTTGAACCGCAATTACGAGCAGTCCGCTGGTGATCATTACAAATGCTAGCAACAAACTGGTGGTTCCGAGCAATCGATGCATCTGCATCTCGCGCCGCATAACCAAAATCGCTTGAATGACGAGTAACACATACCATGTGAGAAATGCTAAGCCGTGAACATGAACCGCCAATGGAAGTGATTGCGGATCATCGATCAATTGTTCCTTGGTGAGATAGGTCGTAGAAAAGCCAAGTAGCACGCTCGCCGAAATCAGCATTGTCATTAGCAAATAAAGCCAACGTAGCTTTTGGTGTGCTCCCATCCCTTTTACTCCTCGTCAAACAATCCTGCCAATTGCTCGATCATCGTCCCGCCCAATTGTTCGGCGTCCATGATGGTGACGGCCCGCTTGTAATAGCGCGTTACGTCGTGGCCGATGCCTATGGCGACCAGTTGAACGGGGGAGCGCGTCTCGATCATTTCGATCACTTTGCGAAGATGCTGCTCCAGATAGCCGCCATGATTGACCGACAGCGTCGAATCGTCGACCGGCGCGCCGTCGGATATCACCATCAATATGCGCCGATCTTCGGCACGCGCGATCAGGCGGTTGTGCGCCCAGAGCAGGGCCTCGCCATCGATGTTTTCCTTGAGCAACCCCTCTCGCATCATCAGGCCGAGATTGCGCTTCGCGTGGCGCCAAGGCTCGTCGGCCTTTTTGTATATGATATGGCGCAGGTCATTAAGGCGGCCCGGCATGGGCGAACGGCCCGAAGCCAGCCAGTCTTCGCGTGCCTGTCCGCCTTTCCAGGCGCGGGTCGTAAAGCCCAAAATCTCGGTCTTCACGCCGCACCGTTCGAGAGTGCGGGCCAATATGTCGGCGCTGATCGCGGCGATGCTGATCGGACGGCCGCGCATCGATCCGCTATTGTCGAGCAAAAGGGTCACAACCGTGTCGCGGAAATCGGTTTCATGTTCCACTTTGTAGGATAGCGAACTGCCCGGCGACACAACGACGCGAGCGAGACGCGCAGCATCCAGCATGCCTTCTTCCTGATCGAAATCCCAACTTCGGTTTTGCTGCGCCATAAGGCGGCGTTGCAGGCGGTTGGCAAGCTTGGTAACTACCGATTGCAAATTGGCCAATTGCTGGTCGAGATAGGCGCGCAGGCGATTCAGTTCTTCTTCGTCGGCTAGTTCGGTCGCTGTGATCGTCTCGTCATATTTGGTCGACCAGATTTTATAATCGCTCTGCGGTAAATGGTCCCAGTTGCGCCGTTGCGGGGTGACAGGCTGCATCCCGTCGTCGCCCATTTCGCCGTCGGCGCTGTCCTGGTCGTCCATGTCTTCGCCGTCATAGTCGGCTTCAGTCTCTTCGCCTTCGCCGTCTTGGGGCTGGGCGCGGGCTTCGGATTCGCCGGCTTCGCCTTCGCCATCATCTTCGCTCTCGCCGTCCTGTTCTTGGTTGTCTTCGGCATCGTCCCCGCCATCGTCGGCGTCGGAAGGATCGATATCGCCTTCGGTGAGATTGAGATGCTCCAGCATGCTCTGCGTCAGCGCGGCAAAGGCGGTCTGGTCATCGAGCGCGAGGCCAAGCGCGTCGAGATCGCTACCCGCCTTTTCCTCGATCCAGCCGCGCAGCATATCGACACCCGCCGCTGCGCTTTCAGGCACCACCGCGCCAGTAAGCCGTTCACGGACGATCAGCGAAAGGGCCGTCGAAATAGGTACTTCGTCCGCCGCTTGCGCGCGGCTGATCGGGTCGGTGCGTAGCTTGAGATCAAGTGCCCGCCCCAGATTGGCCGCCACACCCGCCATATTGCGCGATCCCAGTGCCTCGACACGGGCATTTTCCACGGCATCAAATGCTGCCCCGGCTATTGCTTCGGAAGGACGCAAAGCTGCGTGGCGAGCCGGATTGTGATGTTTCAGCTTTAGCGCAAAACTATCGGCAAAGCCTCGCGCCTCCGCCACTTGGTCGGGCGGAAGTAACCGGCCGGGCATTGGAACTTTGAAATTCTTGCCCGCTTGGGTGGGCGCGTCGGCGGTGAAGGCCAGCTCCACCTCCGGCTCATGCGCGATGGCGCGGGCCGTACCGGTAAGAACCTGCTTGAATTGTTCCAGCGGGGATTCGTTCGCCATTATTCATCCGCCCATTTGCATGCAGCTGCTACCTGTTCCTTGGTGAACTTTCCGCTGGTTTGCAGTCTGAAGACATGCGCGCTTTGCGTTGAAATGCGGTCGGCATTTTCACGCGAACCATTTACGGTAGCGGCAAAGTCACGGCAGACGGCTATGCTGCGCAAATAATCGCTATGACCGCTGCCTCCGCTTGTCACGTCCGTTGTGTCGATTATGGTGAAGCCGGTTTTGCTTGGCTGCGTTTCATATTTGGTTTTTGTGGCAAAACACCGCGCCGGCAAGCCCTTGGCGATCAGTTCCTTGGCTTCAAATGGGTTGAAGCAATAAGGCGAGCCGAGACGGGGATAGCCATGCAAAGCGCGCGACACCGCCAACGCCTTGTCGCTGCGTGACGCATAAACCGTAATGCGCCGGTCGTTATTCACACGCCGTGCGGCCAGAACCTCTTCGGCGATGTCGCGTTCGAAATCTTCACGGTCCACATCAGGCGATGCTAATATGATATTGGAGATATTACTGGAATCAGCATTGGTTGAACTGCGGTCAACATATTCCACAGCTGGAATGACTAATCGGGCGCCTAATGAGTGCGAAACGATTACGATTTCCTTGACCCATTCGGCTTTGGCCAATTTGGTCAGGAAATTGCGGAAATTGCGTTCATCCCAATACATATTGGTTTCATCGACCGCATAACTCAGCAAATTGCCCTGTGATGGCCAGCTATACTGGATGATCGGCCCGTCAAATTGTGTCAAATTCGCGATCTGCACAGTGTCTTTCGCCGTTGACGGAAACGTTTCGCGATAGCCGTGAACATAGAGGAGTACGCGGCCTTTGCGCAGATTGGCGGCGTCGCGTAGCCCATCCCACCAGTCCGCTTCTGGCTGGAAGGCGAGGGGCACAATGATCTGCTTATCGCCCTTGGCAGGTTTGGCGGTCAGCGGTGGCGCAAAGCGGGCGTAACGGACCCGATCGGTGCGATGGTTTGTAAGCCGCACATTCTCGCCAAGGCAGTCTGGCAGTCGGCTGGTGACCGCGAAATAGTCCTTGCCTACGATGGCGGGAGCATCCGTCTGTGCCGGGTTACATCGTGGGTTTTCGGTGAGCAGGTTATGCGGGACATCACCATATTCAACCGCGACACTGCAACCGGATAGCATCATTATTGCCAGAATTATACCCGACAGTTTCCGCATCATTTTGACTTGGGATTTGCGGCGCGCCAGTTTTTGACGGCTTTCAGGGCACCCGAAACATGGCCTTTGACGCCAAGTTCCGAGTAAGCGAACAACACCTTGCCGTCGGGCGCGATAACATAGGTGGTTCGGTTCGAGCCCCCCATCACGGGCAGGCTGACATCATAAGCCTTGATCACCGGCTTGGAGGCCACGCCGACCGTGAATTTATTGCGACAGGCCTCAACCGAGAAGCGTTTCAAAGTCTCTACCTTGTCTGCTGACATGCCAATGATCGACGCACCGTAAGAAGCAAATTCATCTGCAGCTTCTGAAAACTCATGTGCTTCGACGGTGCAGCCGGAGGTGAAAGCCTTGGGGTAGAAGTACAGCACAACGGGCCCGCGCTTCAGCGCCTTGTTGAGATTGTAGGTATAAGGTTCCCCCGCGAGCACTGCTTGCGTTGTAAAATCTGTTGCGCGCACTCCGGGTTTGAGTGCGGCGGATGCAGGAGCACTTGCGAGACACACTGCAACAATCAGCGAGAGACGTTTCATATGTTGCTCCTTGGCGGCGCTTGGGCAGGGGTGCCCGTTGGGTTAATTCGATTTTCCGACAACGCTTTCGGGCAAATCCTTGCCAAAAACGCGCTGGTAATATTCTGCTACAAGTGCACGTTCCGCTTCATCGCATTTATTCAGGAAAGACAGGCGGAATGCAAAGCCGACATCTTTGAAAATAGCGGTATTTTGTGCCCAGGTGATAACGGTACGCGGGCTCATTACTGTTGAAATGTCGCCGTTAATAAAGCCCTGACGCGTAAGATCGGCAACCTTGACCATATTGGCAACGCTCGTTGCGTCAGTGCCCGATGCCTTGGCCAAAACGATTTCGCTTTCAACTTCAGCAGGCAAATAGTTGAGGCCGACAACGATGTTCCAACGGTCCATCTGACCCTGGTTGATCGCCTGCGTTCCGTGATACAGACCGCTGGTATCACCAAGACCAACGGTGTTGGCAGTGGCAAACAATCGGAAAAACGGGTTAGGCCTAATCACGCGATTTTGGTCCAGCAGCGTCAACTTGCCTTCGGTTTCCAAAACGCGCTGGATCACAAACATAACGTCGGGGCGGCCTGCGTCATATTCGTCAAAAACAAGCGCTGTAGGCGTTTGTAATGCCCATGGTAGCAGGCCTTCACGAAATTCAGTCACTTGTTGTCCGTCACGCAGCACGATGGCGTCGCGCCCAATCAGGTCAATCCGGCTTATATGTGCGTCAAGGTTGATACGAATACACGGCCATTTCAGGCGGGCGGCCACTTGTTCGATATGGGTGGATTTCCCTGTTCCATGATACCCTTGTACCATCACACGGCGATTGTGCGCGAAACCGGCCAATATCGCCAAAGTAGTGTCCGGATCGAAGACATAACTGTCGTCGGTGTCAGGCACCCGTTCATCTGCGATTGAAAAGGCAGGGCATTCCATATCCACGTCTATCCCGAACAACTCACGGACGCTTACGGTCTTGTCGGGTGCGGCAAGAATGGTCGCGTCGCGGCTGTCGGGTTGGATATTGGGAATGTCTGTCATGCCAAGTCTCTTCAGATAAATGCAGGAGATGATTTAAGGTGCGTATAGGCCGCAATTACGTCTTGCAAAGACTTTTCATAAGACCGGTTACCACCATTTTTGTCAGGGTGGTAAGCCCGCACCTTTGCGGAATAGGCAGTGCGTAATGCGCGGCGGTCAGCATCCACCGCAAGCCCTAGCGTCTTTAGCGCAGAGCGGTCTTGCGGCGACAGTATTTTGCCATCGGCACGTTCCTTGGGCATCCGATCCCTAAACCGTGCGGATATCGCGTCGAGCGGGTCTTTGAAGTCCGCCCATTTGGGCGGCGAATCGACGCCGCCATTGGCGCCAAACGCGCGTGTTTCGGATGGCCAGACGTTTAGCGGACTTTGCGCCGCCATGATTTCTTCCATCGTCATTCCGTCGAACCAGTTATATCCGGCATTGAATTCACGGACATGGTCGAGGCATAGAAATTGATAGTCGCCAGGGCCATTGGGCGATGCGGCCTGTCCAAGCGGATCGGGGGCCCGAAATTCCCCTGTTTCCCTGCATCCCGGATAAGCGCAGGCCCGCCGTGACCCGCGCACACGGCCATGGAATCTGTCATTAGGTCGGTCGGATGCCATGATTTTCCTTGGCGAAAAACAAGACATATGGGAAGGGTCTGAAATGAAAAAAGGTCCAGCCCAACTTGAAATGGAAGTTCTTCTTACGGCGGCGTTTGAGCCATCTCGTCTTGCTGTAATCAACGACAGCGCAAAACATCATGGCCATAGTGGCGATGACGGGTCGGGAGAATCGCACTTTACCATTGAAATTGAAAGTATCGCCTTTGCCGGCGTGAGCCGTGTGATGCGTCAACGGATGGTGAACAATGCGCTCGGGGATATTCCCGGTAACCGCGTCCATGCGTTGGCGATTAAGGTAACCGCGCCTGTCGAATAAATTGTCGGGGTTAAGGTCGGGCTGCAGGTCCAATGAACGGACTCAGGAAAAACCTTGCCTAACAAGGCTTTCATGCACTAGTCGTGTCCTACCGGAAGAGCGGGCATAGCCTGTTTGGGTCGCATCCGGGGAAATGGGGGAAGTGATGCTGTCGCGCACCTATCGGCCATCGGCTGATCTGGCACCCTATATCCGTCGTTTTTATGTACTCGAAGCGCCTTTGCCCGATAATGTGGTTGTTGAAGATTCGTTGCTGGCCGAAACCGCTTTCGTCCGTTGTTTGTTACGCGGTGACTGGGCCGCGGAAACCGGGCCGGGCGAATGGGGTACAGCGGGCAATACCGTATTTTTCGGCGCGAATAGCAAACCGTTCAAGGTGCGCGTTAAGGGCGGGTTTGCGGTAACGGGCTTTGCGATCCGTCCCAGTGGGTGGCACGCGCTTTTTTCCGAAACGCATCAAGACGTCGCTGACAAGATGTTGCCATTGCAAAAGCTTTGGGGCGAATTGGCCGATAAGATGTTCGAAAATGTGGCAAAAGCGAAAGATGATGCGGGGCAGTTGCAAGCGATGGAAAGTGCTATCCGTGAACGGCTTGCTGCGTTCCAACCGTGTGATGCGGACAAGCAAATGGCGCAGTTTGAAATAATCGCCCGCACTGACAGTACGATTCGGATAGAGGAGGCTGCATCTCAGGTCGGGCTGTCGGCCCGGCAATTGGAACGACGCTGTCTTACCGCATTTGGCCTGACTCCAAAGGCCATTTTGCGCCGGAGCCGGTTTCTGGATTCTGCCGCCGCCTTGCGTGGATTTAGCAGTCCGACCGAGTTGGAGCTTGGCGCGCTTCGCTATTATGACCAGTCCCATATGAACAGGGAGTTCCGCCGCTACACCGGCATGACGCCCAAAGTTTTTGCCGAATCTGTCACACCGTTACAAACGGCAGGTTTGAAACTGCGTGAGGAAAGTCGCTACGAAGATTGACGTCGTTACCGACTTGACAATTTATAGAAGGCGGCAGCATCGTTCGACCATGTTGCTCATCACCCCTACCACTCATGATTTAGGCGCTTTTGAAGTGCGCCGCACTTTGCCCAGCAAAGCGCGGACAATGGTCGGCCCCTTCATTTTCGTCGATCAATTTGGTCCTGCCCATTTTGATATAGGAAGTGGAATGGATGTTCGTCCGCACCCACATATCAATCTTGCGACAGTGACGTATCTGTTTGAAGGTGCGATAGACCATCGCGATAGTTTGGGGACTTTTGCGACGATCCGGCCGGGCGCTCTCAATTTGATGACCGCAGGCAAGGGCATTGTGCACAGCGAACGGACGCCATTGGCAGAGCGGGCCTTAGGCTCCCCCATATCGGGGATGCAAACATGGCTCGCCTTGCCAGATGGAAAAGAGGAAATCGATCCGGCATTCGAACATGTGGCGCAAGAAAATTTGCCGCTTATCGAAACCGGGAATGTTTCTGCGCGGGTTATTATGGGGTCGCTTTGGGGTGTGTCAGCACCCACGACCCAACACGCCGAAACCATTTATGCAGATATATTGATGAACGCCGGAGCGACCATTCCCATTGATGCAGAGGCGGATGAGCGAGCTATTCTGGTCGCTCTTGGATCAGCAAGTCTGGACGGGGAAACGCTGGAGCCGCATAGCCTTTATGTGCTGAAGCCGGGACAAGCGATGACTCTGCGGGCGGACAGCGATTGCCGTGTCATGCTTTTGGGCGGAGAGGCCTTCGTGACTCCGCGCCATGTCTGGTGGAATTTTGTGTCTTCTTCGCGTGACCGGATCAATCAAGCCAAAGCGGACTGGAAAGCAGGAACTTTCCCGCTCGTTCCAGGAGACGATAAGGAATCGATCCCCATACCGGAAGTTCCACTCACCCGAAGTTCGTGATTGCCGATTTTTTACAATCATTATGGACCAATTTCTGTTTCAGAAGAAATTGCGGTGCCGATTTCTCATCGCTTTCAAAAGGCTAGAACCCGAATGACCGAACTCTCCCTTCGCCGCGTGTCGCTTTCGACAGGAATTGACATGGATGCTTATGTTGCCGGCAACCCGGATAATCCGGCCATTATATTCTTGCACGGCTTTCCTGAATCACATCGTACCTGGCGGCACCAGATCGCAGCATTTGCAGACCGTTTTTATTGTATCGCACCGGATCAGCGTGGCTATCGCGGGACTTCAAAACCGCAAGACGTTGAATCTTACACAGCAGACAAGCTGACCGCCGATATTTTTGCACTTGCCGACGCCTTGGGTGTACAGAATTTTATTATCGCCGGTCATGATTGGGGCGGTGCGATAGCGTGGAGTGTGGCGCTGAACGGACAGCCGGGCGCATTCAATCCGGCATGGGCAGGACGTGTGTCGCGCGCAATTATCGCAAATGCGCCGCATCCTTTTCTGTTTCAGCGCTTATTGATAAAGGATATGAACCAGCGCGCATCAAGCCAGTATATCCGCGCCTTTCGTGACCATGCCAATGATACGTTGGTTCGGGAAAAAGGACTTACCGGATTGTTGCTCGAAACCATAAAATGGGACAAGCCGAGCGCAATGGAGCCAGAAGAGCGAGCTGCTTTGCTTACCGATTGGGAAGATCGGGATGCCTGCTTCGGCATGCTCAATTGGTATCGCGCATCCGCGCTTTATGTCCCGGCAATGGATGAAGACGTCGAAATCCCCGCCTTTGCGGCTGGCGAATTTCCAAAATTAATGATCCCCACGCTGGTCGTCTGGGCAATGGATGACCTTGCTCTGCCCCCAAGCAATATCGATGGTATCGAAACGCTTGTTCCTTCTGTTGTGGTGGAACCGGTTTACGACTGCGGGCATTTTGTCATCTGGGAAAAACCCGAAGCGGTGAATGCGGCGATAGAACGTTTTTTGGCCTAAGACCGGCTTGCGTGCCATTCCACCCAAGCGCCATGCGCTTGGGCTTCGGCAAGCAGGTGCCACTGATCGGGTCCGGGCCAATAGCGGATTTGCAATTCATGCTTAAAGGTTTCGCGGTTGGTTTCGAGCATCATCCAGGCAAGAGGACGCTCGGCTGTCGCCTTTCTGCCCTGCGCTTCAATGGCGTCCGTAATGGCGTCACGCCTATCGGCCGGAATATATTGCCAAACGATGCTGTGGTTAAAGACCCGCACGACAGCCTTATCCTGGTGCGCTGCCAACCGTTGCAGAACCCAATCAAGCGCGTCGGCCTTTACCACATCCGGACGCTTTTGCGCCGCCAGCGCGATCGCGGCGTCCATGCGTTCCAAGCGTCCCGCATTTTCAGGCCAGACATAGCTTTTAACGCGCAGTGCGGCGTCGCGATCGGCCAGATCGACCGGGGATTGATCGCATCCCGATATGCCGACAATTTCCACTTTTGCTTCGGGAGGTGGAGGCCCGCGCCATTCCGGCGTGATTCGCATCGGCGATCCCTCCGGCCCGACTTTGATACCGCCAAGGTTATACCAATATCGCTCCATCATCGTATTGATGCCCGCACTTGCCCCTATTTCGTTAAGTTCGAAGCGCGGTCCGATGCGGCCGGACAACCACAGCAGCCCGGCCATAAAACTGGCTGAGCGGCCCGCTTCGTTCGTTTGGGGCGGCCCGTCCAGCCAGGGCAGCAGGCGCGCATCATGTTCGGCGGTTACCGCCTCGACAATAATGTCGACCTCGGCCTGCGTTTCAATGTCACCGCGATAAACCGGCAAAAGACGGGAATCCGCGCCTGTCAGTACGAGATGATGAAATCCACCGGCAAGACGCAGCGGCATGGCATCTTCTAACGGCAGGCCCGGCCAGTGGACGATGCGCTGGCCGCATTGAGTGTCACCCTGCATAAGTGCAAGTTGCGCCTCGACAATGCGCGCCGTAACCGGTGCCCCGTTGCGTCGGCAGTGTTCCGCTTGCACTTTGATGCCTACCGCCACCCTTTGGTCGTCCATTACGCCAATACCGAATGTGTCAGACATATTGCCCTTTCTGCGCGTGGCCCCTAAAGCGCGGGCATTGTGACCGAACAAATCATCTTTGCAATCCCCAAGGGACGGATTTTAGACGAAGCGCTGCCGCTTATGAAAAGCGCCGGTATCGAACCTGAATCGTCTTTTTTTGACGACAGCAGTCGCGCTCTGTTATTCGCCACAAACAATCCTGCTATGAATATCATTCGGGTGCGCGCCTTTGATGTGGCAACGTTCGTCGCGCATGGTGCGGCGCATATTGGCATTGTCGGGTCAGATGTTATCGACGAATTTGACTATTCCGAACTCTATGCACCTGTTGATTTGGGTATCGGACGATGCCGTATTTCTGTGGCTATGCCTTCGGGTGCTGATGATATTGCGATGGGCGGGCATATCCGCGTGGCTACCAAATATCCTGCGACAACAAGTCGTTATTATCAGGCCAAAGGTATTCAGGCCGAGTGCGTGAAATTGAACGGTGCAATGGAACTTGCGCCGATGCTGGGCCTATCGGGTCGGATTGTTGATTTGGTATCGTCGGGTAAAACCCTGGCTGAAAATGGCCTTGTCGAAACCGAAGTGATTTCCCAGGTGTCAGCGCGTCTGATTGTCAATCGCGCTGCATATAAAATGATGAACGGTACTTTGCCCGCGTTGGTCGAGCGCTTTCGATTGTTGTCAGGCGAACGTGCGGCGGCTTGATTCCTCGGCAAAGGGCTTTGACGAGGCCTTCGACGCGCTGGTAAGTGACCGGCGCGAGGCAGATGCCGATGTGTCGAGCATTGTCGAGCAGACAATCCGCAATGTCCGCGCGCGCGGCGATGTTACTTTGGTCGAATTGACCCAAAGATTTGATGGTTTCGACCTGAACAAAGAAGGCTGGCAAGTCGAAGCGGCCGAATGCAAAGCCGCCTTTGATGGACTCAAGCCCGATTTGCGTGACGCGCTCAAACTCGCTGCAAAGCGCATTCATACTTATCACAAGGCACAACTTCCAAAGAACCGGGATTATACCGATAAGTCCGGCGTCCGTCTGGGTGCGCGCTGGACTGCTGTTGATGCGGCAGGGGTCTATGTTCCCGGTGGCAGAGCGGCATATCCGTCGTCCGTGCTCATGAATGCTATTCCGGCAAAGGTTGCCGGAGTAGGGCGGCTGGTCATGGTAACGCCAACGCCAGGCGGTGAAATAAATCAGACGGTCATGGCCGCAGCGCATTTGGCTGGCGTGGACGAAATCTGGCGGGTTGGCGGGGCGCAAGCCATCGCGGCGTTGGCTTACGGCACAGACCGGATAAGACCCGTCGACGTAATTACCGGTCCGGGCAACGCGTGGGTGGCCGAAGCAAAGCGTCAGCTATATGGTGTGGTTGGTATCGATATGGTTGCCGGTCCGTCTGAAATAGTGGTGGTTGCAGATGCACAGAACAAACCCGATTGGATCGCAGCCGATTTGCTGAGCCAAGCCGAACATGATCCGACCAGCCAGTCTATCCTGTTTACCGACAATGCCGCCTTTGCCGACAAAGTTGCGTTGGCCGTTGAGGCGCAGATTGCCGGATTGGCAACCGGAGCGGTTGCCGGACAAAGCTGGACAGACAATGGTGCGATCGTGGTCGTCAAAAGCCTTGAAGACTCGATGCCGCTTGTGAACCGACTGGCGGCGGAACATCTGGAGCTGGCCGTGGATGACGTTCGCGCCGAATCCTTGTTTAACATGGTACGCCATGCCGGGTCGGTGTTTTTGGGACGCATGACACCCGAGGCGATTGGCGATTATGTGGCTGGACCCAACCATGTCCTTCCCACCGGACGCCGAGCACGCTTTTCATCGGGGTTGTCGGTGCTGGATTTTATGAAGCGCACCAGTTTCATTGCGCTCGACAAGCATTCTATCAAAGCCGTCGGCCCGGCGGCGGCAATATTGGCCGATGCGGAGGGTTTGCCCGCACATGCGGCAAGTGTCAGGAAAAGATTATGAAATCCCGGAGCTCAAAAGCCCGCTCGGCCGCCCGTCTTGCGGCTGTGCAGGCATTGTACCAGATGGATATGGAAAAGGTCGGGCTGGCCCGCTTGCTCGACGAATTTCATTCCCATCGCCTTGGTGCGGAAATTGAAGACGCGCAATATGCCGATGCCGAAGTCGATTTTTTCGACGATGTCGTTGCGGGCGTGAACGCGCGCCGCGCCGAGATAGACGTGCTGATCGAAGGTAAGCTGGGCGAGATGTGGAAAATGTCGCGGCTTGATAAAACCATGCTCCAGATCTTGCGTTGCGGCACATATGAATTGATCGCGCGGGCGGATGTTCCAACAGGTGCGGTCATTGACGAATATATGGATGTCGCCCACGCCTTTTTTGACAAGAAAGACGCGAAGTTCGTAAACGGTTTGCTGGACGCGGTTGCTAAAGACATGCGCGCGTAAATCTTTTGGGGCGTGAGCGGCCATGACGACAGAGTCTGCCTTCATTGGCTTAATGCGCGCTATAGCATTCGATCCTGCTTCTCGTGGGTTATTGGACGATTGCGCGGTCCTGTCTATTGGCAGTGAACATCTGATCCTGACCCATGATATGATGGCCGAAGGCGTGCATTGGCTGTCCAACGCGGATCCTGCGGATGTTGCATGGAAACTGGTTGCATCCAATTTGTCGGATCTCGCCGCAAAAGGCGCGCGACCATTAGGCGTATTGCTGGGGTTCATGCTCGGCGAAGATCCTTGGGACCGGCAATTTGCCGATGGGTTGAAAGAAGTTCTGGTTCGTTTCGACGTACCCTTGCTGGGTGGTGACACCGTGGCTAACCGGGGGGATAAGCGCGCCTTGGGGTTAACGGCGATTGGCTTGGCAACATTTGTGCCGGTTCCTGCGCGCACGGGCGCGCAAATCGGTGATCTGGTATATGTAACGGGAACCTTGGGCGATGCGCTAGCTGGCTTTGAGTTGATCGAGGCTGGTTTTGATGAGATGGGGATTTTGGCGGATGCCTATAATCGCCCCGAACCAAGACTTCATGAAGGCCAGTTACTGGCGCCATTTGTACATGCCATGATGGATGTTTCGGACGGTTTGTTGCTTGATGCCGAAAGATTGGCGAGCGCGAGCAAGGTCGGTATCGCCATAAATCTTGCACAAATACCTCTATCCGACGCCTATGTCAGCTATCGTGGCGATGCTCTGGAAAGTCGGATGCAGGCTGCAAGTTGGGGCGATGACTACCAGCTATTGTTTGCGATCCAGCCTGAGGTCGATGTGCCTGTGACGGCAACTCTGATCGGCCGTGTCGTCCAAGGTGCCGGACTGTTTTTGTTTGATGGCGATCAACAATTGCCCCTTCCGCCGACACTTGGATATCAGCATTAGTGACCTAATCGGCTGGAAAAGGACGCTTTAAAGGGTTGCGTTGACGATTGAAGCCGCCCTATAGCGGCGAACTTGCATCTCTCGGGAGGAGGGTGTCATTTTATGCTGTTTCAGCAAAACTACAGGGGAGAGGACATTTCATGTCTCTGACAATAATCGCAATATTATGCGGGTTACTTGCCGTTGTTTACGGCTTTGTAACCAGCCGCCAGGTGCTCAGCGCATCGGCTGGCAATGAAAAAATGCAGGAAATCGCTGCGGCCATTCAGGAAGGCGCGCAAGCTTATCTTGGTCGTCAATATCGCACCATTGCCATCGTAGGCGTTGCTGTTGCCATATTGGTCGCGCTGTTTCTTGGCGTCGTTCCAACAATCGGTTTCGTAATCGGCGCTGTGCTCTCGGGCGTTGCAGGCTATGTCGGCATGAACATTTCGGTTCGAGCCAACGTCCGCACTGCCGCTGCGGCGCAGACCGGGCTTCAGGCTGGTCTCACGATGGCATTCCGTGCAGGTGCGATCACAGGGATGCTGGTTGCAGGCCTCGCGCTTCTCGCGATTGCAGTGTTCTTCTGGTATCTGACCGATGTCTCGAAGCTGGCACCGAACAGCCGTGAAGTGATCGATGCCCTTGTTGCGCTTGCTTTCGGTGCATCGCTGATTTCGATCTTTGCGCGTCTTGGCGGCGGTATCTTTACCAAAGCAGCGGACGTCGGTGCCGATCTGGTTGGTAAGGTAGAAGCCGGAATTCCGGAAGACGATCCTCGCAACCCAGCGGTTATTGCCGATAACGTCGGTGACAATGTCGGCGACTGCGCTGGTATGGCTGCTGATCTTTTCGAAACATATGTTGTTACCGTTGGTGCGACGATGGTGCTGATCGCGCTCCTTGTTAAAGGCGTAACTGACAGCGCATTGTTCCTGAACCTTATGACCCTGCCGCTTCTGATCGGTGGCGTTTGTGTTATCACCTCCATCATCGGCACCTATTTCGTCCGTCTCGGCGGCGGAAAGAACATCATGGGCGCGATGTACAAGGGTTTCCTTGTAACTGCTGTCCTTTCGGTGCCTGCCATCTGGTGGGCAATCAGCTATGCTTTGGGTGGCATGGAAACGAGTGTGGGCGGATTTACCGGTCGCACCCTGTTCTATTGCTCGCTGCTCGGTCTGGTTGTTACAGGTCTGATCATCTGGATAACAGAATATTATACTGGCACCAATTATCGTCCCGTGCGTTCGATTGCCAAGGCTTCGGAAACCGGTCACGGTACCAATGTTATCCAGGGTCTGGCGATCAGCCTTGAATCAACTGCGATGCCAACAATCGTCATCTGCGCCGGTATCATCATCGCGTTCCAGCTTGCCGGCGTCATTGGTATTGCCTTTGCAGCAACTGCAATGCTTGCCTTGGCTGGCATGGTTGTCGCTTTGGACGCTTATGGCCCGGTCACAGACAACGCCGGCGGCATTGCCGAAATGGCGGGTCTTGATGAATCTGTTCGTGAAAAAACAGATGCACTCGACGCCGTTGGCAACACGACAAAGGCTGTGACCAAGGGTTATGCCATTGGTTCGGCTGGTCTGGCGGCATTGGTATTGTTCGCTTGCTATACGGCTGACCTTCGCGAATATTTTCCAGAACTCACGGTCAACTTCAGTCTAGAAAATCCATATGTCATCGTCGGGCTTCTGCTCGGTGCACTGTTGCCTTATCTTTTTGGGGCAATGGGCATGACCGCTGTGGGTCGTGCGGCTGGTGAAGTGGTGAAAGATGTTCGTGACCAGTTTGCGAATGATCCTGGCATCATGACTTATGCATCCAAGCCAGATTATGCCCGTACGGTTGATCTTGTAACCAAGGCAGCGATCAAGGAAATGATCATTCCGTCGCTGTTACCAGTGCTGACACCCATTGCGGTATATTTCATCATCACGGCGGTTGCAGGACAAGCAGAGGGCTTTGCAGCGCTCGGCGCACTTCTGCTCGGGGTAATTGTTGGTGGTCTGTTCGTTGCGATCTCGATGACTTCGGGTGGCGGCGCTTGGGATAATGCCAAGAAATATATCGAAGACGGCAACCATGGCGGCAAGGGCTCCGAAGCCCATAAAGCTGCGGTTACCGGCGATACGGTTGGCGATCCCTATAAGGATACTGCGGGTCCTGCGGTCAATCCCATGATCAAGATCACCAACATCGTAGCGCTCCTTCTTCTTGCTGCATTGGCGCACGGCGGAATGTAACAATTAAGCGATTACAAAAATCATACCCCGCCGAAAGCGATTTCGGCGGGGTTTTTGTTTTCCTTATTAGCAAATTGTTTGCCGCTTGCTGTTACTGCGAACTTCGACGTTCGGGGCAAGGGGCAAAATGGCGACACGGGCACAGGATGCCGCCAACAGGGCAGGGGTAATCAGTCGGCGGCTTTCGGGTTGGCTGGACACGATTGACCGTGGCTTTGTTGCGGCTTGGAGTGACCTCGCCGGCCATGTTTCGGAACCGAATATATTCGGCGAAAGCTGGTTCCTGCGTCCGGCTTTGGAACAATTTGATATATCCGGACAGGTAAAACTCTTTACACTGTGGGATGGCGAACAATTATGCGGATTGATGCCTCTGTCAACGCATCAGCGATATGGCCGTTGGCCGCTTCCGCATGTGCAAAATTGGCTTCACCACAATGCTTTTCTAGGAACGCCGCTTATCCGCACGGGATATGCCGATGACTTTTGGCGCGAATTGTTCGCGGCTCTGGATAACAACCCCGGGCAATCACTTTTTTTGCATATGAACGGCGTTACGACAGGCGGTGAAATCGCCAATGCTTTGGAGAATCAATGCGCTAAACAACGCCGAAACTACGGGATGGTACACCAAGCAGAAAGAGCTCTTCTGGAAAATGGTGTGACGCCCCAAGTTTATTACGAAGAGGCGGTTCGTCCTAAAAAACGCAAAGAGCTGCGCCGCCAAAAAAACCGTCTGGCCGAAGAAGGGGTGCTGACTTTTGCACGCGATGCCAGTGAAGCGGGTTTGATGGAGTGGATTGGAGAGTTTCTAAATCTTGAAAACCGCGGGTGGAAGGGCCGGAACGGTTCGGCCTTGGCAAGCTTCGAATCGACCCGCGCGCTGTTTACCGAAGTGGTGATCGGCGCAGCGACCTTGGGTAAGCTCGAACGGCTCGATTTGCGTTTGGATGGCAAGCCGATGGCGATGTTGGTCAATTTTATTTCGGCGCCAGGCTGCTTTTCATTCAAAACCGCTTTTGATGAAAATTACGCCCGTTTTTCTCCGGGTGTTTTGTTGCAAATCGAAAATCTGGCGTTGCTTGATACTCCCGATATTCTGTGGTGTGATAGCTGCGCCGCACAGGGTCATCCTATGATCGACAGCATTTGGACTGGTCGCCGGTCCATTGGCCGTTATTCGATCGCGATTGGTGGACTTGGCCGAAGGTCGGTTTTCGGCGCATTCCTTAAGGCAGAACTTGCGCGCTATGCCTCGCGCACTGTGACCGACGATCAGGAATTTATCGCAGGAGAAGAGGCATGATGCCAGTTTTCGATACTGCGGCACGTTTGAAATTTGCCGAAGCCTATCCTGAAACACCACATATTGTTTCCCATAATCTGCACGACCATCCGCTTTTAACGATAACCTCCCTCGCCGCGTTGGGGGAGGCGTTGCCTGCAAAGTCGGTCGAGTATAACAAAGGTAATCTGCCCGTTGGCATCGACCCCGACAGCGTGCCCGCAAATGGACTAACTATCGGTGATACGATCAGGAATGCACAAACCAGCAGCAGTTGGGCCGTTCTAAAGAATATCGAGCAAGTTCCCGAATATAGAATCTTGTTACTGGATTTGCTGGGCGAACTAAAACCTTGTATCGAAGTTAAGACGGGTAAAATGTTAATGCCGCAGGGCTTTATTTTTGTTTCCAGTCCAAACGCGGTCACGCCTTATCATTTTGACCCCGAGCATAACATCTTGCTGCAATTGACAGGGTCAAAAGTAATGACCCAATTCCCCGCCGGTGACCCTCTTTATGCCCCCGATGAGATACATGAAGGTTACCATATAGGAGGCCATCGTAATCTGGTCTGGCAAGATGAATTGGCGTGCGGTGGTACAGAGTGGCCGTTGAGTGCTGGGCAGGGGCTGTTTGTTCCGGTGATGGCACCACATCATGTGAGAAACGGGCCTGCCGTTTCGATATCCTTGTCCATCACATGGCGTAGCGACTGGAGTTTTGCGGAGGCTGATGCGCGGGCATTCAACGGCCTATTACGTAAGTTGGGCGTGAAACCCACAGCACCTGGTCGTTTCCCAGCAGCCAATAACGGCAAGGCTATAGTTTGGCGCATTATAAGGAAAATGCGTTCCTGATATTCGCTAAAATCTTTTACGAAAACTCAATTCAAACACTCTGCCTCGCGGATCAAGATAGGCCGGTTGGTAACCCAATGGCACTTGTCCATTCTGGTCGCGAACGTCGATGATATCGTTCAAGATATTTTGGATACGAAACGCGATGCGGCTTCCTTTCAGGAAAGATGCGTTCTTGATTACCCGCGCTTGTTGATCAAAGTTGAGGAAGAAAAACGTATTGATCGTAGCAAGATCGCTGAATCGCAAATCGTTGCTGCCCGGAAGGCCGGTACCATCTGCGGTGGTACCGCTTTTATATGTACCTTGAAGCCTGAAACCAAAGCCTTTGTGGAATACTCCGCCGGACAACTCTACCTCGTGCCGTGACGCCCCGCCATTGGCGTTCAATGCCGAACCGTTTAATAGATCCAACATGGGCACGCCGGGCCGGATTAGAATTTCTTCTTGTATCCGGTACGTATGGTAAAGCGCGATGTTCCACCTGCTCGGCATACCGCCGCCCGGACCAAAGCCACCGCCGCGACCACCGCCTCTTGGCGCGCCTGCACCCGGCGTTGGGGCACCGCCAGAGGCACCCCCTGCACCAGGAGGGCCGCCCATCGGGCCCCGGCCTTGCGGTTGTTGGCCGATCGAGCCGGATATGTTGAAGCCCGAGCGAATACGTTGCGACATTTCCCGGTCGAAATTCACCGGACGTTGGTCGATGCTTACCAATTGTCCGGCGCTGTTTCGCGTTACCCGATCAGGAAATGCCGCTTCGATTTCTGACGTCAAAAGTGGGAAGTTGGCGGTTGTGTTCCGGCTTTTGTTTTTGAAATAACTGAGCTGAATACCAAGATCTTTGACAAAGTCGGGGTTCCAGCTTGCATTCAGAATTAGGTCACGACGCTTTTCGCCAATCAACAACGGATTGCCACCGTTGATTATTGAAACGAACAGACTTTGACCCGTCGCAAAATCAAATGTCGCGACGTTGGGCGACACAAGCACCGGATTGCCCAATTGGCCAATTCCCGGTGCATTTTCATCTCCTGTGATGGAGGCCTGAAACGTAAGACTTTTTACAGGTGACCAACGCAAACCAGCGCCATATTCGGTCAACCGGCCAAAATCGGAAAGCTCGCTAAATCCGATATTTCCGTTGATCGCCCATTCACCGATCGTCTTGCCAATTCCGAAATCATTGGCCGTCAGCGGAAACTCGGCATTGACCGAATGGTTCAATATATTGCGACGGAGTGCTATGTTGGTTTCCGTTCCTAGCCGGACCGTCGTGCTGTCTAGCATTTGCCGGGTAAATCCTGTCGCAAATGTCATCTGCACTTCACCTGCGGGTAACGCAAAAGGCGCGCCAGCGATGGTACTGCGTGTATCGATATTCTGGATGAGTGTATTGGCCAAGTCCGGAGCGAGAAAGACGAGATCGGAACCGAAATTTTCCAGAAACGGGTTTGCGGTTCCAGCTAAAACATCCGAGCGTAATGATGCGAAGTCGAGATTACGCGTTGTGGTCGTTTCATTATCGGTACGTGAAAAATTGCCTGTAACTGTCCATCGCCAGCCACTTACAAGATGGTTGAATGTCCCGCCGGTTTGAAAACTATGCGCCTCAATCTTGCGTTCCAACGGACGTGGCGTGTCGAAAAACCGGTTGATGATGACATCATTACCGAACGGAGAGAAAGGGCTGCTGCCCGGCAATAGGAAGCTTTCGCCCGGCAAGCCCAATAATGAAGTACTGCCATTAAGGGCGTAATTTGCATTGAGTGAAATTATGGACTGCGGCCCTAACAGATAGCTCCACGTACCATTGATTTCCAATCTTTCACTTCGTGGCAATAATGATCGGAACCGGCCGATATCACCACTATTCAGTGTGCCTGCCGTGGTTGCAAATTGAGCTAATGAGGGGTTGCTGATGCCGACAGGAACCGCAGCTTGGGTAACAATTGTTCCGGACAAAGCGGAAAGGGAAGGCGAGATTTCGCCGCCGCTTGTCAATCCGCTGATATTTCCATCAAGTGCCAACAGTGAACTATCTGCGAATATAAGGTCGCGTTCGCTCTCGCTCAGCGGCGTTGCGCGTTCAATTTCAAGATCCAGATTGAAACGGGTTTTCTGGCCTATACGGGTCAATGTTGTTTCGAATTCATTGGTGCCAAAGCCGCCATCCTGGGGCTGGGCATGTTCAAATTCGGTGGCAAAAGATGAAAAATTATCTTTCAAGATGAAGTTAAGGACGCGTTGGTCTGGACGAAAGCCGTATTTTAGAGCGACTTCTTCGGGGAATATCTGCACCTGTTTGACCGCTTCAGGCGGCAAGTCACGCAGCTCGCGAAAGCCTGAAATGCGCTGGCCGTTCAGCAATATGATGGGTTGCCCTCCGCCGCGCCCGCGCCCCGAATTGACTTGCGGTGCCACTGCCGCGACCAGATCGGTCAAAGATGATGCACCGACCGCCGCAATATCCGCTTCGTTCAATTCCTCGACAGGCGGGACATCGGTATCGACCGCTCCCCTGATACGTTCAGCAGTTACAACTATTTCCCCGCTTGATTCCGAATCAACTTCTTCGATCAATTGGTTCGGATCTGAACCAATTTGCGGCATTTCCGTATTCGCCCAAGCTGGAAATGCCGAAGAAACAAGCAGAAAAGCAGTGAACCGGGAGATAATCATAGTGGGGAGAAACTCTGTTTTTTTAGGTATATGAAAACTATATTTATCGAATTGCCGAGTGCGCGACAGATGAACTTTGTCACATTTTGTCGCAATACAGCTTTTGCGCGGTGGCTCTTTCCTTTTACGCTTATACCGGCTAAGGGCGCAACAACATTGGATTTACAAGCATTTTAAGGGGCCGAATGGCAAAAGAAGAATTACTCGAAATGCGCGGGACGGTGCGCGAATTGCTTCCCAACGCCATGTTTCGTGTCGAGCTGGAAAATGGCCATGAAGTTTTGGGCCATACCGCAGGCAAAATGCGTAAAAACCGCATCCGCGTTCTGGTGGGTGATGAGGTTTTGTGCGAACTGACCCCTTATGATCTGACCAAAGGCCGGATCACTTACCGCTTTAAGTAAGGCGGCGCAGACCTTGGGTCTGGACCCTAAACTTGTTTTGGCTTCCTCCAGCCCTCGTCGGCGGGACTTGTTGGCACGTCTTGGCGTTGTACCCGACCGTATTGCTTCGCCCGATATTGACGAGCGTCCCCGCAAGGCCGAGCCTCCGCGCGTTTATGCGCTACGGATGGCGGAAGAAAAGGCGGTCGCCGTTGCGCGGGGGAGTGGTGAAATTGTCATCGCGGGTGATACGACGGTCGCGGTCGGACGACGTATTTTGCAGCAGGCCAAAAATCCGGAAATGCAACGCGGCTTTTTGGAACTGTTAAGTGGCAGGCGGCATCATGTGTTGAGCGCCGTGGCCGTCATCGATGCCCAAGGCCGGATGCGTAGCCGTATTTGCGACAGTATCGTGCGTTTCAAGCGTCTTGGTGACGATGAAATAGAGAGCTATATCAGTTGCGGCGAAGGCCTTGGTAAAGCGGGCGGCTATGCAATTCAGGGCAGGGCGGAGGCCTTGATCGACTGGATGGCAGGAAGCCATTCGGGCGTAGTCGGTTTGCCATTATACGAAACGCGGGCGTTGCTACGCTCGGCGGGATATCCGGTTGACTGAGCTTTGGATCGACAATGCGCCGGGGGAACGCCGTGCTGCTTTGGTCGTGGATGGCGAAATAGTAGAAATCCATATCCAGCGTGACTTGCACACCGTTCTGGGACAGACCGGAACCGGCAGGATCGATCGCAAATCGCCTGCTGGATCTTATATTATCGCAGAAGATGGCACTGAGCTGCTGATCCGTGGCAAGATAGACAAACCCGACGGCGCCGAAATCGGATATATGATCACACGGGAAAGCATTTCAGAGCCGGGTCGGGTTAAGCCCGCCGAAGCCAGCCTGATCGAATTGTCGGTTGATCCTGTCGACAGGGAATATCTGTGGAATCAGAGGCTGCATCGATTGATCGACATGGCGCCGGCTGCAAAATCTTTTTCCGACGCGTTTGATTGCGCGGTTGCGGGATCATCCCAAGTCGGGGATGTCACTATCCATTTTCAGCGTACAAAAGCCGGTGTCGTATTTGATGTCGACGGGATCGGCGACGCATTTGCCATCAACATTGTTGCAGCAACCGAAATAGCGCGATTGCTTAGGCTATTTCAGATCGGCGGGATGGCCATAATTGATTTCGTTGCGGTCGATTCCAAATCGAAAAGGCAGGAAATTGCCGAAATATTCGATTCCGCGTCACAAGCGGACGGACGGGCCTTTGAACGAAGTGCTGTCAACGGGTTCGGAATGATGCAGGTGGTCCGCAGTCGGCCCAGACCATCTGTGCTCGATACGCTGTTCGGCACACGTATCGCGGCTCTATCGGATGAAACCAAAGCGCTCTGGCTGTATCGCAACGTCGTGGCATCAACCGGGTTTGGACCACGCATCGTGACAACAAACAGAGATGTCGCAAATCTTATGCAATCGTCCAGATGGAATGCGTTGCAAGTGCAGTGCGAGAGGCTGATCGGGGCTGCGATGACTGTCGTTGCCGATGAAAATATTAACGGCTATGGACATGTGCATGTCGCGCAAAGCTAATAAATGCCCTCTATGCCAGATGCCGCAAAGCGCCGATTTCAGGCCATTTTGCAGCCAAGGCTGCAAGGATCGCGATTTGCTGAAATGGCTCGATGAAGGATATCGCGTGGCTGGCCCACCTGCCGATTATGCAGATAGCATAGAAGGGTATGACCAAGACTGATTTTGCGCTTGCCAAGGGGTATATCGCCTCTCTATAGGCTGCGCTCCCACACGGTTTTTGCCGTGTAGCCCGAGTAGCTCAGGGGTAGAGCAGCGGATTGAAAATCCGCGTGTCGGTGGTTCAAATCCGCCCTCGGGCACCATTTTCTCTCCTTACGCTCATTACGAACAGATCCCATCTCCTGCACAAGCGGAGGGCGCGAGAATTGGCGGCTCAACCTCCTCTATCTTCTCTCTCAAATATGGGGAGAAGACTGCCCCACTTATTCTCAAAGAAAAAGCCGGAGCAGCGATGCTGCCCCGGCTCGTTCTCAAACCCTTTGGGTTGTTTAGAATTTGAAGCGGGCCACCGCACCATAAGTACGTGGCGGGCTTGGATATCCCGATACCGTTCCACTTTGTGCAACGCCATCAAATACGGTCAGGATGTATTTATCATCGAGCAAGTTACGTGCCCACAGACCCAATTCCAGTCCATTGCTCAGCGCAAAGGTGGACGAAGCATTCACAAGATTAACTTCACGTTGGAAGTTGTTCGCGCCAAATGTGGGCAAGCCGTTGTTGATCGGCGTATTGCTTTCATGGTTGAAATCAACGCGGGTAATGAGGCGGTTGCCGCTTCCACCGAATTCATGGGTGTAAGTTGCCGAGGTCGCGATGCTGAATTCAGGAATACCAGCAGGCCGTTCGCCACTCAAATCGCCAGTTGGTCCAGAGGTAAAGCTGTCGAACAAGGGATCAAGATACGTCATCGCGAACGTAAATGCGAGACCTTGAGCTGGATTGATCTTCGCATCCAATTCGAAACCACGGACCGACTGCTCTTCCGCATTGCTCAGGCCGAAACCGGTGCCGGTGAACAAAAAGCTTTGGAAGCCCTTCAGCGACTGGTCGAACAAAGCGAGGTTGACACTCACACCTGGGAACTGTGCCTTCAAACCGATTTCGAAAACTTCGGCGTCCTCTGGTCCAGCGAAGCGCGAGCCAGTGGTCAGATTTGGTACAGCTAAACCGGCGTCAAGAATTGCCGATGATGGTGCAAGGAAGTTCGATCCGCGGGTGCCGCGAATGAAGTCGGTTGATGACGGGCGGCTATCACGCGACAGGTTTACCGAGCTGGCTTTGAAGCCAGTGGCGTAGCTGAAATATGCATTGATATTGTCCGACACATCATAAGCCACACGGAGGGTGTAGCTCAAATCATCGTCGCGGGTCCGGCCATCTTCAACAGCATTTGGAATGTTGAGGAACGGTGGCTGGAACTGAAATGCGGCCAAGCCGAGGAAGGGGTTGGCGGCTGATGTAGCTAGAGCAGCCAATGCAGCCTGGTTTGGGGCGGGGAGCGCCAAAAACTGGGCACGCGTCGTGACGGTACCGGCTGTTGCAAGTCCGATAAAGGCATCAACGAGATTGATCTGGCCCAACTCATCGAATGACGTTTGGCTGAGAGCGAAATCTTTTTTGTCTTTGGTGAAGTTGAAGCCACCGGTGAAGACAAGGCCATCGAGCGGTTCAAAATCAACCGTCCCGAAAACCGACCACGAGGTGTTATCCAATGTGTAGGCTTCCGTCGTTAGCAAACCGGGTGAGAAAATCGAATTTTGTGCAAGGCCAAGCGCCGCTTCGACACCATTGAATACGGCAGGATTGCCGGCCAGCAATGAGAAGAAAGGACGTGCACCCGCTCCAACAGTAAGCGAGCTATCTTGTGTAACGGATTCGTCAAAATAGAAAGCGCCAAGCAAGAAGTTGATCGGGCCGTCGAAATCTGACGCAATCCGGAACTCTTGGGTAAGGGTTTCGACCTGCTGGTCGCGAATTTCGCTAACGATATCGGCACTGGTGAAGTCGACATCCTGATTGACGAAGTTTTTCAGTTCGCGATAGGAGCTGATCGAAGTGACCGAAATCGGACCGGATTCCCAATCGACCTGAACCGAGCCGCCGTAATTGTCTACCTCGTTGACGGGTGCGCGGTTAAGGAAAGTGTCGTAGCTGAAGAAATCGGTGCTCAATGCGCCGCCCACTCCAAACACAGCCGGTGCGGTTGGTCCAGCTACCAAGGTGCTGACTACGCAGCAGATTTCATCAATCTGCGAATAATCCACTATGGCGCGGATCTTGAGGCTTTCGGTTGGCTCAATCAGCAATTGGCCGCGTGCAGTCCAGCGGTTACGATCCGAAATCTCTTCGTTCAAGTTAACGATGGTTCCGTAACCATCACGGCGGTTGTAGCTGGCATCAACTGAAAATGCGATATTTTCACTGATTGGGCCGGTTACATCACCTTTTACGGTGAGGGCATTGAAGTTGCCGTAGGTTGCTTCGACGCTGCCGCCAAAATCATATTGTGGCGCACGGGTAATGACCGAAATCACGCCAGCAGAAGCGTTCTTGCCGAAAAGGGTTGATTGCGGTCCGTTCAGGACTTCAATACGCTGCACATTCGCAAGATCGTTCAAAGACGAAGCAGAGCGCGAACGGAAAACTCCATCAATAAAAACGCCAACCGAAGGTTCGATCCCGAAGTTGTTGTCGCCGTTGCCGAAGCCACGGATAATGAATGTTGACGATGATGAGTTCTGCAATTGGCTGACGCGCAATGAAGGCACCACCGTTTTCAGATCAAGAATGTCACGGATTTGAGCCTGTTCAAGGGTCGCCCCTGAAGTAACCGAAACCGAAATCGGAATTTCCTGCAACGTTTGTTCGCGCTTCGTCGCGGTAACGATGATGACGTTTTCGTCTACAGCCGCTTCTTCTGATTGCGGTGTCGCGTCTTGTGCGTATGCGATGGATCCCATGCCAAGTGAGGCGATGCTAATAGTCGATAGCATGGATGCTTTCATCAACCGATTTGCCAATTTCATAAACTCTCTCCTGTTGTATCTTCTGTGCCGGTATTCCGGCTTTTCATGGGGAAATAATTATTTTATCGCTTCCCGGCCGGCCATTGACCCCCCAAGAACCTTTGCAGATTCAATAACGCCACAAATGCGGCGCAGCAATTGGATAGTTTGCAAAGCGTAAATATACTAAAATGTGCGATAAAAATGTTACGGTGCCCCTGATCCGCAATTTGTGAACGGATGTATATTATGCCGAAAATGGTTAAAAAGTCGGATCTTCCGTCCAAAATTTGCATGGCTTGCGAAAAGCCGTTTGCTTGGCGAAAAAAATGGGCGAAAGATTGGGATAATGTCCTCTATTGTTCTGACCGATGCAGAAGAAGTAGATAGGACATGAAATGGTGCCGGCTACAAGGTTCGAACTCGTGACCCCCTGATTACAAATCAGGTGCTCTACCAACTGAGCTAAGCCGGCACGTTATTCGCGCCCATAGCGCTAAATTACGCCAAAGGTCCAGCCCTCTGTTGGGGCAATTTCCAAATTTAATTCTGGCGGCGTCCAGAATGTTGGATTTTCTGCGATATTTCGGAGCCAAGCGGCGGTTAAAATAGCGTCGGTTGCATGGTCGGTATATTGGTCCAGCGGGTTGTGAGGCAATGAGCCCATACTGGAGAGCGCGGCATCGAGTGCAAAACCATCGCGGATTTTGCTTCTGCCTTTTCGAATTCCTGACGCCCGGGCAGCAATTTGTGTGTAAATCTCAACAATCTGGGGGCCGGACCTGGCAAGTTGATCAAAGGGCCAGACCGGTAATTTTTTTCCGACGTGGTGCAGCAAACGCATTCCGGCAAAGCTGGCTTTAGCCACCTGCGCGGCACCGATTGCATCATAAATTGTTGAAGGCTTGCCTCCGCCTTGGGCGTTATAGTGCGCTTCACATCGGCGCGAATGCATGAAATCCGCTTTCCGTCCGTCCGCAGCACCGAAATAAAAATGACGGCGGTGGCGATGTTCCAACAGGGATGCTGCACCCAGATCTTCATCCTCGCAATGGGCATCGACATAGGCCCAAAACGCACGCGCTGTGTCAGGCACATCGTCGCCGGGCAGGTAACTGCCACGTTCGATGAATGGCGGCGCAAAGCTGAAATCGAAACCAATTAGCAGATCATCTTGCTGCGCCAACAACCAGTCGGCTACCCCTTGCCGTGACCATATGCCTTCATTCGGCACGATCAATTCTGGTGCTGAATTCCCCTTTTCGCATACGGCAAGTGCTATTCCCTTATGACGATTGCCTTTTGCGCCTGACCAATCCACGCAGGCAAAACAGGAGAATTTTCGATTCACAATGCGGTGCGATTTCGGTCGGATTTAATTGCGTGACGAAATTGCGGCACGGTCATTTATCCACGATTGTTCCGCAGCTTGTCCCAATGGAGCAGGCGCTCTGCGATCTTATGTTCAAACCCGCGATCAACGGGTTGATATAGCCTGGCAGGTGCCAATTCATCGGGCCAGTAATTCGCACCTGAAAATCCATCATCGGCATCATGGTCATAAGCATATCCTTTGCCATAACCGATATCCTTCATCAATTTTGTCGGTGCATTTAGAATATGTGCCGGAGGCATAAGCGAGCCACTTTCCCGCGCCAATTTCCATGCTGATTTCTGGGCTTTATAGGCTGCGTTGGATTTAGGCGCCGTGGCTAAATACAAGCAGGCTTGGACAATCGCGAGCTCGCCTTCCGGACTGCCGAGAAACTCATAGGCAGTTTTGGCCGCCAGGCACTGAACCAAGGCTTGTGGGTCGGCAAGACCAATGTCTTCGCTGGCGAAACGGACAAGTCGGCGCAGTACATAGAGCGGTTCTTCACCCGCAACCAGCATTCGCGCCATCCAGTATAGAGCAGCCTGCGGATCCGATCCGCGCAAGCTTTTATGCAGCGCAGAAATGAGGTTATAATGCCCTTCGCGGTCTTTATCATAAACAGGCATCCGCCGTTGCAGCAATGCGGCCATTGCGGACGGGTCAAGCGGCGTTTCTATGGCGATGGAAAACAATGTTTCGGCTTGATTAAGCAAAAACCTCCCGTCGCCGTCTGCACTAGTTACTAAGGCGGTCCGCGCGTCTTGCGTTACCGGAAGTACGCGCTGCTCAAGTTCTTCCGCGCGTGTTAGCAACGTGTCGAGCGCAGTTTCATCAAGGCGGTGCAATATCATCACCTGAGAACGCGACAGCAAAGCAGCGTTTAATTCAAAAGACGGGTTTTCGGTGGTTGCGCCGACCAGCGTGACCACGCCACTTTCGACAAAAGGAAGAAAGCCATCCTGCTGGGCGCGGTTAAAACGATGTATCTCGTCCACAAACAGCAACGTCTTCTTACCTGTTCGCGCGATAGTTTCAGCTTCTGCGAAAGCCTTTTTAAGATCAGCGACACCGGAAAACACGGCCGAAATCGCTTTATAGTGCATATCGACGGCATCGGCGAGCAACCGGGCTATACTTGTTTTTCCAGTCCCCGGTGGCCCCCAAAGGATCATCGACGATAACTTGCCCGCCGCCACCATTCGCCCGATTGCACCTTCCGGACCCGTCAAATGTTCCTGGCCGATAATTTCCGAAAGTTTTGCAGGCCGCAGCCGGTCAGCAAGTGGGCCATAACTAGGCCCTGTTTTTGACAATTCAGGTACGCCGAACAAATCCGACATCAGGTGGCCATCGTTCGGGCAGCACGCTGACGGATCAGGCGGATATAGGTATCGGCAACCGTCTGATTGATCGCATCCCAGCTATAATTAAGCGAGCGCATTTCCCCTGCATGGCCATGTTGATGACGCAAGTCTGACTGGGTGCAATAATTTTGCAGCACGTCGGCGAACTGGTTGATCGCGCCGGGCGTTATCAATCGTCCTGAAACCTTGTCTTCAACCAGGCTCTGGCTGCCTGTAGCTTTGGCTGCGACGACGGGTAAGCCGCACGCCATTGCCTCCAACGTGACATTGCCAAATGTTTCGGTAATGCTGGGGTTGAAGAGCAAATCCATACTGGCTACCGCCCGGCCAAGATCATTCCCGCCTTGGAAACCAACAAAGCGTGCATGTGGCAACCGACTTTCGAACCAGCTGCGGGCAGGGCCTTCACCGATAACCATCACCTGATGCGAAACTTCACGTCGGCGTAGCTGGTCAATTGCATCGGAGAAGACATCAAGTCCCTTTTCCATGACGAGCCGACCAAGAAATCCGATGACGGGAATTTCATCCGCCAACCCTTGCAACCGGCGCCAATCCATATCCCGGCGTTGCGGGTTGAAAATTTCGCGATCCACCCCGCGCGACCAGATGTCGATGTCATAGTTCATACGCTGTTCGCGCAAGACTTGGGCGAAACTCTCGGAAGGTGCGACCAATGCGTCACATTTGCGATAAAGACGCCGGAGCCATGCTTCGACCAATGGCTCGACGAACGATAAATTATAGTATCGGAAATAGGTTTCAAACCGCGTATGGACCGAACAAAGAACCGGCAGGTTTCTCTTTCTGGCCCAATGTGCTGCTTGCCTTGCGACGCGGTCCGGGCTCGAAATATGGATCACATTCGGGCTGAAAGATTCAAGATCTTGTTTTACTTTGCGCGATAACGATAACGGAATGCGGTATTCTGGGCGGTTGGGAATCGCCATAGAAGGCACGCTGACCAATTCGCCGGTGGGCGGAAATGCCGGTTTGTCGATGGTCGGGGAATAGACGCGAACAGATGCGCCCTGTCGTAATAAATATCCGACAAGCCGGTTTAACGCCTGATTTGCGCCGTCCCGCACATAATTATAATTGCCGCTGAACAGGGCAATGCGAAGATCGCTGGTTTGCATCGGCACGCTTTTAGACAGGGTGCGGCAGAATGCCAATATATTGAACTTGCTGAAGCGGTGCAGGATTAGCTATTCACCGACCATGATCCTTACTCGAATTGATACATTGTTGATTGGTGGACCGAAACCGTTCCGTCATGATGGTGTCAAAAGCGCTATGGCCCGGGCTCCCGTTGATCGCCCCGTTAAGCTTTATCGATTAGGTTTTGATGGGGATGAGGTTGGAGATCCAACGGTGCATGGGGGCGTTGACAAAGCGGTGCATTTCTATCCAGCGGAACATTATCCAAAATGGATAGCGCATTTTGCAGGAGAAGACATATCGCATCCGCTGCTTGATGCCGCCGGAGCCTTTGGTGAGAATATCAGCGCATCGGGCCTGACCGAGGATAAATTGCGCATCGGCGACCGTTTCCGTATCGGCGAGGCACTGGTCGAGGTCTCGCAAGGACGGCAGCCTTGCTGGAAAATCGACCATCATTTTGGCGTGCATGGCTTGACGGGCGCGGTTATCAAAACCGGCCGCTGTGGCGGTTACTTCCGCGTGATTGAGGACGGCGAGGTGGCGCCGGGGGACCGGATCGAGCAGGTCAAACAGGCTGGCCATGATTGGACGATAGCACGGGTGTTCAAACTGCTGATCGGCGGCGGCCATCGGGGGGAGGGTGCAAACGCGGAGTTAACGGCGCTGGCGGAACTTGAAACGCTCGCCGAAAGCTGGCGTAGCAGGGCGGCGAAGCTGGTGGGTAAATAGTAGTGTGTCCTCGGAATTGCGAATGGCAAGTATTGGTTGGGAATCAGACGTTCGCATCCGCGCTTGCTCAATGGTCTGCTCGACGCGGGACTTAGGATGTTCGGCGTTGAGGTCACGGTGCGATGCTTTGGTGGCCTTGCGATTCTCAATGGGTGCGCCGTGCCGGTAAACGTGTTAGTCTTCCGAAAATCGCAAGGGGATCATCGTCATGGCCAGCGCCGCCACCACCACCGATGTGCTGATCGTCGGCGCAGGCTTTGCCGGCATGTACATGCTCCACAAGCTGCGTCAGGCGGGGATTTCGGGGCAGGTCGTCGAGGCGGGCAGTGGCGTTGGCGGGACCTGGTTCTGGAACCGTTATCCGGGCGCGCGAGTCGATATTCAAAGTCTGGAATATAGTTTCGGTTTCGACGAGGGGCTGCAACGGGAATGGCGCTGGTCGGAACGTTATGCGCCGCAACCCGAACTTTTGGCCTATGCCGACCATATCGCCGATCATTTTGACCTGCGGCGCGACATTCGCCTCGACACGCGGATTGCGGCAGCGACCTGGGATGAGGCGGCGCAGCGCTGGCGCATCGCGACCGACACCGGCGATGGCTATGACTGCCGATACTTCATCCTTGCCACTGGCTGCCTGTCGATCCCGACCGAAGTCAGTTTTCCGGGCATCGAGGATTTCAAGGGTTCGATCTACCGCACGTCGCGCTGGCCGCACGAAGGCACTGATTTCACCGGCCAGCGTGTCGGGATCATCGGCACCGGGTCGTCGGCCATCCAGTCAATCCCGGTTATTGCCGCGCAGGCTGCGCAGCTGACGGTATTTCAGCGAACGCCCAATTATTCGGTGCCGGCGCACAATGGCCCGATTCCGCCTGCCGACTTGGAGGCATGGGAGCGGGATCCCCGCGGCTACCGCGCCGCGTCGCGCGACACCGTCGGTGGTTTCCAGAACGAGGCCCGCACGGACGTGCTGGCGACCGAATCGAGCCCCGAAGACATAAGGGCGGAACTTGATCGTCGCTGGGCCTGGGGAGGCTTCCGCCTGCTTGGCGCCTTTGGCGACACGGCGATCGACCCGGCCGCTAACCGCATCATCCAAGATTTCATCGCCGAAAAGATCCGCGAACAAGTTGCCGATCCCAAAGTCGCCGATCTGTTAACGCCGAAACAGCATTATTTCGGGACCAAGCGCCCCTGTGTCGATACCGGCTACTTTGCCACCTTCAACCGCGACAATGTCGAACTGGTCGATCTGCACGCTGCACCGATTGTTACTTTCAACACGGGCGGCATTGCCACCACCGCCCGCCAGCATGATTTCGATGCCATGGTGCTTGCCACGGGTTTCGATGCGATGACCGGTGCCATCGACCGTATCGACATCCGTGGCGTCGGCGGCCGCCGAATCCAAGACCATTGGGCCGAGGGGCCGCGGACCTATCTCGGGCTGACGGTCGCGGGCTTCCCGAACATGTTCACCATCACCGGGCCGGGCAGCCCTTCGGTGCTGACTAACATGATCAATTCTATCGAACAGCACGTCGAATGGATCGCCGACTGCCTGTCGTGGCTGGCTGACCGCCAGATGGCCAGCATCGAGGCAACCCCCGAGGCGGAAGCGGCGTGGTGCCGCCATGTCGCAGAAGCCGTCACCCCGACGCTGCTGCCCACCGCCAACAGCTGGTACATGGGTGCGAACGTCCCAGGCAAGCCTCGGATGTTTATGCCCTATGCCGGTGGGCTCAACACCTATACCGACATCTGCAATCAGGTCGCAGCCAAGGGTTATGAAGGCTTTACCATCCGCGCGGGCGAAACGATACTGAGCGATTCCCGGGAGTTCTCCAGTCACCCGCCAATGCCCGACATTCCGGCAAAGCTGATGCCGATCATCGTCGAACGCCTGACAGCAGCCGGGTTTATGCCGGCTTGACGCAGATCAGTCTGTCGCCCGCGCCGCATGGCTTGAATCTTCGATTTTTATGACGATGCAGGTGTAGGCCGGCTCGCAAACGCTAGCTGTTGGGTCACTTTTCGAATGTCGGCTTTAGGTGTCGCTTCGGCCAAAAGTAGCCAGTCGGCAATCGGCCCCCAAGCTATCGATCAGAGTTCGCAGGGTAAATGTCCGCAACGTTGTCGTAAGCAGCCACTCAACTCCGAACGCTTATTCCCCCACTTCCTCAGGATCCGGCACCGGCGCGAACAGCCTGATCTTCGTCACCCGCTTCTCGTCCGCTTCGAGTATCTCCAACCGCCACCCGCTGGTTTCGTGGAGCAGCATCTGGCCGACATTCGGCACTTGCCCGGCAATCACGAACGCCAGCCCGCCTAAAGTATCGACATCTTCGTCAATCAGCGCCAGTTTAGGGTCGATGGCTTCCGCCAAGTCATCGAGTTCGGCGCGCGCGTCGGCTTCCCACATTTCGGGGCTTATTTGCGCGAACAGAGCCTCGGGTTCTTCGTCATGTTCGTCCTCGATCTCGCCGACGATTTCCTCGACCAGATCCTCGATGGTGACAAGGCCTTCGGTGCCTGAATATTCGTCCAGTACAATTGCAAGGTGGGTTCGTGTCCGGCGCATTTCATCAAGCAATGCCAGAACGCTCATATTTTGCGGCACGAAGCGTGGCTGGCGAATGAAGGCTTCAAGGCTGTCAGGAGTTTCCTGACCCTCGGCCAGCACTGCGAAAATATCCTTGATGTGGATCATGCCGGTGATTGCGTCGAGCGTGTCGCGGTAGACGGGCAGGCGGCTGTGGCCGTGTTCGGCGAACGAGGCGACGCAATGAGCAAAGCTCGCGCTTTCATCGATGGCGACAATGTCGCTCCGAGGGACCATGACGTCGTCGACGCGATGCTCGCTGAAATGGAGCAGGTTGCGCAGCATCGTGCGCTCTACTGCGGTCAGGTCGCCGTCCTGATCGGACTGGCGGCTTTCCTCGTCATCTTCTTCATGTTCGGCGATCGCTTCTTCAAGCTGCTCGCGTAAGGTCGGTTCGTGATTGCGACCAAAGAACATCGTCTTCAGCCGCTGCCATATTCGTCCGTCGCTATCATCGTCGGTTGCGGTCTTTATACCGCTAAAACTGTCACCCTCTGACATTGGGGAAAATCGGTACCTCTTATTGCCGTAGATTATTCACTATATGGATTGTCGAGGCCTATGGATGCAAGCGCTTTTACCTCCAAAGCTTCCATCGCCTCTGCATCGTCATCGTCGATGTGGTCGTGGCCGAGCAAATGTAGCATACCATGTATGACCAAATGTGCGGCATGGACGGCAATTGGGATGTTCTTTTCGGCGGCTTCGGCCTCGCAAACGCCATAAGCCAAGATGATGTCGCCCAATAGCAACTCCATCTCCGGCTCGTCACCCAGAACTTGTTTCAGGGTCCATTTTGCCGCCTCACCCTCCGGTCTTTGAGTAGCGATGGACCCTGAAACGAGTTCAGGGTGACGGAAAGAATTCAAATCATCGTCATCCAACGTCGGAAAGCTCAGGACATTGGTCGGCTTATTCTTATCGCGCCATTCGCGATTAAGGGCGTGGACCTCGTCATTGTCCGACAGCTTGATGCTCACCTCGATTGGCGAAGGATAATCCGAAAGCCCCGGCAACCCGGCAAACTTCACCGCTGCATCTACCGCCTTTTCAACTTCAACTTGCCCGAACCCGCTGTTGCGCCAATCCAGCCCGATGTCCAATTCGACATCAATCATTCCGGCCCCTCATAAGCATCGACGATGCGTCCTACCAACGGATGGCGGACAACGTCGCTGCTGTTGAAGCGGATAGTTTGAATGCCATCTACACCCTCCAGCCGTTGCACGGCATCATTCAGGCCGGACATGCGTTCGCCCCCGGGGATGTCAACTTGATGGGGATCGCCGCATATTACCATGCGGCTGTTCATGCCAAAACGGGTCAAGAACATTTTCATTTGCGCGGCGGTGGTATTCTGCGCTTCGTCCAATATGATAAAAGCATCCGCCAATGTTCTGCCGCGCATGAAAGCAATAGGCGCGATTTCGATTTCACCGGATGCCATGCGCCGTTCCACTTGCTCTGCCGGAAGGCAATCATACAGTGCATCGTAAATCGGGCGGAGATAGGGATCTACCTTTTCTTTCATATCGCCCGGCAGAAAACCCAGCCGTTCGCCCGCTTCGACCGCGGGGCGGGAAAGTACAAGGCGCTGGACAGCGCCGGTTATGAGCATCGCAACAGCCTGCGCCACTGCAAGATAGGTTTTTCCGGTGCCTGCCGGCCCCAATGCAAAGATTATCTCGTCACGGGCAAGGGCCTCCATATAGGGCACTTGGTTGGCGGAGCGCGGAACCAACGTTTTCTTGCGGGTGCGGATCATGATACCGGGCGCGTCCGAGACTTCTTTGCGGACAATGCCTTCCAATGTGGGTTCGGCTGTCATTGCGATGATTGATTGCACGGCCTCGGCATCAATATTTTCGCCGCGAAGTACCCTTGAATAGATATCATTGAGGATATCCCGGGCCCGTGCGGTCGCACCTGCTTCGCCTTCGATCTGGACGCGATTGCCGCGTGCGGAGATATATACCCCGAGCCGGTTTTCGATTGTTACCAAATTCCGGTCAAATTCGCCGAAAACAGAGTTGATAAGATGTGGTTTGTCAAAGCTCATTTCGAGCCGCGACATATCACCAGCTTGCGCTTGTGCCCTTTTTGCCATTCAGGCCGCTGCTCTCATTGTCGGTTCACCTTTCAAACTCAATGGTCCAGAATCGGTAATCTCTACATGAACAATATCACCGATTGTCAGGTCGGGCGCAAGCACATGCACCGATTGCATCCAAGGTGATTTACCTATTAATTGGTTCCCTAGCTTTCCGGGTCTTTCGAGCAACACTTCGCACGTTTTTCCGAGCATTTTGCTATTAAATGCCGACTGGTCAGCAACAAGCTGCGATTGAAGTTGCTGCAGCCTGTCATCCATTATGTCTGTTGAAATTTGGGTGTCCATATCAGCAGCAGGAGTACCGGGCCGCGGGCTATATTTGAACGAAAACGCCTGCGCGTACCCAACCGCACGTACAAGGCTCAGGGTGTCAGCGAAATCCGCATCGCTTTCGCCTGGAAATCCAACGATAAAGTCACCGGAAAGGGCAATGTCGGGGCGAACCGAGCGCGCACGGTCAAGGATTTTCAGATAGCTGTCGCGGCTGTGGCTTCTGTTCATCGCTTTCAAAATACGGTCCGAGCCAGATTGAACCGGAAGGTGTAGAAAAGGCATCAGCTTTTCAACGTCGCCATGCGCGGCAATTAATCCCTCGGTCATGTCATTGGGGTGACTGGTCATGTAACGAATGCGTTTAAGGCCATCGAGGCGGTCCAGGGCCCGGATAAGGCCATCAAGTCCCTGCATCGTGCCGGTATCATCTTCGCCCGTCCATGCATTTACATTTTGCCCGAGCAGCGTGATTTCCTTTGCGCCGCCTTCGATCAGTGCCTTCGCCTCATCGATAAGGGCGCTCCAGCTGCGGGAAACCTCTGCGCCACGCGTGTAAGGTACAACACAATATGTACAGAATTTGTCGCAGCCTTCTTGAACTGTTAAAAATGCGGAGGCTCCGGTTTTGCGCTTTTGCGGAAGCTGCGAAAATTTATCAAGGCCCGGTAAATCAAGATCTACGGCGCGTTTGCCAGAGGTAACATCGGCAATCATCTGTGGTAAATTGTGATAGGCTTGCGGACCTACCACAATGTCGACGGTTGGCGCACGCCGACTAATTTCGCTTCCTTCTGCCTGCGCGACGCATCCTGCAACGGCGATCATCGGGCCGCCAGGACTGCGACTGGTTTTGCCTAGCCTCCCGATTTCCGAATATACCTTTTCTGCGGCTTTTTCCCTTATATGGCAGGTATTTAAGACAACAATGTCAGCGTCATTCTTATCATCCGCGGGGGTCATGCCTTGGGCATCAAAAAGCTCCGCCATTCGTTCGCCATCGTAAACGTTCATTTGGCAGCCGTAGTTTTTGATCGTGTAGGTTTTAGGTGAATCCATGCTCATGCCGAGCGCCTATACATAGCGCGGCGGAGTGCCGCCAGCCTCCATCGCCGAACCGATGCGACTTCGTACCTCAGCCGATATGGCCTTTCGGTCAGGATAATGCGCTGGATCAAATGGTTCGAGAAAATGCAAGGTTGCAGTTATCGGCTTTAGATAGGACAAAAGACGCCAGAAATTATCTGTCACTTTTTCATCGCCAACCCACGCGATCCTGGGGGTGTGATGTCCATAATTTATATAGACGGGTTGTACCAGCATGCCGGGCGGCGGCGGCACCAATGCCGCGAATAACGAGGGTTTGAACGGCAACAGTCCTGTTCCATCGTGCGTGGTGCCTTCCGGGAAAATCGTCACCGGCTGGTCACTGGTCATGGCTTCACGCAAATCATCGACCTGATTGCCGATGTTTAGCCTGTTTTCGCGGCTGACAAATATCGTATTATTGATCTTGCAAAGCCATCCGATGAGCGGCCAGCCTTCGATACTGTCATTCGCAACAAAAGTGCAGCCGGTAACGCCTGACATGACCGGTATATCGATCCAGCTATGGTGATTGGCGGCGTAAAAGACATTTCGGCGGATGCGCGTGCCGGTGGTTGCGGTCGCAATGCCGCTGGTCCAACTGATCGACAGTAAAAACAACCGCGGCCAAGGTGAGCTTTGGCCAAACACGCGCCATATATTATGCAATATCAGTGCGAAAATCAGGCTGCTTGTCATCAACAGCAACCGGAAAAGGAACATCAACTGGCCTGCTAAAAATGCGACAGGGGTGCGTCGCTCAATCTTTACGGTCGATGGCGACGCCATATAACTCCATCCGGTGGTCGACCAGGCGATAGCCAAGCCGTTCAGCGATTACTTTTTGAAGCGCCTCAAGTTCAGGATCAACAAATTCGACAACTTTACCGGTTTCAACATCGATCAAATGGTCGTGATGCGCCTCGGGTGATGCTTCGTATCGGGCGCGTCCGTCGCCGAAGTCATGGCGGTCCAATATGCCTGCCTCTTCAAACAGGCGGACAGTTCTATAAACTGTCGCAATCGATATTTTCGGGTCAATTGCGGAAGACCGCCGATAAAGCTCTTCGACATCGGGGTGGTCCGCCGCGTCCGAGATGACGCGCGCAATGACGCGGCGTTGATCCGTGATGCGGAGACCGCGTTCTTGGCATAATGCCTCAATATCGATTTTCGTGTCCATCGTGTGCGATGTTTAGTGAGGCCCTGCGATTCGTCAAAGAAAAAGGCCGGGCATACACCCGGCCTTCAGTCTCTCGCTTCCAGTTATGGTATTGCCGTTGTTGGAAAGTCGCTTATTTAACTTTCTTTTTCCGACCTGACCCTGGGGCCCGCCCGAGGCCAATAGCCTTGGCTAACACGCGGCGTTGCTCGGCATAAGCAGGAGCGACCATCGGGTAATCGGCGGCAAGGCCCCATTTCGCCCGATAATCGTCAGGAGTCATGCCGTAGTGCGTCATAAGATGACGTTTCAGCATTTTCAGTTTCTTGCCGTCTTCTAGACAAACGATATAATCTTTCTTGATTGACGTGCGAATAGGGACAGCGGGCTCTAATGGTGCTTCGACTACAACAACTTCTGTCGATAAACCTGCAAGTGCGGCGTGAACATTTCCGATCAGTGTCGGAACGTCCGAAACGGCAACGCTGTTATTACTTACATGTGCAGCAACAATATCGGCAGTTAAAGTGATCAGCAATTCTGCTGCATCGATACTTTCTTGTGACATCTAAATTCTCCATGACCCCATTTTTTTGTTTTACTAGCGAATATGGAATTATAGATGATGCCAAATCAAGTCAATGAAACTATAGAATGTAAGACATTGTGATCGCGTCGGGTCGTAGGCCGTCATCGCTGTTATAATAATTTTTTCGTCGACCAATCGGTTCAAAACCAATGTTGCTATAAAAATCCATTGCATTATTTCCGTCTCGGCATTCAAGAAATAATTGACTTCTATTTCCAATAGTCGCGTTTTTTATCGTCTCGATTAACAATAAACTTCCGATTTTTTGTCTTTGCCGATCTTTGACGACCCCGATCATAAGCAATTCTTCTGTGTCCAATACCCAGCGACTGATTGAAAACCCCAAAACGGCGTCATCGGCTTTTGCGATCAACAACCGGCAATCGGGCATGGCCAAAGCGGAAAGGCACTGCGCCGCTGTCCATGCTTCGCCAAATGCAGGATCGAAGGCATCGCTCATTATCGGCATGATAGTTGCGATGTCGGTTGCATCGCCTTCAACAATTTCTATCATGACATAACCATAGCCGGCTTGGCATCAGGAGCGCGGCCATATAACGGGGAGGGGGCAAGATTTGGCAACTCCCTTATCAAGTGCCATTTTTGGGCGTCGGGTAACACGTCGATCCAGATTTTGTCATCGATTCCGGGATCAAAATCGCCACCAATATATTTGGCGTGGCAAAAAGCAGCGATGGTTTCAGGCTTGATGGAAACTGTGGGTGAAATAGCGTTGCAGGCGGTGTCAAAACTTCCGGAAAAATATTCTCCGTGACCACCCGTCATTACGATATCAATTGCATTCACAACCGGGCATTTTTCAAAAGTCATGGCGGCGACCAATGATAAACAAGAATAGCCATGCACCGGGATATTCCATGCAAAGCCTAAAGCTTTTGCTGCCGCAACACCAATCCGTATTCCGGTAAAGCTGCCAGGGCCTATATCGACCAAAATCTGGTCGGCGCGTCCGCGCTCCGGTAATGCCGCTATCAAAGGCAAAAGACGTTCGGCATGCCCGCGGCCAATCACTTCAAAACTTGCGGCAATAATCTTGTCGTCACGGTAAAGCGCGACGGAGCAGGCTTTTGTCGCGGTATCGATGACCAAACTACGCATGCAATCAGGCTAACGATTCAGGCTATTGTATTGAAGCGATCGAAATTCGGACGTGGGCTGCGTTCGAAAATGCTGGCAGGGTCACCATATCCTAGCGTCGAAATGAAGTTTGATTTGACCTTGGTACCGGCAAAGAAAGCCGCATCGACAGCATCGTTGCTGAAACCAGACATGGCACCTGTATCAAGTCCAAGTGCGCGAGCGGCCATAATGAAGTAGGCACCTTGCAAGCTTGAATTTCGAAATGCGGTTTTTTCAATCAATTCGTCATTACCGACAAACCAGCTACGGGCATCGGTATGAGGGAACAGATCGGGAAGCTGTTCGTAAAACTCCATATCCATTCCGATAATAGCAGTAACCGGCGCTTTCAAAATCTTGTCGCCATTGGCGGGCGCAGCGAGCGCTGCCAGCTTTGCTTTCGCATCTGTGCTCACGCACCAAACAATGCGTGCGGGCAAGCAATTGGCCGATGTTGGTCCAAATTTCAAAAGTTCCCAAATCGCTTCAAGCTGTGCCTCGCTGACTGCTGTATCGAGATATCCGTTGTACGTGCGTGCTGTTCGGAACAACTGGTCTAAGGCGGCATCTTGCAATGGCATATTCATCAATAGGGTATCTTTCAATATTTTGCAAAATCAGGCGGCGCGGACTTCAGTTACTTCTGGAACATAATGCTTCAAAAGCTGTTCGATGCCATTTTTCAAGGTTGCGGACGAAGAGGGGCATCCCGAACAGGCGCCCTGCATTTGCAAAAATACGACGCCCTTTTGAAAACCGCGATACACAATGTCGCCACCATCATTGGCCACGGCCGGCCGGACGCGAGTCTCTATCAGTTCTTTGATCTGTACAACGATATCTTCATCGGCTGGGTCGTCGAGAGGAAAGTCCGAGTTCCCGGAGGGTACCGAAAATCCTGCTGAAGGAGCATGAAACAGGGGCATATTGGCGCTGAAATGATCGAGCAATATCCCCAGAACGTCGGGTTTTAGCCCGGCCCAGTCTACGCCCGGTGCAGCGGTCACAGAAATAAATTCGCGCCCAAAGAAAACACCTGTCACATCGCCAAGGCTAAAAAGCGCCTCGGCCAAAGGCGATGCGGCCGCCTCTTCAGGATCAGCAAAATCGCGGGTGCCGGTTTCCATCACGATTTGGCCGGGAAGAAATTTGATGGTCGCGGGGTTCGGGGTGAGTTCGGTTTCTATCAGCATGATGCATATGTGGTGCGAGGTGCGCGAAAGTGCAAGCGAGTTTTCCTTGACAGGCAGCAAGCAACTGTCATCCCGATCTAGGGTCCTGACCCTAAAGATTTCGGAGCACAGACATGGTCGATCAAAGCGGAAAAACGGTTTGGGTAACGGGCGCTTCATCCGGCATTGGTGAAGCTTTGGCAAAAGCTTTTGTCGCCGACGGTGGCTCGGCCATATTATCCGGTCGGAAAGTGCCGGAATTAGAACGCGTCATGCGAGAGACTGGCGCGCCCGAACGCTGCCATATTCTGCCATTCGACACCCAGGATTTTGACGTTCTCGAACAGATGGTGGCAACGGCGGTGGCGTTTCGTGGTGCGGTGGATATATTAATAAACAATGCGGGAATTTCCCAACGTTCTTTGGCAATTGATACCGATTTTTCTGTTTATGATCAGATTATTTCTGTCGACTTGCTTGCGCCAATCGCGCTTACGCAAAAGCTGTTGCCTCATTTAATTGAACGCGGGTCTGGTCAGCTCGTGATGATATCCAGCGTCGCGGGCAAAGCCGGGGTCCCGTTGCGAACCGCATATTGTGCCGCAAAGCACGGCCTAATAGGATATAGTGATGCGTTGAGAAGTGAAATCGCGGGGCAGGGGATTGGTGTGCTCGTGGTTGCACCGGGTTCGGTTCGAACCAATGTATCGCGTAATGCGTTGAACGCCGACGGCTCAGCGCGTGGAAGCAGCGATGCTGCAATCGAAAATGGCATTGACCCTGCTGTGGTCGCCAGCACGATCTGGAATGCAGTGGCAGATGGAAAGCGGGAAATCGTGATTGCTGAAGGAATGGAAGCCAGCATCCCGGTGCTGCGTGCCCAAGATCCGGAGAAGCTTTTTGACATGGTTGAGGCTATGGTCGCTAATGGCTACGCCCAAAAGCTGGCGGCACAGCCTTAGAATCGATTTGACGGACGTTCAATTGCGTCCGGCTCGTAGGGCTGCTCCGGCTGCGAATGGTGAAAGTGCGGCTATAGCAACAGCGGTCGCCGCTAGGAGTTGCATGGCATTGCCCGGGTCATCCGACAATGTACCCGCTCCAAAAATGAGTATCGGTATTGCCAGTGGAATAAGTAATAATCCGCCTAATGCACTCGCCCCGTTTAATCCTGCGGTGAGTGCTGAAATAGTGACGGCAAGTCCTGATAGCGCTGGCAATGCAAAAGCAAGTCCAATGAGCAATGTCTGCAGCTTTGATTCTGGTAGGCCGATTAGAGCTGATGCTATGATCGTGGCCAATAACAGGGGGATCGCGAAAGCGAATAATTGGCCAACTATCTTAACGACAGCAATCAGCTCATCTGACCATCCACGAATGTTCAATTGGTCTAAAACTCCGCTTTGACGATCAGGCAAAATGAGCCGTTCAACGGGCAAAAGCGTTGAAAGCAAAGCGGCGATCCATAATATGCCGCCACCGGTGCGTGCGAGCAAGGCTTTGTCAGGTCCGGTGACAAAAGGGAAAAGCGTTGCAACCGCGAGATAAAAGATAACGGGCAACCAGATGCCGCCACCAATCCAAGCAAGCCGAATTTCACGAACAACCAATTGGATGAATTTTTTCATGCCGCGTGCTCCAAACGGTCAAGCACGACACTTTGCGATACATTGATGGAGGGTGACTGATGCGCGGCGAGTAAAGTTATGCCGCCTGCGTTCGAATGCGCGACAATGGCGGCGTCCAAATGTGCGGTACTTGCGCTGTCCAATCCGTTATAAGGTTCGTCCAGCAACCAAATCGATGCTTTCGATGCCAGTATCCGCGCCAGCCCGGCGCGCTTTCGCTGGCCGGTTGATAAATAACGGACCGGGACTTCTGATAAGGACATTATGTCCATCGCCGTCATCGATACAACACTGTCTTGCGGCGTTGCATTATCAAGGAACGCCCAAAATTGCAATGCTTTGGAAAGCGGTAGATTGGATTCAAGGGCCAGATTCTCGTCTGATAAAGCCACTGTCCCGATAATATCGACCGTTCCTGAATGGATATCCAAAAGGCCTGCGATAGCCCGCAATAATGTAGATTTGCCACTGCCGTTAGCGCCTCTGATCCAGACGGTATCGCCCTGCGTTGCGGCTAGATTTATGGCATTCAGCACAAACCGGTTGCCGCGAAATATCGCAACATTTTTGAGATGGAGTGATGATCGATGGGCTTGACGGGCTGTCATGCGCCGACATAGGCATGAATTATACGAATTGCAAAACCGGGATGATATAATGGCACTGCGAAGTCTGGATGATAATGAAAGGGCCACGGCGCTTAGCCACTTGCCCAAGTGGACTTATGATGCAGCTTCCAAGGGAATCCGCAGAGAATTGATATTTTCAGATTTTGCCGAAGCGTTCGGTTTCATGGCGCGCGTCGCAATATTGGCCGAAAAAGCGGACCATCATCCTGAGTGGTTCAATGTCTATAACCGTGTTGAAATTCATCTGACAACCCACGACGCCGGTGGGCTATCCCAACGAGATATTTCAATGGCCGCTCTGATTGACCAGATTACGTCTTAGGTTGGACAACGTCCCCGAGACCCTCCAACAGCCCGAGAGATTTTCTGAGCCGGTTCGGGAACCATCTCGCGGAAAAAGCCAGTTGCTTGGCCATTTTGTTGACGGTCGTATGCACCTGGTCGCCATGAATTGCGTTCCAGGCCGCCGGGCCGATGATGGAAACAGGGCTGACTTCGATACCCACGGACTGCAGCTTTTCTTTACCGGACATGTTACTGCCCACGTCAACCGCGCCAATTATGTTCGTGTCGATAAATCCGGGCATCAGGCTTCGTGATTTGATACCCAGTCGCCGCCATTCGATGTCATGTGCTTCGGCAAGGCCGCGCACGGCAAATTTGGTTGCGCTGTAAACGCTGAGGCCCGCTGACCCGTAAATGCCCGCCGCTGAACTGGTGTAGAGGACGCAGGCTTCCGGCGTGTTTTTCAACAGATCGAAACAGGCGCGCGTGCCGCTGATGACGCCTGTCAGGTTGACAGCGATCATCATGTCAATTTCATCGTCTGTCATGTCCTGAATGGGGCCACCAGTTCCGATTCCGGCATTGTTGAACAACACCGTCATTTGCCCGCCGGTATGTCCGGCGAATTCGGCGACCGCTTTTTTCCACTGCGCCCGGTCGGTCACATCCAGCTTATGCGTTGAACTCATTCCGGGGGGCAGCAGCTTTGCCGTTTCCGCAAGGCCAGCCGTATCGACGTCGGCAAGGCCGATAAACCAGCCGACATTGGCAAAATAACGGGCCACTTCACGGCCCAGACCGGACGCGGCTCCGGTTACAAACATGCTCTTTTGTTTTTCAGCCATCTTGGCGACTCTCCCGTTTACACAAATGTCAGCGACATCAATTTGACGTTCGCGTCAACTGTTTCTTGCCGTCGCCATAAAGGCTGGATAAATCCGGCGTTCCCAAGGAGTAGATATGTTTCGCATTTTCCCCCTGCTTTTCCTTCTTTTCGCCAGCCTGAACCCAGTTGCGGCTAAAGCGGAGGTTATCGCGACGTTTTACAGCCATGATTTCGGCGACCATTTTCCGCACGCTTTTGTGAAGCTGAAGGGCAAAGTCGATTCGACCGGCGAACAGGTCGACACCAATTATGGCTTTACCGCCGTCAGCGTTTCGCCCGCCATTCTGATGGGGTCGGTAAAGGGTATGATCGAAACCAAGGGCGACAAATATATTGCTAGCAGTAACCCGCATTTTTCGCTGCGTCTATCGGATCTGGAATATGCAAAGTTGATCGCGCTGGTCGACAAATGGCGGAATATGCCGGGTAAAAGCTATAGCTTGAACAGCCGCAATTGCGTCCATTTCGCGATGGAGGCTGCGGCGCTGCTGGGATTGACCGTCAACCGGAAGAGCAAATTTTTCAAAAAGCCGAAAAGCTTCGTCTTGGAAATGATGAAGCTCAATCCCGGTTTGAAACTTTAGATAGCCTGAAAACCCTTGGCGTAAATATGCCAGGTGAAAATCGCCGCAGCACCCCGGTGCGGCCGCCATTTTTCGGCCAGCACCCGGATTTCCTTTTCCGATGGACGTGCGTCCAACTTTAACAGACGTCCGACGCCTTCCTGCACCGCAAGATCGCCCGCGGGCCAGATATCGGTCCTGCCTTCGGCGAACAAAAGATATATCTCCGCCGACCAGCGACCGATGCCTTTGACTTTGGTGAGATACGCAATGGCTTCCTCGTCATCGGTGGGCAGGGTGTCGAGGGGGAGTTCGCCGGTGACGACCAGCTCGGCCAGCGAACGGGCATAGCCCTGTTTCTGACGGCTGAGGCCACAGGCGCGCAAGGCATCGAAATCCTGCTCAATCAGCTTGTGCGCCGCACAACCGTCGCCGAGCAATGCCTCCAGCTTGTTCCAAACCGAGGCCGCAGAGGCCACGCTGACCTGCTGGCCGACGATGGTTCGTAACAATGTGGAATAGCCGGGCTCGCGAATGCGCGCTTCGGGATAGCCGGTTGCAGCGATGGCTTGGGCAAAGCCAGGCTCGATCTGCGCCAGCGAATCAAGCGCGTCCTTTAGTCCTTGCGCCGAAATACCCATCAGCCGACTAGCTTCAGCAACGCCATCGGCGCGCCGTAAAGGGCAGGGCCGACATCCCAGCGCAGCGTTTGCATGCCATTGGCGTCCTCCGGCCCGTCTTCACTGTTATTGGCCAAAATGCGCGCATCGGTGGTGAGGGTGAAGGTGCCCTTTATCGCAATGGGCTCGGCAGGCATCTTGTCGGTGCCGCCTTTGCCCATGAAACCTGCTGCCATGCTGCCCATGCCGATCAGCGTGCTGAGCGACATTTCGGGATCGGTGCGAAAAGCAGGTGCCTCGACACGCAGACGGCCATTGTCCCAGCGCGTGATATGGATCATCGGTTCGCCCAGCGCGTATCGTGGAATTACGGGAAAGGCAAAGTCGTCCGCCAGTTTGCCGCTGGTGCTGTAATCGATCATAAAAACGCCATTGCCCAGATGCTCGACCTTGTTCCACGCGGCGAGACGCTCGACCTCTCGCGTGAAGCGCTTGATGGTTTCGGGATTTTTCGGATCAATTCCGCCCAGCATCATTTCGGCCATCTTGCGACCTTGTTCATCGCGCTTTTTCTTTTCGGCCTGTTCGATGTCCCAATTGACCTTTTGTTCCTTGATTTCCGCAGCGGTGCACTCGCGTTCATTGCTGTTCCACGAATTGACTGCGGCCTTTGCGGCGGCGGCGGCGGCATCTGCAGCCGCACCAGCGGCATCCGCTGCGGCGGCTTCGGCCGCGATATTCGCCTCTTCTTCCTGCGTTTTCTGCTCGTCCTGAAATGCCAGTACATTTGACCGCCAGTTCGACCCCGGAACAAGGCCTAACACCGGACCACCGACCGCGGCGACATCATCGCGTTTCAGGTCGATCTCCATCGTTTCGCTGTTTTCGGTCGTCGGCTCGATCGTATCGTTCCAGCACACCGCCTTGAACTCGGCCGAAGTCTTGTTGCCCAAAAAGTCGTTGTCCAGCAAATTGGCAAGGCCAACCAGTTGGATCTGCCCCTTATAGGTAAAATTGAAATCGCCGTTCTTGCGTACGGTCATTGCCGACACAAATTCCCCGGGCAGGATCAGGCACCCGCCGAGTGAAAAACAGGCGATCGTGGCAACCGCCGCTTTTGCCCATGTCGTGACCAGACTCTTTTGCATGGCGATTCCCCTTCGCGTTCAGCCTCTGCGTACCGTTGCCGCATAGAGCGCAATGGCGGCGGCATTGGATACGTTGAGCGATTCCATCTGCTCACTGATTGGCAGTTTTGCCAATTGGTCGCAATGCTCCTCGATATTATGCCGCAAACCGTCGCCTTCCGCGCCGAGCACCAGCGCATTGCGCCCGGGGGTGAGCGCCTGATCCAGCGTTGCGGTTGCATGGCCGGAAAGCCCGATCCGCCAATAGCCCGCTTCAGCGATTTCTTCCAGCGCACGGGCCAGATTAACCACCCGCACCCACGGCGTAATTTCAATCCCGCCCGATGCCGCTTTTGCCAATGCGCCGGATTCGGGCGGTGCATGCCGGTCTTGGGTTATGACAGCCACCGCGTTGAACGCCGCAGCGGTACGAAAAATCGCGCCGACATTATGCGGATCGGTCACCTGATCCAAAATAAGCAATGGCCGCATATCGTTTTCGTCCACCGCCAAAGCGTCGGTCAGCCAGACATCTTCTAGCGGCGCTACTTCAAGCACCAATCCCTGATGCGGGGCGTCCTTTGGCACAAAACGGGCGAGGTCCGCGACCTCTGCAAATTGGACAGACAAACCATCGGGAATGACGATTTTGTCGATCTCTTCGCGCGTGCCCCATAACTTTATGAGGCGCCGTTCGGGGTTGTCGAGCGCGGCATAGACGGCGTGACGGCCGTAAAATTTGGGATTGCCACTAACAGAGGCTGCGCCACGACGACGGTGGCTTTTATGGGAAGACATGGCTTGGGTTCGATCCAATTAAAAAGCGTTAAGTAACGCCCCTTTCCCACTTGAGGCATTGACAGGCAAGTGCCGTTTCGCCATTGGGCTGCTTCCTTAGCGGGACCGGCCCTTATGTTTATGCAGTAAGACCCGCTAAAGACGTGGACAGGTGGCCGAGTGGTTAAAGGCAGCAGACTGTAAATCTGCCCGGTTTTCCGTACGCTGGTTCGAATCCAGCCCTGTCCACCAATACACTGTAAGCCATTGATAGGCTTACAACTTGCTGATTATAAGGGGTATTTTCTGCGTGAGTGATACACGTGTATCATTTACGGAGGATGAAATGGGAACGCTCCCACTATATCTAAAACGTCAGCCTACGGGCATTTATAAATACCGCCGCCGTGTACCAGATAACCTTAAAGGGCAGACGGTCGGGGAAATTGCTTTCCCGGTCTCCGAATGGATTTTATCATTAGGCACCCGCGACCCCTATGAAGCGCGTCAAATGCGTGACGCGCTGGCATCGGAGCATGATAGGCTTATTTATGAAGCCAGCCGACTGCTTGCCGGGGAGGATAATGAGGCTGAGGCCGCTCGGATAACAGAACAACGCCTTGCGGCTGCGGCGGCAGCTAAAGCCAGCGCAGGCCGTCGAGAGGCCCGGTCGGCTCTCAGGGTAGTTTTACGTGAAGCCATGCACGTGAGTACCGCTGCGCTGCCTCCCGAGACTTCCGCCATGCTTGATATTATCCGGGAGGAACGGGAAACCCCGGTCGAAACTATCAAAGCGGCAACGGCAGCGGTGAGGGCTGAAACCGTTTTGCGCGGTGGCCACACGCTTGCCGATGGCATTGCGACATATACGGCTCACCGTGTCGCGAAGCGCACGGGGTCAACAATACGGGCTAATGGTACATCCTTTGCTTTCCTGATTGCGGTGCTGGGGAAGGGCAAGCGGCTGCCGGATGTTACCCGAGAGGATGCTCGGAAAGCATTAGCCATGCTGCATGCCCAGCCCAGTGACCAATGGATAGGCAGGGGCTTGCCCCCATCTCGCCGGGCCAGTTTGGCAGCTAAAGACAATCTGCCGCTACTCGCCAGCAACACTATCAGCGATAGCTATCTGGCATACTGGCGCGCCTTCTTTAAGTATGCGGTGCAAGAAGGCTGGATTGATCGCAGTGTATTTGATGGCCTTGCTGTTGAAGTTGACGGGCGCGACACTGAGAAACGGCAGCCGTTCCCTGAGCATGAACTTGAAAAGCTATTTGGCGGTGCGCCGTGGTCCCCAGCCGATACCGCCCCCAAGGGTAAACCAATCCGATATTGGGGGCCGTTGCTTGCCCTTTATCATGGCTTACGCCGTGGCGAGATTGCCCAGCTAAGGGCTGATCTATTCCGAGAAGACCGGGGTGTAATAATGTTTGATGTATCCGGGGACTTGAAAACAGATAACGCCCATCGGCGGCTGGCCTTACATCCCCTGCTAATTGAACTGGGTTTATTCGATTTAGCAAACCAGCGCGCCAAGCATGGCCTATTGTTTGATGGCGAATTGCCAGACAAGCGCGGCATTTGGGGAGACAAGTTCGGGGACTGGTTTAGCGTACATCGGAAAAGCCGGGGCATCGGGCTAAAGGGCCAGAGCCTTCACGCTCTGCGGCACAACTTTGAGGATGCACTCAGGGAAGCTGAATTGCATCAAACGCCAATCGGGCAATATCTCGGGGGCCGCACTGCCGTTGACGCTGTAGGCGCTGGATACGGTGCAGGGGACAGCCCCCGGAGATTATTCGAGGCGATTAGCAAGGTTCAATATCCCTGCCTGTCACTGGCAAGGCCATAGGACGCCTCAGGATAGCCGCACAGCGCCGATAGGGTAAGATAGCAGTGTGAGTGCCAGCCATTATCAATGGGCCTGTTCGGTTATCCTAGGTGCCTCGGGCAGGATTATACGTTTGCAGCTTCTACCGCTGCCGCTGCCTGCCCAGCCACGGACCCGAGAGGGACGCCGATAGCACGGGCAAGGGCCTCGCCAGTTTTCGGTGATCTGTAGCCACCCTCTGCCGTTCGGACGGCGGGGCTTGCTCCTATGGGGACGCCTGCCCAGCTTCGGGCCGCACGTTCTGACAATGGCGCACGTACAGCGGTGCCGTTGGATAATGTAGGCGGGGCTTGCACGATTTGACGTTGTGCGGCTGGGACAGGGGCAGGCCGAGGCGCTTGGCCGGGTAATGCAAATGCAAATGACTGGCTAACAACCGGGGCCGGGGCAGGCTCTGCCATCATTTCGGGGGCCGTAGTCCGTTCCTGCATTTCATCGAAAGCAGTACCTAGTGCATCGTCTATTGTAAGCCCCGCTAGGGCATCGGCAGAACTTTCCCCAGTCTGGATAGCCAAAGCCATAGCATCGGCCACAATCATCGTCTCTAGGGCTGCTATGCCACTATTGTCTCCCGTCTGTATGTAAAGGGAGAGTGCGCTGTCATAAAGGTGTACTGCTTTGGCAGTCAGGCCGATTTTTAGGGCATATTCCAGACGATTTCTAATAATCGAACCTAAGTTCGGTTCACGCAGTCGGATTAGAACCAATCACACAATACTTGCTAATAATGATACACGCGGGTAGTACACGCCAATCACAAGTGCAGAAAATAACGAATTATATCAGTTTGATAAGAGCCGTGACGGGTAGTCCAGCCCTGTCCACCAATTCTTCACCTAAATATCTGTAATACTACAAATATATTCTGCAACTCTGAGTTGGCCCCCACTTTTGTCCCCATGCGCGCGATGGTTAGTGCATTAACTTAGGGGAGCTTTCCAGCAATATGCAACAAATGCCGGCTTTCCGGACACGACAATATTGCGGACGTTGCGGACGCTAGTTGGCGGTTCTGAAACCTGTCAGCTTAGCATCCCAAGTCGCTGAGCGTCGGGTAATTGTCCGGCCGTCGCCCGAGTGGCCATAGAAAGCGACGATCGTTTTGCGCTATAGGATGTTCGTTGATGCTGGCGATCCGGCGCGCCATTAGGCCGTCATCGGCAAATTCCCAATTCTCGTTGCCATAAGCACGAAACCACGTTCCACTGTCGTCGTGATATTCATAAGCGAAGCGCACGGCGATGCGGTTGCCGCCAAATGTCCAAAGCTCCTTGATCAATCGATAGTCGAGTTCGCGGGCCCATTTGCGCGCCAAGAACGCTGCAATTTCAGTTCGGCCCGATAAAAACTCGGAGCGGTTTCGCCAGACGCTATCAACGGTGTAAGCAAGCGCGACTTTCTGTGGGTCACGATCGTTCCACGAATCTTCGGCAGCGCGGACCTTTTGAATCGCTGAAGTTTTGCAAAATGGCGGGAGCGGTGGACGGCTCATTGCGGCGTCTCTTCGGCGTTCAGCATCGCTTCGAGTTCTGCAATGCGTCGATGTAACGGGGCGACGATTTCGGCGATGTCGCTCTGGATGTAGCGCGGCGTAATGTGCTGAGGGCAGTTCCAGTCGTAAGCCTCGATGTCGATAACGAAGCCACGTTCGACTGTCGCGCCATAAGCCTCGTCTACCAATGCAGCGGCCAGCTCGGGTTCGTGGTCAAGCGATACGGCGCGCATCCGCCCGAGCAGCTTGAGCCGAGCACGGCGAACATAGTCCATGAAAAACAGTGCCACCCGATCGTCGGTCACGACGTTGCCGAGGCTGACATATTGTCGATTGCCACGGTAATCGGCAAAGCCGATGCGCGTCTCGCCAAGAATTCTGACAAAGCCTGGCGGCCCGCCGCGATGCTGAACATAAGGCCATCCGCTAGCGCTGGTACTGGCGACATAGAAGCTGTCGCGTGTCGCAAGGAACATTGCTTCCTTTGGTCCGAGAATGTCTGGCGTGGTCCCATGCCCGCTGGCCATCCGTGCATAGCTGTCACGACTGCCCGCCACCTCCTGTTGTCGCTTCACCTCGGGCGTGAAGAGCAAGTCCATGTAATGCGTGGTCATTTTGAAATTCCTAATTCGCGCGCCAACGACGCAGTAAATGCGCGGAACGGCGCGTTGCTGTTTAAACCACGCGAAAGAACAAGACTGCCATGCAGCAGAGCAACGGTACGTCCGGCGTGCTCGGCAGCATCCGCTGGTTTAAGTCCTGCTTCACGGGCCACTGCGGCAAACGCATCAATCAGCGCCGCAAACATTTCTCTGATCGGCCCGGCAAAGGGCGAGTCTTCTCCCGGCGGCTGCGCCATTAAATTGAGAAGGCAACCCTGTTTGCCGCCCTCATAAAACGTGTCCAGCGCCTGAGCGACGGCGGCGATCCGCTCGGCGGGGCTCCCGTCACGCGCCAATGGTCCGAAAACATGCGCGACATACCATCCGCGGGCTGCTGTAAGTACCTCCTCCGCCATCTGGCGCTTTCCGTGTGGAAATCTGTGGTAAAGACTTGGCTTTTGCATCCCGGCGGACTTTGCCAGTCGCGTCAACGACGCGCCTTCATAACCGAAAGCGCGAAAAGTGTGTGAAAGGCGCTCAATGAGAGCTGCATCATCGATCAATTGTGGTCGTGCCATTTTATTTCCTACCGTTCGTTAGAAAACCTTTGACATTCTTTACTCCGATCGTCAAGCCTAACGATCGTTAGATAAAGGAACTCACAATGACTAAAACACTAATTGTCGTATTTTCAGATCCTTCGCACGGCAGCGAAGAGGCGCTTGGACGTTTGTTAAACGCAATGTTTTTGACGCTCGAACTCAAGGAAAAGCAGCAGCACGTCGAGCTGCTCTTTCAGGGCACGGGCACACGCTGGCCAGCGGAGATCGTCAAACCCGCACATCCAGCGCACGCGTTATTTCAGGCGATAGCGGACAAGGTTGCCGGAATTTGCGGGGGATGCGCCGACGTCTTTGGAGCGGCTAAAGGCGCGGAATCGACTGGCATCGCGATGATCCGAGAGAAGGCAATCCCAGGCACATCAGGTATTGCCGACCTATCTCGTTATCTTGACGAAGGGTACCGGCTTGTGACCTTCTGATCGATCGCTCTGTCTGCTTTCGGTTATAAATGGCCGACAGCAGACGTTCCGCTTTCAACAACATTCCAGACGTTCAGGCGGCGATTTGATGGCTCAATATCTGCCGCTCGTTCATTTCAAGATCAGGCGATGCCTAAGGTCTCTCTATATGCTTCAAGCGCTTTCGCGTTGTAACAATCTGACAGGGACGGGCGTAGTGTCGGGTTCTCTCCCGTTCAACACCGCGACCAATGCCTCCACCAGCATTTCACCGGCACGGTAATAATCTTGTTCGATCGTAGTCAGCGGGGGTTGCGCGTAGCCACCTGTCGCGATTCCATCAAAGCCGATAACAGGTACGTCTTTTCCAGGAGCGATGCCATGCTCATCCAAAGCACGCATTGCGCCCAAAGCGATGAAGTCGTTGGCGCAAAAAAGGCCGTCGAATATCACTTTCTCGCGTATTAATGCGCCTACGGCTTCATAACCTTGCTCTTCGCGAACGGCATTTTCGGGGAGAGGGGGGCAAATAGCTTGCAAATTCTTCTCTCGCATTATGCTGCGATAGGCAATTATCCGGTCCTGAAATTGCGGCTGTTCGCTCTCGCTCGGCCCGATATAGACGATCGATTTGCACCCACTGGCACACAAATGTTCGATCGCCAGCCTTGCTCCTTGGGCATTATCACTTTTAATCGAAATCAGGTCTTGCTTGCTCGCGCCCCAGCAAATCATCGGCGTTTTGTGCCGGGCATATTCGCCGAAATACTGCCAGCCTTCGATGTTCTGGCCGCTGCCAATCACGATCAGGCCATCGGACTGGCGGCTGCCGGTATAGTTGGCGAAGAAATTGGCGGGAGAATCCTGGAAGGAGACGATCAGATTATAGCCCCGCTCCGAAGCCGATGCGGCGATGCAGCCGAGCAACGAGAGGTAGAATGGATTGATGTTCGCCTTGTTTTCTCCCCGGCGGCACAGAATTACCAAGGCAATAGAATAAGTCTGTTGCGTGCGAAGGCGCAAAGCGTTGTGGTCGACCGAATAATTGAGTTCGTTTGCCAAGGCGACGATGCGGGCGCGGGTGTCTTCATTGACTTTTTTGTCGCCACGCAACGCGCGCGATACTGTGGGTTGTGACACCCCCAGCATCGCCGCGATCTGATGCGCTGTTATCCGCCCCTCTTTGCCCATGCCGCGCCGGTTAGCACCACCGCGCTCCGAAGTCACGCGGCGAGCGCGGTTTCCGGTGCTACAAATTCGAGGCCAAGGCTGTCGGCGACGGCCTTGCTGGTCACTTTGCCCTTGTGGATATTCAGTCCGGCGAGCAAGCCGCGGCCGGTTTCGGATAGGGAGTGCAGCGCGCCCACGCCATTTTCGGCCAATGCCAATCCATATGGCAATGTGGCGTTGTTCAGCGCTGCTGCACTGGTCTGTGGAACTGCGCCAGGCATATTTGCGACGCAATAATGGATGATGCCATCGACGACATATGTCGGCTCGGCATGGGTTGTTGCTTTTGATGTTTCAAAACAGCCGCCTTGATCGATAGCAACATCGACGAGCACCGACCCGGGCTTCATATGTTTCAGCATGGCACGGGTGACAAGTTTGGGTGCGCTTGCGCCGGGAATAAGCACAGCGCCGATGACGGCATCGGCTATACTGATCTCATGGTCGATCGTCTCAAGAGTTGAATAACGGGTCCGTACCCGCCCTTGAAATAGCTCGTCCAGTTCGCGCAGGCGGGGAATGGAGCGGTCAACGACGGTTACTTCAGCGCCGAGACCTACAGCCATACGCGCGGCATGTGTCCCGACTACGCCACCACCGATGACGCAAACACGTCCTGCAGGAACCCCGGGTACACCGCCAAGCAATATGCCCGCGCCGCCTTCACTCCGGCGCATAGCCTCACCGGCTGCTTCAATAGCGAGCCGACCCGCGACTTCGCTCATGGGTGCAAGAAGGGGCAGGGTGCCTTTATCGTCAGTGACCGTTTCGTAAGCGATAGCCGTGCAGCCACTTGCAATTAGACCCTTCGCCTGCTCGGGATCCGGGGCAAGATGAAGATAGGTAAACAGCAACTGGTCGGGGCGAAGTTGCACCCATTCCGAAGGCTGGGGTTCTTTGACCTTAACGATCATGTTGCATCCAGCGAAGATCTCGGCCGCGGTCGAAGCAATTTCCGCACCGGCGGCACGATAGGCGTCGTCTGTCGCCATAATGCCTGCACCCGCACCAGATTGCACAACCACGTGATGGCCGCGCGCGATATATTCGCGCACTGCACCGGGGGTTAAGCCGACCCGATATTCATGTACCTTGATTTCGCTGGGAACGCCGACACGCATTTTGCTTCTCCTATTGAGTCTCTGTGTGAAGAATTAGCATTGTCCACACACCGTTAATCCGCAAAGATTCGACATTTATTGATACTTCGCGCATATATTCCGCGAATTATTCCATAAAGGCGATGAAAATATGCATCTTGACCGAGCAGACCGCAGGTTATTACGCGCTCTAGTCGTAAACGGCCGGGCAACGCAGCAGGAACTGGGCGATGCTGCGGGCTTGTCGCCAAGCGCGGCCGCCAGGCGACAAAAGGCGCTGGAGGATGCGGGCATATTGCGCGGATATCGAGCCGACGTGAACTTGCGTAAGTTAGGGATGGGGGCGACAGTCATGGTGACCATTACGCTCGACAGCCAAAGCGAAGAGGCGATGGCTGCGTTTGAAGCCGCCGTTGCCGATAGCCCGTCGATCATACGCTGTCATTTGATGAGCGGGCGTAATGACTATCTCGTCGTTGTGCGCGCTTCCTCGATTGAGGATTATGAAATCATCCATCGTCAGGAAATAGCCCGATTACCAAGAGTGGCGCGTATCGAAACCGCATTTGCATTACGTGAAGTAGTCAACCGAACGGTGCCGCCGCGTCTTTTGGTATAAAATCGACATGGATGCTTGCCGGAATGTAATAAAGCGACGGACAATGCAAATTTGTCGATAGAATGTCGTTAAAATTTTATTGATGATAATTTCATCCTATAAATTGTAAAATACCAATCCTAATATCACTCCATCGATATTCAACTAATTAAGTTTAGATCGATACAATTATAATTAAATATACTGGATAATTCATTCGAATCACGGGTCGCGACGCGTGATATGCGGGCGCGTGGCTATTGCGCCGAACCTGCTTCGGAGAATATTATGAATATAGTTCTGTTTTGGAATGGCGTTTTACTTGAATGTTCGCGCCGTGATTTTACACGTGGCTATGCCAATAGCCAACAACCGGGACCCATCAGAACATCGAGGGCGATGGCTATTGTGCATCTTGCCATTCACGATGCGGTTGCCTTCAGAAACGGTCTTCCGGCTGCTGCGTATCTTAACAAGAAGAGTATCGCGCACACCGTCGGTGCACCGCCCGCCGGGTCCGTGGATGACATCGTGGCCGGTGCTGCGGTTACCACATTAAAGGCAATGTATCCGCGATATGCCGATTTTATCGACGATAGTTACGACGGTGGCGACAACGCCCGGTTCAATTATGGGGAAGAGATCGCCAATGCGCTTTTGGTGGCACGTTCAAATGATGGTTCGGACGTTATGTTGACCCCGCCACAGGTCGTTTCGCCTGTCTACGGGCAGCATCGCGCTGACCCATTTATGCCAGGCCAACCGCGGCTTGGTTTGGCTTGGGGTGATGTAACCAGGTTTACCGGTGTCGCGCACAAGCCATTGGATCCGTATCCCGGCCAGGGCGCGTCTGATCTGTTGTCGGATGCAGGTTACAAAGCCGACTATGATGAGGTGGTGCAATATGGCGCTGAGGATCGTCGCAGCAGGACCGCCGAACAGGAACGGATCGGGGTTTATTGGGCCTATGATGGTGTTATGAACCTGGGCGTTCCGCCCCGTCTATACAATCAGATTGCCCGCAAAATTGTTGCAAGCAAATCCCTAAGTGTGGCGCGCACAGCGGAAGTTTTCGCCCAGGTAAATGTCGCAATGGCCGATGCCGGTATTGATGCCTGGTATTACAAATATCTTTTCGATCTGTGGCGTCCGGTCGTCGGAGTGCGCGCTGAAGGTGCGCGCGATGGGGATCCGTTCTGGTCACCATTGGGTGCCCCACAGACCAATGTGACAGGCCGGTCGACATTTACGCCGCCATTTCCGGCTTATCCATCGGGGCACGCGACATTCGGGGCAGCATTGTTCCAATCGCTTCGCTTGGCCCTTGATACGGCGGCAACCCCGATGACGACAGCCGAAGTGATGGCAGAAGAAACGACACTTGGCGCTGCGAATGCGGATGAAACCTTCACCTTCGTATCCGATGAACTGAATGGCATTTCGGTGGATTCAAATGGTTCCGTTCGGCAACTCGTACCCATAACCTTCACCAATTACGCCCGTCCGGTTTGGGAAAATTCAGTCAGCCGGATTTATTTGGGCGTGCATTGGCGATTTGATGGCCTGCCGCGTGATCCGTCCGAAAATATTGGCGGCGTTCCTTTGGGTCTGGCAATTGGTGAAGAAGTGCATGACTTCTTCAATACCGGCGCCTCACTGGGCGGATCAGTTTAAAATTGGAAAGGCGGCTCTTACAGGGGCCGCCTTTTTCAATATGATGCTAGCTGACGTAATTCTTCAAGGTGCGATAGCCGTGGATTGCCAAAACAACTGTGATGAAATTGTCACATTTACCAAAAAGGACATTGGCGGAAGTACTAAATTGCTTGATTGCATGTTCTTTTGATGTTTGTGTGCAGTTGCACAATAAGCGCTGGTAAATAAAAATTAACGATAGCGCAGGCAATAGAATTAGCGGGAAGAGAACGGCTTTTGCCGGCGGTTGTTTTTACACCTGCCTCCGGCTGATTTTACAACGCACCTAAGAAGGGGTATTTTATGCGTAACTCGATTTTGAAACTGGCCGCGGTCAGCGTTGCAATGGGCGCATTCGCCGCAGCAACACCAGCATTCGCGCAAGAGGCTGAAGAAGAATCCGGCCCGATCACCATTTCTGGTGGTGTCACTGTTGTTTCCGACTACCGTTTCCGCGGTGTTACCTTGTCGGACAAGGATTTTGCAGTCCAGCCGACAATAACCATCAGCCACGAATCCGGATTTTATGTCGGCGCATGGGGATCAAACCTGTCCGAAAACACCGGCGATGATGTTGAGATAGACCTTTATGCCGGTTTTTCCGGCGGCGAAGATCTGACCTATGATATCGGCGCAACTTATTATCTGTACCCTGGTGTTTCCAGTCTCAACTACGTTGAGTTCACCGGGAAGCTGGGCTCAACTTTTGGTCCGGCAACAGTTGGCGTGCAATTGTCCTACGTTCCAAGCCAGGACAACACAGGTAATAGCGACAACATCTATTACGGTACCAGCGCATCTATCGCCTTGCCGGATTCGCCATTTTCGGTCGTCGGTTCGATCGGCGTTGAAGATGGTGCATTTACTGCTGGAAATGAAAAGGTCGACTGGTCGCTTGGCTTGACGGCTGAAACATATGGCTTCGTACTCGGCGTATCTTATGTTGATACAAACCGCCGTTCGATTTTCGCATTTGAAGATTCGAAAGCGGGAATTGTTTTCTCGGTGAACTACGGATTCTAATTTAGAATTTCAGGTTCTTCGCAAAAATTCTCATGCCGGGCTTGACCTTTCAAGTCCGGCATGTCCTTATCCAGCATACTGAAAGCTGGTGAAAAAAATGTCTGTCAATCTCGCGAGTTGGATCGCAGAGCATAAAATCGACGAAGTCGAGTGCATCGTTCCTGACATAAATGGTGTTCAACGCGGCAAGGTGTTGCCTGCCAAAAAATTCCTGTCATCTGTTCGTGACAAATCGCTCCGTATTCCCGGTAGCGTGTTTATCTGCACCATAGATGGCCACTATCCCGAAGATATCGAGGATGTTTGGGACAAGGATCCTGACAAGATATTGATCGCCGACCCTGACACGATTTGTGTCGCCCCCGGTTTCAAATCACCTACCGCCTTTGTCATAGCCGATGCCTTTAATGGCGATGGGACCGAAGTTGACTTGGCCCCGCGGACAATTTTGAAGAAGGTGCTTGGCCTATATGCGGCCAAAGGCTGGAAACCGATCATCGCGCCCGAGGTCGAGTTTTATCTCGTATCGCAAAACACCGATCCTGATTTTCCACTGGTTCCGCCAACGGGTTCAAGCGGCCGTGCCGAAACCGCAAGCCAGCCTTACGGGCTGGAGGCGATGAATGAATATGAAGATATCATCGATCATATCTACGACAATTGTGAGCTGATGGGGCTGGATATCGATACGATGATCCACGAAATGGGTGCCGCGCAGTTGGAAGTAAATTTCATTCATGGCGACCCGCTCAAATTGGCCGACCAAGTATTCCTCTTCAAGCGGGTCGTACGCGCAGTTGCCAAGCAGCATGGTGTCTATGCGACATTCATGGCCAATCCGATGGCGGGTCAACCGGGCAGCGCAATGCATATTCACCAGTCGGTGGTAGATTCCGAGACGGGGAAGAACCTGTTTTCGAACGCAAACGGCAAAGATAGCGCACTGTTCCGCAGCTATATTGCAGGGCTGGTCAAATTCATGCCGCAGATTTCCCCGCTCTGGGCGCCCAACGTTAACAGCTTTCGCCGGATGCGTCCTGACAGCGCGGCGCCGATCAACGTGCAATGGGGTGAGGATAACCGCAGCTGCGGCTTCCGCGTTCCCATTTCGGACAAGGCAAACCGCCGCGTCGAAAACCGCCTGCCGGGTGCGGATTCCAACCCCTATCTGGCGATGGCCGCGTCGCTGGTATGCGGTTATATCGGGATGGTTGAACGGATGGTTCCAGCCAAAGCCATTACCGGAAGTGCCTATAACCGTGCGCGCACTCTACCCCGCACCTTGGAAGCGGCTCTGGATCGCTTCTCGGCCTGCAAGCCAGTGCGGAATTTGCTTGGCGAAGATTTCTTCGATATTTTTTATGCGGTTAAAGATTATGAGCTGTTCAACTACCAGTCGGTGGTGAGCAGCTGGGAACGCGAGCATTTGTTGCTTCGGGTATAATCTGGTGACGGTACGCAGTATCCACATAGAAATTGCCCAAGCCGAGGAATTCGCGCCTGGACCCGATAGGGTCGTAAGTGGCAGTCCGCGTGGCGAAACGCGTAATGCTTATGAATCCGCCGATGGCCGTAAACATTTCGGCGAATGGAGCTGCGGGGAGGGGGCGTGGCGCGTGTCCTATTCGGAGTGGGAGTATTGCCGCATATTGGAGGGCCAAGTGCGACTGATCGGCGATGACGGCATTGTTACTGAAGCAGGGCCGGACGGCAATCTGGTAATCGAACCCGGCTTCGAAGGCATTTGGGAAAATCTGACACCAGTCCGAAAGCTCTATGTCATCGATCTGGGATCACCGGCAGAGGGTACGGACTAGGTCCGCTATCCTTTCCATGACCGATGCTCTCAACAACAGCTATTACCGTGCCACCGCCAACGCGTGGGAGACGCAGGCCGTCTTCACGGGCGAGGGGGAATATGACGTTGCGGTCATCGGAGGTGGGTTTACCGGGCTATCAGCTGCACTCGCCTGCGCGGAAAAGGGTCTGAAGGTCGCACTGCTCGAAGCCAAGACCATCGGTTACGGCGCATCGGGACGTAATGGCGGGCAACTGATCCCCGGCCTGCGCTGGTCGATGCGCGAGCTGGATGAAGAGTTCGGACGCGAACGGGCGCAGGCAATTTTCGATTTGGCCTATGGTGCGGTCGATCGGGTGAAAAACCGGATTGCCCGACATGGCATTCAATGTGACTTGAAGAGCGGGCATCTGGAGGCCGCCTACAAGCCCGCCCATTTCGATGTGATGCAGCGCGAAGCCGAATATCTGGAAAAGGAGTTTGGTTGGGAAAGCGAAATTGTGCAGCCGAAGGATCTGGGGCAGCATATCAACGGCGGTGGTTATCATGGTGGCATTTATGACCCGCAAGGCGGACATTTCCATCCGCTGAATTATGCGCTGGGAATGGCGGCCGCCGCTCAAAAGGCTGGCGTTGCTATTTTCGAGAATAGTTTTGTAAGACCCGGGGAATTGAATGCCCCGCATGTGATCTTGGCGACCGACAGTTGGATGCATGACATCGACGATAAGCTTGGTCGCTACACGATCCCGATCATGAACTATAACATCGCCACCACGCCCCTTGCAGATTGGGAGGCCTTGCTGCCCAGCGATGCGGCGGTGGCGGACAGTCGCTTTGTGCTCAACTATTTCCGCCTGTCCGCCGACAAACGCCTGATCTTTGGCGGAGGCGAAAAATATGTGCAAACCCCGCCCGCCGACATCGCGGCATTTGTACGCAAGCATATTGTCGAGGTGTTTCCATCCTTGGCCAACACGCCCATCGATTATGCATGGGGCGGCGCAGTGGGCGTCACAATGAACCGTCTCCCGCATATGGGGCGCCAGGGGAATATATTCTTCGCCCATGGCTTTTCCGGCCATGGTGCGCTGGTTACAACGCTGGCGGGGGAATTGCTGGCGGAGGCGGTAACGGGGACGATGGAGCGCTTCGATGTCTTTGCCAATCTCCCGCACCAACCCTTCCCCGGGAGCAAATGGCTTGCTCGGCCGCTTGCCACCTTGGGTCTGCTTTATTATGCCTTGCGAGACCGGCTGTGATTGATCCGAACACATTATACGCACTGCGCGCACGCGAGGTCGCTCGTTTCGTGGAGGCCAACCCGAAGTCGAAAAGCTGTTTCGATAACTCCAATGGCTGGTTCCAGCGTGTTCCGTTCCATTGGATGCTGGACTGGCCAAGCCCCTTTCCGATAGTCGCAGCCAGCGCACGAGGCGCCACCCTAACCAGCCTGGACGGACAGCCATTCGACGATTTTTGCCTTGGCGACACGGCGAGTATGTTCGGCCATTCCCCGCCCGCACTTGCCGCCGCATTGGCCGATCAAGCAGGGCGGGGGCTAAGCTACATGCTGCCCACGACCAAGGGCCCGGAATTGGGCGATATGCTGGCCAGGATGTTCGGCTTGCCCCATTGGCAGGTGACGACAACCGCCAGCGAGGCAAACCGCGCAGTCATTCGCTGGTGCCGCGGTTTAACGGGACGCCGCAAAATCCTCATTTTCAATGGCTGTTATCATGGCGCGGTCGATGATGTGTTTGTCGATTTGCGTGATGGTGTTGCGGTCAACCGGCCGAGTCTGATCGGGCAAGTGCAGGATTTGCTGCCGACCACGGTTGCTATCGAGTTCAACGACGTGGCGGCGCTGGAAACCGCGTTACGGGGCGGCGATATTGCCTGTGTACTGGCGGAACCGGTGATGACCAATATCGGTATGGTCCGCGACGCGCCGGGCTATTTGGAAACACTGCGCCGGTTGTGCAGCGAAACCGGCACTTTGCTAGTATTCGACGAAACGCACACGATCTCGTCCGGCTATGGCGGGCATAGCAATAGATATGGGCCGATGCCCGACATCATGGTCATAGGTAAGTCCATCGGCGGCGGCGTGCCGTGCGCTGTCTATGGCTTTACCTCCGAAATTTCGGCCCATATGGAGGCGCTGAACAAGGCGCGTCCCGCGGGACATAGCGGCATCGGGACGACCCTGTCGGCCAATGCGTTGGCAATTACAGCGATGCATGCCATGCTGGGGCAGGTCATTACGCGGGAAGCTTATGACCATATGTTGGCCATGGCGGACAGGCTGGTTTTGGGGCTCAACAAGGTCATAGAGACTCATCGCTTGCCGTGGCATGTCAGCCATGTGGGCGCGCGCGTCGAATTTGTCTGCGCCCCGCATCCGCCCGGCAATGGCAGCGAAGCGCGGGAAGCGATGGATCATGCCCTTGAAAGCGCAGTTCATCTCTACCTTACCAATCGCGGCATATTGCTCGCGCCGTTCCACAATATGATGCTGCTCAGTCCCGTTACACAAGAGGCGCAAATTGATCGCCTCTTGCAAGCGCTTGATTCCTGTGTAGGCGAGCTATTGGAGTAATGAATATGATTAGACGCGCCAAATCATCTGCAACCATCGCGCCACGCAGCGAGGCCGAGGCTTTTTTTGCCGCCAATCCGGATATCGATTCCGTCGAAATGATCTATACCGATTTCGGCGGTGTCCCTCGCGGCAAACGCCTGCGGCAACATGAGGTGTTGTCGGTTTATGAAATCGGCCGTTTCTTTCCGGGTTCTATAACTGTGGTTGATATAACAGGTCAGGACACGGTTGAAACCGGCCTCGTCTGGGAAGATGGAGATGCCGACCGATCAATGAAGCCGATTCCAGGCACTTTGGTCAAGGCACCATGGGCGGGTGATAACGCCGCGCAGTTCATGGTTGATTTTTATGAGCTGGATGGCCAGCCGCACGATCTGGACCCTCGCCATGTGCTTGGTCTTGTGGTCGACCGCTTTACCGAAATGGGCCTGACTCCTGCGTTGGCGGTGGAACTCGAATTTTACTTGCTCGACCCCAAAAGGGCGCGGGATGGCTCGGTGCGTCCGGCGCGTCCGGAATATAGCGGCACGACGCCGCAGATGATCGAAGTTTATGGCCTGCGCGAATTGGATGATTTTCGCCCGTTTTTCGACGAACTTTACGAAGCCTGCGATATTCAGGGCCTGCCTCTCGAATCCGCCATTTCGGAATTTGCGCCGGGGCAATGCGAGCTGACGCTGCGCTACAAACCCGACGTTCTGCGCGCGTGCGATGATGCCATCATGTACAAGCGCGTCGTAAAGGCGGTGGCGCAGGCGCATGGTCTGGAGGCCACCTTCATGGCCAAGCCCTTTGCCGAGCAGGCAGGAAGCGGCATGCATATCCACGTGTCGATGAATGACGCGACCGGAAAGAATATGTTCGCCGATGAAGATCCCGAAGGCACGCTTATGTTGCGCCACGCCATCGGCGGCATGATCGCGTCCGTGGGCGATTGCTTTGCCCTTTTTGCCCCTCACGCCAACAGCTACCGCCGGTTCAAGGCGAACAGCTATGCGCCGGTCGCACCAACATGGGGAGTCAACAACCGGACAGTATCCTTCCGCATTCCGGCAGGCCCGCCCGCCAGTCGCCATGTCGAACATCGCGCTTGTGGTGCGGATGCGAACCCCTATCTGGCGGTTGCCGGTGTTTTGGCGGGGATTCATCACGGTATCGTCAATCAGTTCGATCCCGGCGTCGCGGTTGTCGGCAACGGCTATGATCGGGACAGCTCAGGCGATGATAAACCGCCCAGCAACTGGTTCGCGGCGGTCGATCGGTTCCATGCGTCTGGCCTGATGCGTGATTATTTAGGCGAACGTTTTGTCGACATGTTTACGATTGTGAAGCGTGTCGAACAGGATCGCTATTTTGGACAAGTACCATCAATCGATTATGACTGGTACTTGCGAAACGCCTAATTTTACGCCTGAACCGGAAAGCGGGCGAGGACATTTTCCATAACCGCAAGGTTTAGCAACGTGTCAAATTCGCAACCGACCATCGTGCCGTCATTCCAGACAATCTTTGCCTGAAGCGCAGACAAGCCGGGTAATGTCAGCCATACACGGGTGCCAGCCGACATGCCGGTCAGCGCTTCACACGCAACCCCGGACAGCGAGAGATCTTTGACCACGACGGAAAAAGAGGGCGAACCTGACGGGCGCATTTGTGCAGGGATATGCAGCTTTACGCGCGGAGCACTGCGATCTTCCTGTGCGGCGTCTTCATAACGCATATAAGCTCGTTCCAAATTTTGCGAGATAATCATCATCGATACTCCCAACATGAATAAGATGGGATAACCGATCTAAATAAATGATCTATTTCAATTCACGGTAAAGAGCCTGTTTACCAGATATGCGCTTCACGCTGCACTTGCAATTTGATGCTTCTCTCGCCATATGCGCGGCGGGAGTCGGATGGACGTGGCACTCGCCAACCTGGTCAGATCCTGACGGAAGCAGCCACAACGAATTCGCTGCGGGTCATTCGGCTCCTAATTTTATTTCCTTTGCGGTCCCAAGCGGCAAGAAAACATCTTCGACATTGGTATAGACGCAGCCTAACATGATACCGATGGACGATTCACCTGAAATAGATACCGCCGAACGTGATCCGGATATGCTCGATGATGCCCTCGGACTTGGTCTGGATATACCCCAAGAGGCCAAACCTGTATCCGCCGGTGGCGCGGCATATCGGGTGCTGGCGCGAAAATATCGCCCACAGACATTTGCCGAACTGATCGGTCAGGATGCCATGGTGCAGACGCTTGGCAACGCAATAAGGCGCGACCGTCTGGCCCATGCTTTCCTGATGACAGGCGTTCGCGGGGTCGGGAAAACCTCGACAGCACGGCTTATTGCGAAGGCTTTGAACTGTATCGGGGCCGACGGACAGGGTGGCCCGACCATTGATCCTTGCGGTGTGTGCGAACCTTGTGTCGCCATTGCCGAAGGACGGCATATCGACGTAATTGAAATGGATGCCGCAAGCCATACCGGCGTTGACGATGTGCGCGAGATTATCGAGGCCGTTCGCTATTCCGCCGTCTCTGCACGATATAAAATCTACATTATCGACGAAGTGCACATGCTGTCCAAAAACGCGTTCAACGCATTGTTGAAAACGTTGGAAGAGCCGCCCGGCCATGTGAAATTCCTTTTTGCCACAACCGAGGTGAACAAGGTTCCTATAACGGTCCTGTCGCGGTGCCAGCGATTTGACTTGAAGCGGATTACGCCTGAACTTTTGATCCAGAATTTCAGAATGATTTGTACCAATGAAGGCGTAAATGCCGAAGATGAAGCTTTGGCTCTAATCGCGCAAGCGGCCGAAGGGTCGGCGCGAGATGGCCAGTCTATATTAGACCAGGCGATAGCCCATGCCGACATGGAAGGCGACGGCAAGGTCACAGCATCGCAGGTGCGCGATATGCTGGGCTTATCCGACCGCGGTGCCATACGGCGTCTGTTCGGGCTCATCCTGACGGGTGATGCGATCGCCATGCTGGCAGAAGCCAAGGCCCAATATAATTTGGGCGTAGAGCCGCTTGCAATGTTTGCAGGGCTTTTGTCCGAGGTTCATCGTTTGACACTCGCCAAAGTGGGCGCTCCCCATGATCGTGCGCTTGACGCAGGGGCTGCGGAGTTGGTTGAAGGCCATGCTGACCAGCTTTCATTCCCCAATTTACATCGCCTTTGGCAATTACTGCTAAAGGGTCAAGAAGAGGTAGCACGCGCGTCGGTGCCATTGGATGCCGCGGATATGGCGCTATTGCGGGTCATTCATGCGGCTACCTTGCCTGATCCGGGCGAGCTGGCAAAAATGATAACGCAAGGCGGGTTTCCAACTGCACCTCCGGCCTCGGCCCCGACTGCGCTAGATTTGCCTTCCCCCGCCAAGGTCGAATCGTTGATGCCGGCCAACTTTGAAGCGATGCTCGAACGGTTATCGAGAGAAGGCTATGTCAGTATTGAAATGACATTGCGGGATGTCGTGCGGTTGGTCGAATATTCTCCTCCTTTACTCGCCTATCAGTTGGCAGGGCCGGTCGGGCCTGATTTTGTAGCTGAATTACGCGACGCGCTGGCAAAGGTAACGGGAACACGCTGGGATCTTGAAGAACGTGAAGGCCCATCCAGTCCAAGCCTTTTGGAAACAGAACGGGCTTTAGCCGAAGCAGAGCGTCGCATAATATTGGAATCCCCTCTGGTAAAAGCAGCTTTCGCCGCTTTCCCGGAGGCCGAGCTGATCAACAGCGATGAAAATGAAGCCAAATGGAGTAAACGTGCATGAAAAGCATGGAAGACATGATTAAAGCCGCACAGGAAGCCGCGCAAAATATCCAAAAGCAAATGGAACAAGCGCAGGTTACACTAGACGGTATCCAGGTTGAAGGTGTGTCCGGTGGCGGGTTGGTCAAGGTTCGTGCAACCGCCAAAGGCCGAATATTGGGCGTCGCTATCGATGACAGCCTTATTGTGCCAGCCGACAAGACCATGCTTGAAGACCTGATAACCGCAGCATTCAATGATGCGCGCGATAAAGCCGATGCAGCGAGCAATGCCGAAATGAGTAAAATGTCGAGTGGATTGCCTTTGCCAGCTGGCTTCAAACTGCCTTTTTAGGCGCGATTTGGGGAGGCGGGAGCAGCTATTGCCACGTCTTTTCCCCAACAAATCACGCCGAGTTAACGCAAACTCATTGAAAGAGGCGCAAAAGCACACATATTGGGAGCGATGAGGCGGGCGCCGCTTTATGGGCCGCCAATTGGAGTATATATGGAATTGAACCTTCCGCTGTTGCCGTTGCGCGATATCGTTGTTTTCCCTGGTATGATTGTTCCTTTATTCGTTGGCCGCGACAAATCTGTGGTGGCCCTTGAAAGAGCGATGTCGGTCAACAAGGAAATTTTCCTGGTGGCGCAGCTTGATCCTGCGGAAGATGATCCTGAAAAGGACGATCTATACGATATCGGCGTAACTGCGACGATCATGCAATTGCTCAAACTGCCTGATGGCACGGTCCGCGTGTTGGTCGAGGGTAAGCAACGTGCCGAACTCCGCGAATTGGTTTCACGTGGCAGCGATTATGTCGAAGCCGGAGTGCGCCTGATAGAAGAGCAGGTTGCCGAGGGCCCGGAAGCAACAGCGATGATGCGCTCGGTAACGGAGCAATTTGAAAATTATTCAAAGCTGAACAAAAAAATGCCGGCAGAAACTGCGGTGCAATTGACTGAAATCGCAACTCCCGCCGCGCTCGCAGATGCGGTAGCAGCAAACATCCAGTTAAAGGTGTCGGACAAGCAGTCGTTGCTGGTCGAATCCAATCCCATGCGCCGCCTGGAAATGGCGTTTGCCTTTATGGAAGGCGAATTGGGTGTGTTGCAGGTCGAAAAGAAAATCCGTGGCCGCGTGAAGCGCCAGATGGAGAAGACCCAGCGCGAATATTATCTCAATGAACAGATGAAGGCTATCCAGCGTGAACTGGGTAATGATGATGGCGATGGCGGCGATGAAGTCGCCGAGTTGCAGACCAAAATCGATACAATGAAGTTGTCGAAAGAGGCAAAAACAAAAGCCAACGCTGAATTGAAAAAGCTGCGCGGCATGGCGCCGATGTCGGCTGAAGCCACCGTTATTCGCAATTATCTTGATACCTTGCTGGGAATTCCGTGGGGTAAAAAGTCGAAATTGAAACGTGACATTGCCGCCGCGCAAGGCGTTCTTGATGCCGACCATTTTGCTTTGGAAAAGGTCAAGGACCGGATCGTCGAATATCTCGCTGTGCAAGCACGGACCAACAAGTTGAAAGGTCCGATCCTGTGTCTGGTGGGCCCTCCCGGTGTGGGTAAAACCTCACTTGGCAAGTCGATTGCCAAGGCAACGGGGCGTGAGTTCATACGCCAGTCGTTGGGCGGCGTGCGCGATGAAGCTGAAATTCGCGGGCACCGTCGTACTTATATCGGTTCGATGCCGGGTAAGGTTGCAGCCAATCTTAAAAAGGCGGGCACAATGAACCCGCTGTTCCTGCTTGATGAAATCGACAAATTGGGTCAGGATTTCAGAGGTGACCCAGCTTCGGCTTTGCTTGAAGTGCTTGATCCGGAACAGAATAACAAGTTTAATGACCATTATCTCGAGATCGATCTTGATCTATCGGATGTCATGTTCGTGACAACCGCAAACAGCATGAACTTGCCGCAGGCATTGCTCGACCGGATGGAAGTCATCAGGCTCGAAGGCTATACCGAAGATGAAAAGTTGGAAATTGCCAAGCGCCACTTGTTTGAAAAGCAGGTGGACGCCCACGGATTGAAGCCCGAAGAGTTTTCGGTTTCGGACGATGCCCTCCGCGATCTGATCCGGTATTATACGCGTGAAGCCGGTGTTCGCACCCTTGAACGCGAGATTGCGAAACTCGCACGTAAGGCGCTGCGGCGCATACTGGAAGGCAAAGCCAAAAGCATAGCGATTACCCCAGAAAATCTGGCGGACTTTTCGGGTGTCCGCAAATATCGCCATGATATGGGCGAAGAGGAAAACCAGATAGGTGCGGTGACCGGACTGGCATGGACCGAAGTCGGCGGTGAATTGCTGACCATAGAAGCGGTAACTGTACCGGGTAAAGGACAGATCAAAACTACAGGTAAACTCGGTGAGGTGATGGGCGAGTCCATTCAGGCTGCATTGAGTTACGTTAAGGCGCGTGCGCCCAGCTATGGTATCAAGCCTAGCTTGTTCGGACGCAAGGATGTGCATATCCATTTGCCGGAGGGCGCAGTTCCAAAAGACGGTCCGTCAGCAGGTGTTGGCATGGTGACTTGTATCGTTTCAACACTAACCGGAATTGCGGTGCATCGTGATGTCGCGATGACGGGCGAGGTTACACTGCGCGGCCGCGTGTTGCCCATCGGCGGGTTAAAGGAAAAATTGCTCGCGGCCTTACGTGGCGGCATCAAAACTGTTTTGATCCCTCAGGATAACGAGAAAGATTTGGTAGAAATTCCAAATAACATCAAAGAGGCCCTCGAAATTATTCCGGTAAGCCATGTTGATCAAGTATTGGCGCGGGCTTTGGTTTCGCCCTTGATCCCGGTCGAGTGGACTGAAGCAGATGAATTAGCAGCCGCTCTTCCTCAGGCAATTGCTAATGATAGTGGCGCTTCGGTTACACATTAGGGCATAAACAGCACAGTGTTTGAGGGTGTGATTGCTATACGTCGTGTTTTTAACAGAATATGACGGTTTTATGCCGATATTTCCTTTGACAGCGCGCACATTCTCATCATTATCCCGCAACCGGCTTAAGCCGCGACTCAATTAAACAATAAATGAGTCTCAATTATTTTTTGCAGAGGGGGGTTCCCAATATGAACAAACAAGATCTCGTGAATGCCGTAGCGGACGCAAGCGGACTTACAAAAGCTGATGCAGGGAAGGCTGTTGAAGCAACATTTGAAGCCATTACACGCACCTTGAAAAAGGGCGATGAAGTCCGCTTGGTCGGATTTGGTACTTTTGGTGTTGCAAAGCGCAAGGCGTCAACCGGGCGTAACCCACGCACTGGCGAACCGATGACCATCAAGGCATCGACGCAGCCAAAGTTCAAGGCCGGCAAGGCTCTTAAGGATGCCGTGAACTAAACTTCAGGGTTTCTGATTAATAAAAGGGCGGGGCGAAAGCTTCCGCCCTTTTTATTGGCTGATCCACGAATTGATCAGGCTGCCAAAAGATAGTCAACTTCCACGACAGCTTTACGCGGGAATGCAATAACTTCGGCAATTGGAAGCGACTTACGCCCCTTTATTTCGCCAAAAGTGATCCGGCGTTCAAAGGCAGTGGCAGGTCCGAATTCGAGTGCAACAACTTGTTGTACCCGGGGCAATGCGTTTCCGATGGTTGTTGTAATAACATATATCGAGGAGAGAAAAGCGGTTGCAAAGAGGAGGCCTACAACGACGATCATAGCATTGATCCTTTCAGTACCCCGGGTTCGGCCATAAACGGGGATTTGCTTGTTACTTTATGGACGACAGAGCTCATATGTTCTCTATTTGTTCTATTCTGTCAAGGCCTTTATTTCCCCCGCCGTTCGGCAAACCATTGTTGCAGCAATTTCTGTGTGCAACCGGTAAATCCGTTGGAGCCATTGACAGAGCAGCTGTTGGGCCGAAGGTCTGCCGCGAATGTATCAAGCGTTTCTACAGCGGAAGACCAGGAACGGTCGGTAACAACCCGTTCTTTTGTTCGTAATGCCAACGGAATGCGATAGCGCTCTCCTTCAGGCACATTCGCGCAGACAACAATTTCGTCACCAACGGGTTCCCGGCATTTCTCTTCACCAAACGCCACCAGGAAAGAAATGCGCTCCGGCATTTCGGACGTATCTGGTATCGGGGAGTTTTGGGAATAAGCTGCGGCTGAAATGCCGAAGGTGCACAAAAACATCACTGATTTGATTGAAGCCAACAAATTTCTCCTAATGTTGTCTTGATCCTTGGTAAAATCACATGAGATCGCGCCGGTGAACCTGATGTTAATCGGCATTGGTGCTTGACTAAACTTATTCTGCCATCTAACCGCCCGCTCATTCCACATGGGAAACATACATACCGGTGCGGATCGCTCCCTTTCAGGGCTGTGTGACGTTCTAGTTTCCCAGAGGCTCAACCGGAAGGAGAAGTACCATGGCGGCACCTGTCGTTACCATGCAGCAATTGCTTGAAGCTGGGGCCCATTTCGGCCACCAAACCCACCGTTGGAACCCGCGCATGAAGCCGTATATCTTCGGCGCCCGCAACGGCATCCACATTCTTGACCTGTCGCAGTCCGTGCCTTTGTTTGCACGCGCTCTCGATTTCGTTGCTTCGACCGTAGCGTCGGGTGGCAAGGTCCTGTTCGTCGGCACTAAACGCCAGGCGCAGGGGCCAATCGCTGACGCAGCACGCGCTTCGAGTCAGCATTTCGTCAACCATCGCTGGTTGGGCGGCATGCTCACCAACTGGAAGACCATTTCCAACTCGATCAGAAAGCTGAAAACGCTTGAAGAGCAGCTTTCGGGCGATACGCACGGGTTCACCAAGAAGGAAATTCTTCAAATGACCCGTGAGCGCGACAAGCTTGAAATGAGCTTGGGCGGTATCCGTGATATGGGCGGCATTCCGGACGTAATGTTCGTGATCGACGCCAACAAGGAAGAACTCGCGATCAAGGAAGCCAATGTTCTTGGTATTCCAGTTATTGCGATCCTCGATTCGAACGTGTCGCCAGACGGCATCGCCTTCCCTGTTCCCGCCAATGATGACGCCGCGCGCGCTATCCGTCTGTATTGCGATGCGATTGCAACCGCATCGAGCAAGGGCAATGTCAGTGCAAAGGTCGCCAAGGGCGTTGACCTCGGTGCCGAAGTTGAACCGGCTGCAGAGCCCGCGTTGACCGAAGCCGCTCCGGTAGCTGAAGATGCACCTGCAACGATGGAAGAAGCCGTTGGAGCCGAAGAGGCGCCGATAGCTGAAGTTGTTGCGGACGAAACACCTGCCGCAGAAGCGCCTGAAGCTCAGGTCTGAAATCAAACCTTGTCACCCCCGACTTGATCGGGGGTCCATGGCCTGAACTGCCGGTTTAAGCCTAGTGGTCAGTCCATGGATCCCCGCTTTCGCGGGGATGACACATTCAAAGGGCAGAGGGCATTTTGCCTCGCCAACCAAATTCGAAAGGACACATTATGTCTGTAGTTACAGCCTCAGCCGTCAAGGAATTGCGTGAGCTTTCCGGCGCTGGAATGATGGACGCCAAAAAGGCGCTTGAAGAAACCAATGGGGATATGGAAGCAGCTGTCGATCTGTTGCGCGCCAAAGGCCTCGCAACCGCAGCCAAGAAATCGAGCCGTACTGCGGCTGAAGGTCTTGTCGGCGTTGCCGTCGAAGGCACCAAGGGCACCGCTGTTGAGGTGAATAGCCAGACCGACTTTGTCGCCAAGAATGAACAATTCCAGGATTTCGTGCGTTCGGTCACAGACGTTGCACTTGGTTTGAATGCGAACGACTCTGAAGCGATCCTCGCAGCGGCCTATCCCGGCGGCGGCACCGTTCAGGAAAAGCTGACCGAGAATATCGCGACCATCGGTGAAAACCAGGTCATCCGCCGCGCAGCTTCGCTGTCGGTCAGCAACGGTCGCGTCGTTTCCTATGTCCACAACGCTGCCACATCTGGCATGGGTGGTATTGGTGTCCTTGTTGCGCTGGAAAGCGAAGCAGATGCCGCCGTTCTTGACGGCCTCGGCAAGCAGCTCGCCATGCACATCGCTGCGGCATTCCCGCTTTCACTGGACGAAAGCGGCCTTGACGCCGACACTTTGGAGCGTGAGCGTGGCATCGCCCGCGAAAAAGCTTCTGAGAGCGGCAAGCCTGCCGATATCGTCGAAAAGATGGTTGAAGGCGCGGTTAAGAAATTTGCGAAAGAAAACGCACTGCTTAGCCAGTTGTTCGTCATGGATGGCAAGACCGCGATTGCCGACGTCGTTGCTGCCGCTGGCAAGGAAGCCGGCAAGCCGATCGTGCTGAAGGACTATGTCCGTTTCCAGCTTGGCGAAGGTATTGAAAAAGAAGTGTCCGACTTTGCTGCTGAAGTTGCAGCAGCGGTTGGCGCCTAAGCAAACATCGGGGACTGTCCCCATTTGCAATAGTTAGGTTTATACACTTGGCGATGTGGCGTGCGGCTCCTATAGCTGTACGCCATTATCGTATCGGGGATTGAGGATTATATGGGCGTAACCGGCTATCGCCGCATCTTGTTGAAATTGTCGGGCGAAGTTTTGATGGGCGAACAGTCTTTCGGGATCGACCCGGAAACGGTTGTCCGCGTCGCCGAAGAGGTGAAGGCTGCCAAGGATACGGGTCTGCAACTATGCCTTGTTATTGGTGGCGGTAATATTTTCCGTGGAATGGCCGGTGCGGCCAAGGGCATGGACCGGGCGCAGGCTGACTATATGGGAATGCTGGCAACGGTCATGAACGCCCTGGCTATGCAAAACGCGCTCGAGCAGCTTGGCGTGCCGACACGCGTGCAGTCCGCAATCGAAATGGACAAGGTATGCGAACCGGTCATCCGCCGCCGAGCCGAACGGCATTTGGAAAAGGGACGGATTGTTATTTTTGCAGCCGGTGTTGGCGCTCCTTATTTTACAACCGATAGCGGCGCCGCTTTGCGCGCAGCCGAAATGAAATGTGATGCACTCTTCAAGGGAACTTCGGTCGATGGCGTCTATGATGCGGACCCAAAAAAGGTTGCCTCGGCAAAGCGGTATGAACGCCTTTCTTACGACCGGGTGCTGGCCGACAATTTGAAAGTTATGGACGCGAGCGCGGTTGCGTTGTGCAGAGACAATGAAATTCCGATCGTGGTGTTTTCCATCCGTGAACGTGGAAATATTTTGAAGGTGCTAGACGGCAGTGGGACCTGCACCGTGGTGGAAAGTGAAGGGAATTAAGCCATGCCACAATATGACAAAGCTGATGTGGAACGTCGCATGAAGGGCGCTGTCGACTCTTTCAAGAGCGACCTGAGCGGATTACGTACCGGTCGCGCCAATGTGACTTTACTCGATCCGGTAGTGGTGGAAGTATATGGTTCCAATATGCCATTGAACCAGGTCGCGACCGTTAGCGCGCCTGAACCACGCATGTTGTCGGTGCAAGTTTGGGACCGGTCCAACGTGACCCCGGTCGAAAAAGCAATACGGTCTGCAGGGCTTGGCCTAAACCCGATAACCGATGGCCAGATGCTTCGTTTGCCGATTCCCGATTTGACCGAAGAGCGCCGCAAAGAACTTGCAAAGCTGGCCGGGCAATATGCGGAGAAGGCGAAAATAGCCATTCGCAACGTGCGGCGTGATGCCAATGACGGTTTGAAAGTCGATGAAAACAAAAAAGAAATCAGCGAAGATGACCGCAAGCGTCTTGAAACCGAAGTGCAAAAAATGACCGACGAAATGATCAAGGCGGTCGATGATGCGGCCACGCACAAGGAAAAGGAAATCATGAGCCAGTGATCTTGGCTTCATCCTCATCCACATTTGTGCTTTTGGTTCGGTAATGGGTGCCGTAGCCGCCACCACAGATGTCCGTATCGAGGCGGGCACCGGCAAGATGCCGCGCCATGTTGCGATTATTATGGATGGTAATGGCCGATGGGCGAAAAAGCGAATGTTGCCGCGTGCCATGGGGCACAAAAAAGGCGTAGAAACGGTTCGCAATATTGTAAGGGCGGCTGGTGAACTCGGTCTGGAAGCACTCAGCCTCTATGCGTTTTCTAGTGAAAACTGGAAGCGTCCCGAAGATGAAATTAGCGATTTAATGGGGCTGATGCGGAGCTTCATTAAATCCGACATTGATGAATTCTCGGCCAATGATGTTCGTTTGAAAATAATAGGCGATTACAAAGCACTTGCACCGGACATCGTCGAAATGCTCGACGATGCACTCGACCGGACCGCACATAACAGCCGCACGACTTTGGCGGTGGCCTTGAATTACGGCGCACAGGACGAACTGGTTCGTGCTGCCCGGGCTGCTGCCGCCCAAGGTACCATAACGGCCGGGTCAATTGAGGCCAATCTCGACACCGCCGATATGCCCCCGCTAGACCTACTGATCCGCACATCGGGCGAACAACGCTTGTCGAACTTCATGTTGTGGCAGGCGGCCTATGCCGAATTCTGGTTCACAGATACGCTTTGGCCGGATTTTGATAAGGCCGAACTGGCACGCGCCCTCGATGAATTTGCCGGCCGCGAAAGGCGCTTTGGCGGGCGATGAGCGAAGCAGAGGCGCCGATTCTCAAGCCGCGTTCCGACCTTGGCATCCGCACGCTTTCGGGCTTGGTGATGCTGCTGGTGGCAGCCGGAGCCATCTGGATCGGCGGACCGATTTTTGCGATCTTCATCGCTCTCATTACCGTCGGACTGTTATTTGAATGGACCAAATTGGTTCTCGGTCTGACGCCGCAACCGGTGGTCCGATTTTTCTGGATATTAGGTGGCCTAGCCTATGTGGGTTTGGCGACAGCTTTTCTTGTTTTTCTGCGGGAATTTGCGGAAATCTACATCCTTTTGGGTCTTATCGGCCTCGTCATTTCAACCGATACCGGTGCTTATTTTGCTGGCCGCAATTTTGGGGGACCGAAAATCGCCCCGGCAATTAGCCCGTCCAAAACCTGGTCCGGCCTATTTGGCGGAATGACGGCGTCTGCGCTGTTTATCAGCATTTTGGGTTATTACACCGAAGGCTTCGCCCTGTGGCAACCGCTGACCGGTGCCGGCCTTGCCGTTGTGGCGCAGGCAGGCGACTTTTTTGAAAGCTGGATGAAAAGACGGGCAGGGGTCAAGGATTCAGGCAATCTCATCCCCGGCCACGGCGGCCTGTTTGACCGTGCGGACGGCCTGGTTGCCGTTTTGTGTGTTACCGCCGTGCTCGTGGTTATATTACAGATGACAGGCCAACCATGACCCGTACCATTTCCATCTTCGGCGCAACCGGTTCGGTCGGCCTTTCCACACTTGACCTCGTGCGCCAACATCGCGATTCGTTCCGGGTCGTTGCGCTGACGGCCAATGGGAATGCCGCAAAGCTGGCCGCATTGGCACTGGAATTTGACGCCGATCTGGCGGTAGTAGCGGAAGAGGACGCTTATCCGGCACTCAAGGCCGCGCTTGCCGGCACCAACATCCGCGCCGCCGCTGGCCCCGCTGCGCTGGTCGAAGCTGCACAAATGGGCGCAGACTGGACTATGGCCGCCATTGTCGGCTGCGCAGGGCTTCCCCCCACAATGGCCGCAATCGAAGCTGGCAAAACCGTTGCGCTCGCCAATAAGGAAGC
>NZ_JBGSRI010000039.1:0-21408 GCF_041737645.1 Sphingorhabdus sp.
GGCCGCGATCTTCCAGTACATCAACGGGTTCTACAACACCCGTCGCCGTCACTCATATCTGGGTGGCATCAGCCCGCTGGCGTTCGAAGCAAAGGTGGCATAATGAGATCAGTGACCGGCGCAAAACCGTTACAAGTCCACCTCCGAAGACGGCGACATCAATGTGCATGCCTATTTCACCCAACTTTGTGAAAGCATCTCGGCGTCGATGATCGGCGACGTCGGTCAAATTGCATTGATTGTCGAAGGTGGAGACGGCGTGGTCGAAGCTCGGGTGTCGGTGAGCCTAGGCTTAATCGTCACCGAGCTGGTGATCAACGCGCTCAAGCACGCTTTTCCCGATGGACGGCCGGGAATCATCACGGTGGATTATAACTTCCACGGGCCGAACTGGGTTCTCTGCGTGCGCGACGACGGAGTCGGCATGCCGCTGATCGCGCCTGTCCGAACCGGACTGGGCACCGGCATCGTCGCGGCGCTAGCCGCGCAATTGCACGCTTCGGTGGAAATAACGCCTGAGCATCCCGGCACCCAGGTTTCCATCACGCATACCCGGATCGCGCTGGTGGAAGATGAGCCAGAAGCGGCGAGCGAACCGCTCGCGGGGGCGCGCCCGGCGTCCATCGCGATCAAAAGCTGACTAGTAGAGGAATGATCATGACGGCCGCGAAAGATAGCAAGACGACTCAAACTCTGATGATTGTCGAGGACGAGGTGCTCGTGGCGACACTGCTCCGCGACGAACTTCAGGAGGCGGGATACAAGGTCCTCGACCTGACAGATCGTCACTCCGAGGCGCTGGAAGTTGCCAAAGCTGAAAAGCCGCATCTGGCATTGGTCAACATCCGGCTCGCTGGGCGTGACGATGGCATCGAGCTCTCAGAGCATCTTAAGGCTCTGGGTATACCGGTCTTGCTCATCAGCGGACAGGTCAGCCGGGCCAGCTCAGCCAAAACGGTGGCGATCGGCTCGATGCCCAAGCCCTATGACGCCGCCGATATGGTGCTCGCCGTGACCTACCTTCTCGCTCGACTGAAAGGGGATGACTCTTTGCCAAGACCTGACCAACTCGAAGTGCTTGACGAAGACAGTCTCGATCTCGCCCCGGCGGCATAGGAATTGGGTGTGACTTTCGAAGGCGGGGGTGAACTCGGCGCGATGATGCACGACCATGACTGGTCGACCTCGCCGATCGGGGATCCAGACACATGGCCACAAGCCCTGCGATCGGCAGTGAGCATGATGCTGCCCAGCAAGCACGTCATGTTTGTTGCCTGGGGTCCCGAGCTCGCTTTCCTCTACAACGATGCCTGCCGACCCGTATTACTGTTTTGCCGATTGCAAAGGTATCACGCGCCAAATCGTATTCGACAGATCGTCGGCTACAATTAAAGCGCCCTTGGGATCGAGCGTCACGCCGACTGGCCGGCCCCTTGTTTTGCCGTCGCTTCCACGGAAGCCTGAAACAAAATCGATGGGTTTGCCTGCCGGACGACCGCCGCTGAACGGCACGAATACGACCTTGTACCCTACAGGCTTACTGCGGTTCCAGCTGCCATGTTCGCCAACGAATACTCCATTGGCAAAACGCGAACCCATTGCAGGCATAGAGAAGGCCAAGCCCAGGGGAGCAACGTGCGAACCCAGACTATAGTCCGGACGGATTGCCGCCGCGACTTTTTGAGGATTTTGCGGGCGGACCCGCTGGTCGGCATTACCGCCCCAATAACTATAGGGCCATCCATAAAACCCGCCCGGACGAACGGTAGTAAGGTAATCCGGTACGAGATTGGGTCCCAGTTCGTCGCGCTCATTAACCACTGCCCATAGCTGGTTCATTCCAGGTTGTACCGCAAGTGCGGTGGGGTTACGTAGACCTGTCGCAAACGGTTTATACGCGCCTGTCTGGGCATCAATCTGCCAAACCATCGCCCGATCGACCTCGGCGGCCATACCACGCTCGGTAATATTGCTGTTCGAGCCTATGCCCACGTAAAGAAAACGCCCGTCCTCGCTCACCGCCAGCGCCTTGGTCCAGTGGTGGTTTATCTCGGAGGGCAAGTCAGCGATTTTAACGGGAGGGCCGCCAGCCTGCGTCTGCCCGTCACTGTAGGCGAAACGCACAAGCGAGTCCTGATTGGCGACGTAGATATTCCCATTGGCAAAAGCCAAGCCATAAGGTGCGTTGAGTTTAGCCGCAAAAATCGAGCGCCCTTCATATACCCCGTCGCCGTTCCCGTCTCGAAGTAGCGTCAATCGGTTGCCGCCCTTTACCGGGCTGGTGCCTTGTTTTTTGATATATCCGGCGATGACATCCTTTGGCGTCAACTTGGGCGCGCCGCCACCTTTGCCTTCGGCTATCAAAATGTCGCCGTTGGGCAGGACCAAAGTTTGCCGGGGTATCTTGAGGTCGGTTGCGATGGCTGAAATGGAATAGCCTTCGGGCACTGTTGGCAGGCTGTCGGCCCATTCGGCTGGCTTGGCGATGCTCATACTCGGTAACAATCCGCGCCGAGCTGCGGGTAAGTCGGGATTGGAACCAAATTGTTCGGAAGCTGGATCGCTCCCACATGCGCTGGCGAGCAAAGGTAAGGCCGCTAACACGGCCAACTTATAGCATCTCATGATGTACCACCAATTCGTTGGTGTTTGAACATTGCCCAAATCGCTGCAATCGAAAGCCCCACAGCTATTATCGAAAGAATCAGGCCGAGCGGCATGCTCGCCCAAGCGTCTTTCGCGTGAACAAGAGCGTTGATGAAAGCGGCGAGCCACGTTGCGACGAGCAGAAGTAGAGCCAAAAGGGGTCGTTCGCGAACCCGGTCTTTTCTGAACAGCTCTACAAAAGTCCAAATGATAGCGACGCCACAAAATACCAATCCAGCTGCGATCAGCCAAGATGCGAAATTGGTCCACTGTACTTGATAGCTGGAGATGTATGCAAAGTCCGAAACGAGCGCCCCGGTGAAGAGACTTAGCGCGGCGACAATCAGTATCAGGTGGACAGGATGTAAGGGCTTGTCGAAATTAGCCATCATCAATCTTTCCGAACGTTTGGGAGTATTACCGGCCGACTTTAAATTTGATAACAAAGATCGAACCAAGCAAGTTTTCGGTCGATTGTTAAGGTCAACCACATGTATCGGATAAACCACGGAAAGCTTGAAAATGTTCCAATGGCATACGGCCGAGCCACAATTGCGAGGCTCGAAAGTTACCCACGAACCAAATGCTCAACACGCTCGAATGCAATCGGGCATGCTAGGTTTTTACAGCGTTGCCTAAACGCCGATTATCTCAATCAATGATCTGGGCTGCAAAATTAGCTCGCTCGGCACGCCGGGCGATTTCAAGTTTGTCGTGTTCGGCGACCATTGAAATATTCGAACGCTCGACCGCACTCATCGCGCTTACACCTGCGGCGTTTCCGAACAGCTCCGGCGATCGTGACGCCAAGGCTTCCAGTACTGCAATCAGCCTCATCTGTACCTCGACAATGCCACACCCGTCGCGCGCAATCGGGTTAAAAAAGCTGGTGAATAGCTCCTCGATGTCCAGATCGGGTGCATGAACGTGATGGCATTGCGCCTGTTCGGCATTGTCATGCGCATCGGCATAAGCCAGAAGCACCCTCATCCCCGATCCCAATACCTCAATAGCTGTTCCCGGATCATTGACAGCAGGTGATAATGCGCGCGACGCAATCTCTGAAAGAACGATAAGTCCAAATCGCGGGTCTTGCTCATATTCGCGGTCGTCACCGACGGATATGCATTTGCGAAGTTCGTCGATTGCTGCGTCGTCAAACGAGCCGTGGAAATGAAACAAGGCGCGCGACGGATGGACCAAAGCTCCCGGCATGGCACCTATAAAGATTCGCGCGCCATTTGCCTTTGCCAGTTCGTCCATTTTGGACACGTCGATATGTTCGACAAGGCCGGATGTGCTGGACAGGACGGCCACGGCGGTGCCGGGGATATCGATCCACGGCATCGCCCCCAGCCGCGGTGTACGGCCAGCATTGCGGAAAGCCGGAACAGCGGCGCGTTCGACCCGCAAAATCGTATCTCCCACACGGCCGAAATTTCCGAGTTGTTCGATCCAGCGCAGCAGGGTCGCGGTGATGAGGAAGATGACAACGAGCGTCGCCATGAACAGGATGATGCGTCCCTTATCGTCGTACAGACCTGCAGCAAGCCCGATAATACCAACAATACTGAACAAAAAGCTTCCGACAAAGGTCGCCAGTGTGTTCTGGGCAACTGGATCGGCGATCAGCAGCTTGGTCGAGCGCGGCGTGACGTTGGACGTTGCAGAAGCGTAGGCCGACACCATGATCGACAGCGAGAATGTTGTCACTGCAAGCATACTCGACGCCAGAATATTGAGGATATGATCGACCGACCCCGACGCAAGCGTTAAACCGGGGTCGTATGGAATATAGGGGCCGATCAGCGCGGCGAGAATTGCAACCACCACCGCCGCGAGGCTAAACAGAGCCGCACGAACCCATATCTTCTTTCGAAACTGGCTAAGCAGCCATGTTGTTCGTCCGACGACCGAAGATTGGCTAGGCTTCATAACGGGAAGACGCCATGGAATAACCCCTTGGCTGGGCCTTTCGACGCGAAGCTAAGGTGCGTATTTACCACACGGCTATGCGACCAAAGAAATATAGCCGCCGCGAGGATGCTGGTCAGCAGGACTAAAAAACCGTTTGCCGAGATGCCGAACTTCGATTTCATGCGCGCGCCAAACTCCCTGACAAGCACTCTAATCGGAAATGTGCGCAATCTGCAGAAATTATGGTGGCTCTAATGGCTTGCATGGCTGATGAGCCTCGTTGGCTGCGGAGATCGCTGACTTTGAACCTTGCCTCTACACTGTTCTATTCGGATGCAAGGAAAGAGAAAGTTGGTGTGGTGTAACTTACTAAGTACCCTTTGATGCTATCCTAAATGGCGGCATATATCAAAGCTGATCCTGCGGCTATTGACAGTGGGGCTACCGTTCTAACCGCCCATATTGGTAATAGCGTCGCCCACCAGATCGCATAGCCCGCATGCCAGCGCAAAGGTATCAACATCAATAACAATGACGAAACGACTATGAACCAACCCCCGACCTCAAACAGCAGCGGTATTTTGGAATGACCGGAGCGTATTATCATTGCGGCGCCTGCAATCATGCGCAGGCCCTGTTCTGTTAGATTGATACGGTGCGTGGACGCGGTAAGGCTGAGAATGTGCAGGCAATGTGCTGGGCGGAAAGCCATCAAGAAGCCAATTGCCACGAGCCAAAAACCAGATATGCACAAGATCGTGAGCGCGAGAAGCTGCATGGCTTTATATTGCATCGGGCGCGTTAGACGTCCAAACATTACTCATGAATTTCGGAAGATTTTTCCCTGCGCTTATGGTTTTGAAAGACATCCTATCTAGGCGCTACATTAAGCCGAGCGCCCTATGCATCATTGTATGTGTTGCGACGGGTAAGGCTCCAAAAAGGCGGCTGTTCTTGGTTCTAAGCGGTTTCGGAGCATGAGTGTTAAACGGGAGCTCAAACCAGGCGCGGTCGATATAACGCTCACCCTTTTGCGCCGGGGCTCGTTGACAGTCGGACAATCGCTCCTGCTCCGCGCTACGTTCGCGCTGGCCCTCATGGGCATCGCGTTGGCTGGGCACTGGTTTGATCGCGATGGCTTGCGCGACAACGTCGATGGTGCCGTTTCATTCATTGACATTCTCTATTTCACAGCGGTGACCATCACGACCGTTGGCTATGGCGACATCGTGCCTGTGACGCCGCAAGCGCGCCTGTTCGACACCTTCGTGGTGACGCCAATCCGGCTATTCGTCTGGTTAATCTTTCTGGGCACTGCTTATACTTTTGTGTTTCAGCGCACATGGGATCGGATAAGGACAGGTATGATCAAGAAGAAATTGCAACATCACTATATTGTGTGCGGATTCGGGTCGGGCGGTGAAGCGGCAGTGACCGAGCTTTTGCGGCAAGGCGTCGATCCCAAAGCGATCGTCGTGATCGATTGCGATACCGAGCGTGTCGCGTTTGCCGTGGAACTCGGCGTCACCGCACTCACTGGCGATGCGACACACAACGCAACACTTGATGCTGCCTGCGTCCACAGTGCCAAAGCTTTGCTTGTTTCGCCGGGCCGCGACGATACCGCAGCGCTCATCGTGCTGAGCGCGCGTCAACTCAACCACTCTATTCCGATCAGTGCCAGCGTGCGCGCGGTGGAGAATGAGGATCTGCTCAGTCAGGCTGGAGCCTCTTCGATCATCAATCCAGTGAGCTTGGGTGGGCATCTGCTGGCGAGATCGTCTACCCATCGCGGCGCCGTCGATTATATAAGCGACCTCGCGGCCGCAGACGGCCGCGTCGCACTGCACGAGCGGTTGGCCACAGATGCGGAGGTCGGTCGGCCGCTTCGCTCGATCAGTCCGGGACTCGGCGTTCGTCTGCTAAGACAAGGCGAACCGATCGGCTTCTGGGAAAAGGCAGCCGATGCAATCGAGGCGGGCGACTCCATTATAGAAATCGTCCCCGTGGCAGCAGGTGCACCAACGATTACCGACGTGTGATGACATCGTGACCGCCCCGTCCCCGCATGCGATCGGCGCGATAGTGCTCACCGTGGCAATGTTCTACGGCTTCGTGTCAGGCCGAGCGCGCGTCGAGATCATCTCACTGCTAACGATCAGCGCCATCGCGCTCGGCCTCTATTCCTTCCCGCTGCCGGGACAGGTACCGACCGACGGGCTAAAGCTCGCCTTCGAAGGCTTCGGCCATTACGCGCTCATCACGATATGCGCGCTGATGGTACTTGGCCGTGGCCTAGTTACGACTGGCGCGCTTGAGCCCGCGTCGCGATTATTGACTAGGGTATGGCGCTTCAATCACCAGATCGGCCTGCTCATTACGCTTTTGCTCGGTATGGGCATGAGCATGCTGGTGAACGACACGCCCGTGCTCGTGCTGTTATTACCGGTCATGGCCGCGATCGCCACCAATGGCGGGATGCCAGCCTCCAAGACGCTAATCCCGGTAAACAGCGCTGTGCTGATAGGTGGCATGGCGACGACGATAGGCACTTCGACCAATCTGCTCGTTGTGTCGATTGCCACCGATCTCGGTTTGCCGCCGATGGGCGTTTTTCACTTCACACCGATCGTGCTGATGGCGGCTGCGGTCGCAATGCCATTTGTCTGGCTCGTCATGCCGCGCCTGCTTCCCGATAATTCCGTCGCTGCGGGGCATGAGCCGCGGCGATTTGCCGCTACGTTGAGGCTGGGCGGGACTTCTCGCGCCCGCGATATGAATTTCGACGAGTTGAAGAGCCGCTTGCCGGAAGGGGTAAAGATTTTCGGCACGGGCAACTTGGCGAATGGGTGGGTGGCTGTCAGCGCCACGCATGAGGCGCTGGAAGAGGCGATGCGTGTTCTCGGCGCGACTGCTGCCCCCTCTTGGCTGATGGAGCGGCTACAAAGCGGCTACGGGCAGACTGGCGAAGATCTGACAGTTGTCGAACTGTCTATCCCCAAGGATTCCGGCCTCATCGGCAAGGGTGTCGCCAACGCCAACCTGGCGGAGCTCTATAATGTCGCGATTCTGGGCGTCCACGATGCGCGGAGCATCTGGCACGACAACCAGCCAGCAAATGCCCAATCGCAAGCAGAGCCAGCGTTCGGCGAGGGCGACATCATTCTCGCAACCGGCGCGATGCCCGATTTGCAGAAACTGGCGCGCACCGAAAATCTACTTATCCTCGAAGGCGCCAAGGAATTGCCGCGCACCGCCAAGGCACCGCTTGCACTTGCCATCATGGCGGGCGCGGTGGTGCCGGCGAGTATCGGACTTGTGCCGATCGCCATTTCCGCGCTTGCCGGCGCGATCGCGATGTTCGTCACCGGCTGCGTCCGCTTTGATCGGATCGGGCGGGCATTATCGGCTAAGGTCATTGTGCTGGTAGCTGCCAGCATCGCAATCGGCCGGATCATTCTCGACAGCGGCGCGGCCGAATGGTTAAGTGGGCTGATCGCAATCGGGCTGCAATATCTTCCAGCCGCCGGGGTACTCGCTGCGGTCATGCTGTTCGTCACCGTACTCACCAACTTCGCCTCGAACACGACGGCGGCCGCAGTCGGCACACCCATTGCGTTCAGCCTCGCGCAAAAGCTCGGCATCCCGGTCGAGCCGCTGGTGCTGGCAGTCTTGTTTGGATGCAACCTCTGCTATGCGACGCCGGTTGCTTACCAGACTAACATGCTGATCATGTCGGCTGGCGATTATAAGTTTGCCGACTATACGAAGACCGGGCTCCCCCTTGTGGCGATTATGATTGTCACGCTGTCGGGGCTTCTGGTTTATCGGTATGGTCTGTATTGACGCCTAACCGAGCCTTTATGAACTGCGTATCCACGCTGCCAGATATATCGAAATATTGGCAGTACGGATATAATCTGACGAACTTACCGTTTTCCCGTCACTCGTCGGCTCTCGAAGACTGAGCTAGCGATGCCCTCGACTGCGGTGGCGAGTCGCCGGCAGGCCAACCTTCGCGTTGCTTGGTCCGGTCTCCGTCCGTCGCTTCTGTTTGATCGTGTATAAGCATAACCGTTGTCGGGAACGGCAAATCTATCGAAGCTTTTTTCGCTGCATTGAAAACCGCCAATATCACTTTAGCGCGAACATGAACCTGCTCGGTGCGGATCGAATCCGCCCACCAACGGAGCTTCAGGTCGACCGTAGAATCATTGAGCTGCCATGGAAGAACTTCTGGCGCGGGATCGGCCAACACGCCTTCTGTTTCCCGCATGGCTTCAGTAAACGTCTTGATCGCAAGCATTATATCATCGCCATAACCGATACCGACCACATATTCGTCGCGGCGGCTGGGGAAAGCTGTATTTACGGTTACCGGGGACGTGTAAATGTCGGTGTTCGGAATAATCACCCGCCTGCCATCATAAGTTTTTATCAGCGTAGCGCGGCTTGCGATCTCCTCAACGGTGCCTTCATATTCTTTGACTACAATTTGGTCACCGCGGCGATAAGGGCGGCGTATTAGCAGTAAGAGCCCGGCAAAAAGGTTCTGCAGAATATCCTTGAAAGCAAAGCCTATTGCAACCGAACCAAGGCCTAATGTGGCAAAAATATCGCCCGGGTTCACCGTGGGGAAGACGATTGCGGCGGCGAAAAGCAAGCCGAGTAAAAGTAAGAACCCGCGCGCTATTGACCCGAGCATATTGCCAAGGTCGGGCCGCCCTCGTCGAGCGGCAAGTTTTGCTATCAGCTTTTTTGTCAATTTTGCGGCAAACCACACGACCAGCAGAAAAATGATCGCGGCAATAAGGTTCGGCACCAATAAGAAAAAGCCCTCAGCAAAGCCGCGCACTTTTTCTGCCATCAGCGTAAGTGGCTCAAACAATTTAATTCCCCCCGATTAGTTTTGACAGTTATTTAACCGCAGGAGCTTCGTTTGCGACGATCTTGTCTCTTTGTTCTTCAGTCATCGACGCAGCGTTGACGTCTGCCGCATCGATTGCATTGGCGCGGCGCTCACCGACCTCACGGACATCTTCTGCCCGAGCATTAATGGCGTCTGCTTTAGCTTCCATAACCGTCGCTCGGACATCCGCTGCATTTTCAACGCGGTCGGCAAGCTTATCGTCGCCGTGCCCGCCACATGCTGCCAATACCGTGGTAAGCGCGGCAATCGACATTAGTTTTATATTTAGCATCGGATGTTCCAAGCTCAGCAGACACGCAAGCGGATGTATGATTGCAAAACTGCAATGATCGAAGAGTAAACCTATGATTGCGTTGAAGGTTCCGTGCTTAGCCGACGGTTATCAGTCATTACTTGCCTGATAACAGGCCGAAGCGGGGGCAGCGCGATCGTGTGCATGGATTTACCATGTAACTGCTGATACCGCCTCCGGTAGAAAGTAAGCGAACTCTGACAATGGTCACGTCTTCGGAGCGTGGCCTTCGTCATTTCTTTTCGCACCAGCCCCAAACCGCGCCCGCCACCAGTCGATCAGCCGCGCGATCGTGCCTCCTTGTGCAATCACGGCAAACATTACCACAATATAGGTCGCAGTGAGTTCGACTGAACGCGACAGCCCGTCGGGCAGGCTTAGCGCCAGTGCCACCGATATACCTCCGCGAAGCCCGCCCCAGATCAGGATTGGCGGCGCCAGCGGTCCGAGGTTGAGGAACGGCCGCATCGCGGCTAACGGCAGCATCACGGCGATCGCGCGCGCGGCAAGCACTAGCGGGATCGCCGTCAGCCCGATGAGTATCAGGCGGACGTCGAACGGAATTGTGACGACAACCAACCCGATCAGAAGGAACAGCACGGCGTTGAGTATCTCGTCGATCAGCGACCAGAATTTGATCAGATAATCACGTGTCGTATCACTCATGGCGTGGGCGACACCCGCATTGCCGATGACCAGCCCAGCGACTGCCATCGCCACCGGCCCGCTGATGTGGAGTTGACGCGCCAGCGCATAGCCGCCCATCACAACCGCCAGGCTAATCATCACTTCGACATTATACTCGTCGATAGAACGCATCGCGCGGAACGCCATCCATCCGGTTGCAAGCCCGAGTGCTACGCCGCCGCCCGCCTCGATGAAGAACAGTTCCAGACCGTGCGTCACCGAAAATGCCTCGCCGCTGATCGCGGTAGCAAGAATGATCGAGAAGACGACCACACCGACGCCATCGTTGAACAGGCTCTCGCCCGCTACCGTCGCTTGCAATGTCGGGCCGACTTTTGCGCGCTTGAGGACGCTCATCACCGCGACCGGATCGGTCGGGCTGATCAGGGCGCCGAATAGCAGGCACCAAACCAACGGCAGATCGAGGCCGACCGCATGGGTCAATGCGTAAAATCCCCCGCCGACGATCATCGTCGATATCAGGACACCGATCGTGCTCAGCACGAGGATTGGCCAGCGCCCGCGCCGCATCTCGCTCCAGTCTACATGGAGCGCGCCTGCGAAAAGCAGGAATGAGAGCATCCCGTCCATCAGCGTTGTCTGGAAGTCTATGCCTGCAATGAACCGGACCGCATCGTCGCTCACTGTACTGGAAGGCAGAAGCCGGTCAATGCCAACCACTATGAGCGACGCGACCGCCCCCATGAGCGTTAAACCGACCGACTGGGGCAGCCCGATGAACCGGTGGTTGAGGTAGCCGAGTGCGGCTGCAAGAACGATAAGTATGGCCGCCGCATCCAGCGCGTTAAGGGCGACTGCGTTGTTCATTGCTGTGTCTCTGCGGTTGTGGCGACAAGTCTGAAATTGCGTCCGATGACTGTTGCCGCGACAGCCTTTACACCTTGCTCACGCAGCAAAGTGGCAACGGCTATACCGCGCCGCGCCGCCAAGCTTGGAGTGGCATCGGACGTTTGCGGCAATCCTGGTACAGCGAGCGCCTGTACGTTCCATCGTTTTGCGGCCCATGCCGATAGAGCCACAGCACTGCGTGCTGTTTCGTCGAGCGTATCGGAACCATCTGGAAAGCGTATCAGTGGCATAGGCTCGAGCGGGGGCACCAGCACGACGCTCCATCCTTCCGCAGCCGCCGAAGCGCGCTGCTCTAAAATGTGATAAGTGGTCAGGCTGGCACCTGGAAGCACTGCTGCAGTAGCTATTATCCGCCGTTGGTTGTGGTCGAGCGTGATATTTTCGGGATTAACGCCCGCAGCTATCGAGACGATCCGCAAGATTGACTGATCCTTGGCACGCGAAGCAGCGCTCGCTTCACTCGATTGACGCAGCTCTGCGCGCTGCGCTTCTATGGCACCGGAACCCGGAGTCATAAGCACTTGATCGAGTTGCAATCGGACGGGTCGCCCCAAAGTCGTCTGTAATTGCGCGCGCAAGTCAGCGCTGCTTTTGGCTGAGTTACCGGGCGCGATTATCACCGAACGCACAAGCAACGGATCGGTATCGAAAGCTATCTCCAACTGGGTCACGCGGGCATTGGCGCCGAACCGCTGCGAGAGCGTGTTTCTTACTTGGTTGGTGATTACGGCTTCCCGGGCTATTTGATTGAGCGATATTGCCAGCGGCACCGCCATCGCGACGAACACCGCAAACAGCAGAACCGTTTGCGCCCACGTCTGGCGCTGCGACAGTGAGTGGCCAAAGCCATAGAAGCGCGCCAATACCATTGCGGCAAGCGCTATGGTAACAAAGTTGGTAACAAAGAGCGCGGTTGATCCCGCCAGTACAGGCATGTTCCAAGTTGCTATGCCGTAACCGACGACGGCAAGCGGCGGCATGAGCGCGGTCGCGATGGCAACACCGACAATAGCCTCGCCGCGACCACGGATAATAGCAAATGTGCCCGCCAATGCAGCGAACAGCGCAACCAGCAGGTCGAAAAGGCTGGGGCGGGTCCGTGACAGTATTTCTGCGGTCGTTTCCTTAAGCGGCGAAGCAGCTACGATAACGACCGTGAACGCGACGGCCGCCAGCGTCCCTATCGCCAAGGCAGCAAGTGAACGACGCATCTCGGCAAAGTCGAAAAGCGCAAGCGAGAAGCCAAGGCCAAGGATTGGACTCATCAACGGCGAAATGAGCATCGCGCCGATCACAACCGCCGGCGAAGACAACAACAGCCCAAGCACGGCGATACCCGCCGACATCATCGTCATGAAGATGTAGCGCGGCGACCAACCGCTCTCCTCCAATATTCTTGCTACGACTTGTTCATGATCGACGCTGCCCACGATCGATTTGCGCCACCAACTATAGAGTGGCAAATCGTCCCAACGCTCACTGCCAAAACGACTCATAGACAGAGGCCCGTTGTCACTCACTGATTTATTGTCCGGCCTGGCATATTATCCCTCCCTAGACCGGAAAGCTTCCGTGGTATAGTGTTCTGCGGCTAGCAACATTGGTCGAGCCGACTTGTAAACAACGGAGTAAGCATGCAAAAACGTAGCGGACAACATTCTGCTTTGCGTGATTTCCTGCAGAGCGAGGCGTCCGGGGGCATCATTCTCATCGCGGCTGCAGCCGCCGCGATCATCATCGCCAACAGCCCGTTGCGCCCGACATATGAAGCCCTGCTGCACAGCGCCACTGGTCCGTTGTTGACAGACAAACTAGGACCGATGACCGCGCACCTGTGGATCAACGACGGCCTGATGGCGATCTTCTTCCTGCTTGTCGGGCTGGAGATTAAACGCGAGCTCGTCGATGGCAGATTGTCCAACTGGAAGCAGCGGCGACTTCCATTCATTGCCGCTGGAGCGGGAATGGCGGTCCCTGCAATATTGTATCTTACGGTCACCTTCGGTGACAGCGCGCTGAGCAGCGGCTGGGCGATACCTGCGGCTACCGATATCGCGTTCGCGATCGGCGTATTGGCGCTCCTCGGAAGCCGTGCACCGACGTCGCTCAAGCTGTTCCTCACAACGGTGGCGATCGTCGATGACATGGGTGCCGTAGCCGTCATCGCAATCGCATACACCGCCAGCATCAATGGCGCCGCGCTGTTTTCCGCAGTTGTAGTGATGGGGGCGATGTTTGTTATGAACAGAGCAGGTGTACGGGTGCTTTGGCCCTATCTGATTGCCTCCGGCCTCCTTTGGTACGCCGTATTGCTTTCGGGTGTGCATGCAACTGTAGCCGGGGTGTTAGCGGCAATGTTGATCCCGATAATGCGATCGCCGGGTGCGCCCGACCTCGCCACCTCGCCGCTGCATCGTCTCGAACACGGCCTGCATCCTTGGGTCGCTTATTTGATTGTACCCCTGTTCGGGTTCGCCAATGCCGGTGTGTCGCTCGAAGGCGTAACCGCTGAACAGATATTTGCTCCGTTGCCGCTCGGAATCGCCGCAGGGCTGTTTATCGGCAAGCAGGTTGGTATTTTCGGCAGCGTATGGCTGGCGGTCCGTCTCGGCTGGGCCAGCCGTCCGCGCGGCGCGACATGGCTTCAAGTTTACGGTGTCGCCATGCTATGCGGGATCGGGTTCACGATGAGCCTGTTCATCGGTGCACTGGCCTTTCCGGGCAATCCGGTACTTGTCGAGGAGGCAAAGATCGGCGTCCTTGGCGGATCGATCCTCTCGGCGATAGCGGGCTTCCTGGTGCTAAGACTAGCGCCCCTCCAACGGCCGCTACCGCTGATCTGGTCTACTAACGAAAAGATCGTGAACGAAGGTACGACGTTGGGTTCGGAGGCTGAGGCAGATGCTCTGCCTGACGCGCCAAAATGAAGAATATTCCATCGTCTTGGCTATTGGCCTGCATTTTCGTGGGCTCGACCTGCAAAATGGCCGTTAAATAGCGCAGAAACGGAACTTTCCTGACTGATGTGCGTTGAAATTACATAGCCTATGCAAAACGTCGGACCGCTGAATAAGCCTTGTCTCCGACACGAACTCATACTGAGTCGCTGCATCTAAACCGCAAAGGAAAATATCATGGATAGCGCTGAGCTAGTAAAAGCAGATGACAGTTCCGTAGAACACCCGTTGATTCCGGCCAAGCGCGTTAACGGCGCTGATGTCTTCAATCAAGCTCATGAGAAAATCGGAAAAATCGAGGATATTGCGATCGACAAACGTACCGGAAAGGTCGCTTACGCGATATTAAGTTTCGGCGGATTTTTCGGATTGGGCGGCAAACACCAGCCGCTTCCATGGTCAGTACTGACGTATAGCGAGGAAGACTCTGGTTATGTCGTGCCCATAACCGAGGAGTTCCTAGCGCTCGCACCAAAGCTCGATATTTCAGAACTGAGCGGTTGGGACGACACCACATCAAGGGAAGATTTTCACAATTATTACGGAGAATATGGGGTAAGACCATATTGGTAACTATGTGATTGTCTTAACTACCGGGCAGTTACCGATTGTCTTCACAATGCCGCTTTTTGACATCGCGAGCGTCGCTTTTGTCAAGCTAATCCAATCGCGTCGGCGTCTATTTATTTGAAACTGATAATCAGGTCGCGTCATTGTTAGAGCTGGATTATTTAACAGAAAGGACGAAAGGTTTACCGTATGATTTTCTATGCGCTGAAGAATGGGGAAAGAGTCTACGCACTCGAAATTCCAATTGATGGCGGACCGATACATTTGCCTGACCTTGCCAAGCTTGGCGTAGCTGATTTTCAAGCTAACCATCCAGAAATTTCACTTCGGGATCACGAAATTCTGTTTGGATTTGAACATGCGTGATCGCGGCGCTGCCAGCGCAAAAACATTTCTACCTTGGCAAGAGTACCACCTTTGACGTTAGGCGTCCCAGACTTCTGCTTCGTCAGCATCAATTTGGTTAGACATCGTGAACCTTTTCTGCTGCATTTGTCCTTGCCGAAAGCCCACCGAGAATCTGAGCACGAAGCTCCTTGTGGCGGGTAGCGGCCTATCCGTTCTACGGAATGCATGACAGCTTTCAGCATAGACAATTTCGAGTTCGAAAGTACCAAATGTTTAGCGAGGTCGGCCTTGGCATGTAGCAGCAGTTCTGCGACCGCTGCTTGGACGGTCCGAACGGACAGTCCGGTTTTAGGTAGCACAGTCATGCTACGACGCCGTCGGTTCATGCCTATTTTCAATTTCCGTGGGGCACCCTTCCCCCGACGGCCGATAGGCCAAAACCACTTCTAAAGGCAGTCATCACGGTGGATCGGCAGCAAGCACCACCTTCTTGTCAAAATGGAGAACTTATTTGTCAGTCGGTGCGGTATAGGGCACTCTACGCAAATACATGGCCTGTCCGGCGAACACGGTAACAATACCAATAATGGCATAGCCAACCACCGCTGGGTCTGTCCCGAGTTTCGCCGTCGTAAACGCTGCAAGCACGGCGGCATCGGCGGCAAGCGCCGCCAACAGTATAGACGCCCTTGCGCCAATTTCCTGGCGCAGTTTGCGGAACACGCCCCAGTGGACCAGCATGTCCATGATCAAATAGAAAAACGCGCCTAGGGTCGCGATCCGCGAAAGATCGAAGAGCACCGCAAGCGCACCGGCAACTATCACTGTAAAGACAAGCATATGACTGCGGATGCCCCCGCTCATCCCGAAATGGCTGTGGGGTATCATCTTCATGTCGGTAAGCATGGTCAGCATTCGGGTGACGGCAAAGACGCTGGCGATGACGCCGGAGGCCGTCGCGGCGAGCGCGATCGCTATGGTGAAGTAGAAGCCCACTGCGCCAAGTGCCGGTTCAGCCGCCGCAGAAAGCGAATAATCTCGCGCGGCGGTGATCTCGTTGATGGTCAGGCTCGATCCGACCGCGACGGCCACCAGCAAATAGGTGATCGCACAGATCGCGATCGAGATCATGATCGTGCGCCCGACATTGCGATGCGGATCAACGATCTCACCACCGCTATTTGTGATGGTCGTGAACCCCTTGAACGCCAAAATTGAAAATGCCACCGACGCGATGAAATCCATCGGACGGGCGGGGGCCGCAGATTCGGCGAACGCCCCCGCGCCAATCCCGCTGACCCAGATAGCAGCCACCGCGAACAATATGATTCCGCCGATTTTAATTGCCGACATGACGAGCGAAAACAGGGTGACCGAACGATTACCCGCAGCGTTCACGAAATAGGCTAACAAAATGACCGCGAGCGCTACAATCGGCACCAACAGCGCATTGGTTTCCTGCCCAAACGGGCGGAGCGCATAGGTGGCAAAGGTCCGCGCAACCAGGCTCTCGTTGATGACCATCGACAAGGCCATCAACAGCGAGGCAGATGCAGCAATAACGCCGGGGCCATAAGCCTTTTGCAGGATCATCGCTATGCCGCCCGAAGAAGGCCAGGCGTCCGACATCTTGATATAACTGTAGGCGGCAAGCGAGGTAACCAGCGCGCCTGCGATGAACGACAGCGGAAATAGCGGGCCTGCCAGCTCTGCAATCTGGCCAGTCAGCGCGAATATTCCTGCGCCGATCATGACGCCGGTGCCCATCGCAACCGCGCCGCTAAGGCTTATGGAGTTTTTCTGATCGCGGTCATTATCGCTGCGGGCGTGCTCGTCGCCAGCTTTGTTGCCATGTCCGTTCACAGCCTGGCGGTCCGCAGCCTTAGCGCATTGAGCACAACAGAAATCGACGATGCGCTCATCGCCAGCGCCGCGAACATCGGGCTGATCAGGATGCCGAACAATGGATAGAGCAAGCCCGCAGCCACCGGCACGCCCGCTGCATTATAGATAAGGGCGAAAAACAGGTTCTGCCGGATATTGCTCATAGTCGCATGCGACAGCCTTCTCGCTCGCACGATGCCGTCGAGATTGCCCTTTACGAGCGTGATGCCCGCGCTTTCGATTGCCACATCGGCACCCGTGCCCATCGCGATGCCAACATCGGCCTGCGCGAGTGCAGGAGCATCATTCACCCCATCTCCCGCCATCGCGACCTTGTGGCCCTGATCCTGAAGCTCGCGGATGATGCGGGCCTTATCCTCTGGCAAGACATCGGCACGGATTTCGTCGATACCCAATTTCGCGGCGACCGCTTTTGCCGTGCGCTCGTTGTCGCCGGTCGCCATGATAATCCGGAAACCAAGTTCATGGAGTGCCTTGATCGCAGCGGGCGTGGTTTCCTTCACCGGATCGGCCACGCTGACCAGCCCGGCAATCACGCCATTGATGATGACGAACATCACCGTTTCGCCGTCGTCACGCCGTGCATTGGCCGCTGGCGTAAGGTCGGCAGCATCAATGCCATGGTCGGTCACGAGCTTGAGATTGCCCAGCATAACCTTCTTGCCGTCGACCACGCCGACCACGCCTTTGCCGGTGACCGCCTCGAAATCGCTGGCCTCGGCGAGCGTGATGCCGCGCTCTTCGGCGCCTTTTACAATCGCCTCTGCCAAGGGGTGTTCGGACCCTCTTTCAAGCGTTGCGGCGAAGCGCAGCACATCGGCCTCGTCATGCCCCGGCTGCGGCAAAACCGCGACCAGTCGCGGTTTACCTTCGGTCAGTGTGCCGGTCTTATCGACCATCAGCGTGTCGATCTTCTCGAACCGTTCTAGCGCCTCGGCATTCTTGATCAGAACGCCCGCCTGCGCGCCACGACCAGTGGCTGTCATGATCGACATTGGCGTCGCCAGACCAAGCGCACAGGGGCAGGCAATGATCAGCACGGCAACCGCCGCGATCAACGCATAGGACAGTGCAGGCGCAGGCCCCCAGATGGCCCATCCGACAAAGGCGAGGATCGCAACGCCGATGACCACGGGCACGAACCATCCGGCAACCTTGTCGGCATATTTCTGGATCGGTGCGCGCGAACGCTGGGCGTTGGCGACCATTTCGACGATCTGCGCCAATGTCGTGTCGGCTCCCACGCGCCGGGCTTCGATAATCATGCTGCCGGTGCCGTTGATAGTCGCACCGGTTATATCGTCGCCCGCCACCTTCTCCACCGGCATCGGCTCGCCCGAGATCATGCTTTCGTCGATCGACGAATGGCCCTCTACAACGACCCCGTCCACCGGCACCTTGTCGCCGGGGCGGACACGCAAGCGATCACCAACCTTCACGTCGTCAAGCGCAATTTCCTCCTCGCTACCATCTTTGCGCACCACGCGAGCGGTCTTTGCGGCGAGATCGAGCAGGGCGCGAATGGCTTTTCCAGTACCTTCGCGCGCGCGCAACTCCATCACCTGCCCTACTAGGACAAGCGTGACGATGACGGCAGCCGCTTCGAAATACACGCCGACATGACCTTGTGCGTCACGGAATCCTGTCGGGAAGATATCGGGCGCAAGCAGCGCCACCACGCTGAATATCCAGGCGGCGGCGACGCCGATCGAGATCAGCGAGAACATGTTGAGGTTCATCGTGCGGAAGGAACTCCAGCCCCGCACCAGAAACGGCCAGCCGCACCATAAAACGACGGGCGTGCCTAGCCCGAACTCGATCCATAGCGTCGCCCGCTCACCAAGAAGTTCGCGGACCCAGCCTAGCCCTACGAAAGGCCCCATGGTCAGGATGAGCAGCGGCACGGTCAATCCAGCGCCGACCCACATGCGGCGGCTGAAGTCTGTCAGTTCCGGATTGGGGCCTTCATCCGCTAGGTTTGCAGTTTCAGGTTCCAGCCCCATGCCGCAGATCGGGCAGGACCCCATCGCCGTTTCCCTCACTTGGGGGTGCATCGGGCAGGTAAAGACGGTACCGGTGAAACTCTCTGGCACATGATTGTAGCGGCCATCGCTCGGTGGCGGTTCCGTTTTGCCGGTAGATGTGTCGAGGTGGGAATGTGCGCCGGTTTGCCCGCCATCGTCCGGAACAAGATTCATGCCGCATTTTGGGCAGCGACCCGGCTCGTCCTGCCGGACGTCAGGGTGCATCGGGCAAATATAGCCGCTCATGACTGCTTCCAGCGCCCGAAGAAGCAGTAGAGCGGGACGATCAGGACGGCGATATACCAGCCATAGAGAAAGCTACCAACTGCGCCTGCGATGAAACCTGGCCATGTCAGCCACTCAAATCCCGGCAGCAACGGTGCCCATGCCTCGTGCATGTGGAAGCGTCCGGGCAGCAGAAGGCCGAAAGCAATGCAGACAAGAAAGCTGAGCAAAATAAAGACGCTGAGTGTCCATCCCCAGCGAATGATTTGGCGACCAATTGGCAAACTTTGCATGTCATATTCCCTTGTCGCAGCTGGTGTCTGGGTAAGACCACAGGGCTGCTCCTGCGGGATGAGCATTGGCTCGGTGTCTTCAGTCCGTTCGAAACCGGTCTGCACGATCAACCAGGTCGATGATATGATCGGCCGCATGAACGGTGAGCGGATGCTGGGTAAAGCCTAGTCGGGGTGCAATGAGCGTGGCCATTTCGCGTGCCAACAGGCGCTGCCGCTCCGATCCCTCCGCCAAGACAGCGATCATCAGATTTTCAAGCGCGATCACGCGGATGCGCAAGTGGACCAGCTCGGTGTTGGTCATCTCGGGCACGGTCGCGGCGGCACATTGCGCCATCGCCGCAAGCGCCCCCCCTTCATTGTCCCATCTTGTCAGCGCGCGCCGACGGGTTTCGGACAATTCATCAGGCAAGTCCCTCCCCGGAGCATTAGTCGTCAAAGGCGTATTGCCTTGTGCCATCAATTTCCCGTGACCGTGCTTTGCACAGGTACCGGCGGCAAATCGGCTGCATTGGCCGTGACTGGCTTCGCTTCAAGATCGGCGATCAACCGTTTCATTTCCGAGATTTCCCTGACCTGAGCCTTTATGATGTTATCCGCGAGCTGTCGCACACGCGGATCGCGGATGTGCGCGCGTTTGCTGGTCATGATCGCAATCGAATGATGCGGGATCATCGCGCTCATGTAGCTGACGTCATCGACGCTCTCCTGGCTGCGCACGAGGTAAAGCGAACCTGAGAAAACAAGGACCGAAGCGCCGATGATGGTCAGCTTGGCCGACCTTCCGTCGTACATCTTCCACATGAAGGCGAGCATGATAACCGCCATCACCGCGCCCATATATACGGCCATCCAAGTGCGAGTCTGGCTGTAGAGAATATGATCGAGTGCGTATGTGTTCAAATACATCAGGCCGAACATGACGATCGTCGAGGTTACGATCATTGCCAGAAAACTGGTGTAACTCACTGCATCGCTCCCATCGGCGCGAACAGCATCCACAGCGCCATCGCCACCATCATTAGATTTTCGGTTAATGAGACAAACCCCAAAGGCACCCGAGTGTTCCCGCCGACACAGGCGCACTTGATCTGGCGCTTCTGCACATAGACAGCGTAGAACACCGAGACCGCACCAATGCCGCCGATCAAAAGAGCGACCGGGATCGACAGCCAGTCCAACGCCCGCGCCAGCATCAGCACGCCCGCCAAACCCTCGGCGAAGGGGTAAATATAGGCATAGGGCAGCCAGCGCCGGGCGAGCAGATCATAGCCGAGGAACATTGTCGCAAAGCTCTCGACGTCCTGCAGTTTCTGGATCGCGAGGATGCACATCGAAATCGCGATGAACCATTCGCCGCTGCGCAGCGTCAGCAGCGCCCCGGTCGTCGCCCAGCTTCCAGCCAGCGCCATCAACGCGGCCATTGCGAAGATCGCGATGACCGGGCGGTAGGTGACGGCGTCGGGGTCGCGCACCGGTTTGCCGAGATGGCGGCGCAGATCGTCGTTGCCGCCGATGCGCGTGCTGTCGATGAACGTCTGCGGTGTGGTCTGGACGCCGTGCTCGGCCTTGAACGCGTCGGTGGCCTCGCGCGTCGTCAGCCAGCGATCGTCGACTACATAGCCAGCGCGTTCAAGCAGATATTTACTCTTGAGCCCATAGGGACAGACGTGCTTGTCCATCACCATGCGGTAAAGGCTGGCGGTCTTGGCTTTTGTCATCGTTTGATCTTTTCGAATAAGTC
>NZ_JBGSRI010000059.1:0-52878 GCF_041737645.1 Sphingorhabdus sp.
GTCGCGCGGCCTGCATCTTTTGGCCGATGCCGATGCGCTGCGGTCCTTGGGGCTCGACCGGCGCGCCGCCGGGTGGGAGGCGCGGCGGACCCCGTCGGACCAGCTTCCCCTTTTTGCCGCAGCGGATGCGCGTGAACTGGCCGAAGAGATGGACGCCCGTCTGCCTGCGATGCCGATGTGCGAGCATGTGGCCGCGGATTACCAGATGACGCGGCTGTCGCTCAAAGGACATCCAATGGAGTTCCTGCGGTCCCTTTTCGCGCGCGAGGGCATATTGAGCTGTGCCCAAACCGACACAGCACGGCACGGCGCGCGCGTGAAGACCGCCGGAGTAGTGCTGACGCGGCAGCGGCCGGGGAAGGGCAATGCCATTTTCATCACCATCGAGGATGAGACGGGCGTCATCAACGCCCTTTTATGGGCGCGCCTGTTCGAACGTCAGAGACGGGCGGTCATGGGCGCGCGCCTGATGGTGATAGAAGGGGAAGTGCAACGCAGTAAGGAGGGCGTCGTGCACCTGATGGCGACGACGATTACGGACAGGACGCATGAGTTTGATCGTCTTTCCGAAGACCATGATCCCAATGTTCCGCTCAGCCGATCAGACGAATTTGCCCGTCCTGTCGCGCCCCGTCACGGCCACCCGCGGGATGTCCGCATCCTGCCGAAATCGCGAGATTTTCATTAGGGCAGTGGCGTAGCCAAGCGTGGCGCTTAGTAAACTTATGCAGCATCCTTCGCAGCCCGCCGTGCGGCGAGCTCGGCAACGGATACGGCACGCATGAAGGGGTTGGTCGCCTTTTCGAGCGCAATGGTGGTCGGCACGGTCGGCTTCCCCTGATCGCGCAAGGCGACGACCTCTGCCATACGCTGCACCAAAGCCTTATTGTCCGGCTCCACATTGAGGGCGAAACGACCGTTGCTCAACGTATATTCATGGGCGCAATAAATTGCGGTGTCGTCGCCCAGTGCTTCAAGGGCGCGCATATTGGCGAACATCTGTTCCGCCGTGCCTTCGAACAGCCGCCCGCAGCCCATCGCAAACAGGGTGTCGCCGACAAAAGCGGCCTTATCTTCGGCAAAGTGAAAGGCGATATGGCCCGCCGTATGCGCCGGGACGTCGAGGACAATCGCTGCCACATCGCCAAGTCGCACCATATCGCCGCCCTTCACGTGCACATCCAATGTGGGAATACGGGCCGCTTCGGCAGCGGGTCCCGTGATCGTGCAGCCAGTGGCCTGCTTTATCTCGGCGTTGCCGCCGGTGTGGTCGGGATGCCAGTGGGTGTTCCAGATCTGCGAAATCTTCCAGCCGCGCTCTTGCGCCTTTTCCAGAACCGGGGCCGCGACGGCCGGGTCGACAACCATAGTCTCGCCGCTCACCGGCTCGTGCACCAGCCAGACATAATTGTCCGACAACACCGGAATGCGGATAATCTCCAGAGCCATTACCAAGCCCCGACATTGGGCATGCTTGCCCAAGGTTCGGCAGGCTCCAGATGACCTTCCTGCAGCAGTTCTATCGAGATGCCATCCGGTGTGCGGACAAAGGCCATATGGCCATCGCGTGGCGGACGGTTGATGGTGACGCCTGCGTCCAGCAGCCGCTGGCAGGTCGCATAAATGTCATCGACGCGATAGGCCAGATGGCCGAAATTCCGGCCGCTGCCATAATCTTCGGCTGCGCTGCCATCGGCAGGATGCCAGTTGTAGGTCAATTCCACCTCGGCAAGCCTTGTCTGTCCCGGCGCGGCGAGAAAGATGAGGGTGAAGCGGCCAGCCTCGCTGTCGAAACGCCGCACTTCTTCAAGCCCGATAAGGTTGAAAAACTTCACCGTGGCGTCGGGGTCTGTCACCCGGATCATGCTGTGCAGATATTTCGTCGCCATGATAACTCCATTCATCTCTATTAACACACGGTTCATCGCCAGTACTGTACCAGACCGCGCAATAGGTCGACGCAACAGATGGACCTTGACAGCATCCGGCGCAAGGGGCGCAAAGGGCTGCGGGGGCGGAATTTTCAAGGATCAGGTCATGGGTGATGATGTGGGTGAAATACAAGAAGCAAGCTGGCTGGGTAAGCTGACCGCCAATCAGGGCAAGGCATGGCTCGCGGGAACGGCGCTTTTGGCGACGGGTCTTGTGGCGGGCGGCTATTTGATGGGCGACGGGCTGGTGCGGATGAAACAGTCCGACCGCGCAGTGACCGTGCGCGGGCTGGCGGAACGTGATGTGACCGCCGACCTTGCAACATGGACCATAGCCTATTCGGCCAAGGCGGGCGACTTGCAATCGGCGCAGGCAAAAGTCGACAGCGATACAAAGGCAATCCGTAGCTTTTTCAACGGGCTTGGTTTTGATGCCGATGCGCTGCAACCGACCGGTGCAAACGTGTCGCAATACAATGAAAATGGCATTCCGACCTACACTGTCAAACAACGCCTGTCGTTGCGAACGACTGATATCAAAAGAGCCGAAGCCGCGGTGAAGCGGCAGTTCGATCTTGTCAAAAGCGGGGTCGAGTTGGAGGAGGGGTCGGGTATGTCCTACACCTTCACAAAGCTGAACACCATCAAGCCCGAGATGATCGCGCAAGCCACAAAGGACGCGCGCAAATCTGCTGAACAATTCGCCAAAGACAGCGGGACAGGTGTCGGCAGTATCAAATCGGCAACCCAAGGCTACTTTGAGGTCACTGCACGTGACGGCGACAGCGCGGGTGGTTGGGGTGTTTCGGATTCACCTTATAAAAAGGTACGGGTCGTCACCACTGTGGAATATTATCTCGACTGATCTTCTTCAGGCGGCGTTGGTTTGGTTGCCAACGCTGCCAATTGTGTAGTTGCGCTCGTGGCCTGCCGACTGTTTGGCGCGATCGCGATGACTTGCCCCCATTGTTTGCGAGCGGTGCTTTCATCCCCTGCGGCAATAGCGATATTGCCCGCTTCCAAAGCAACAGCGGGGTCACGAGGAGCAAGCGCGGCGGACGTCTGGATATAGGCAAGCGCATCGGATAATTTGTTAACCCGCCGCGCAAGTGTAGCGGAAAGCAACCAGGCAACGGCATTTTCGGGCGATAGACCCCGTGCCGTGGAAAGCGCTGCCTCCGCTTCGTTATTCCGGTTCAATGCAACCAGCACGCGAGCGCGGTCAATTTCGCTTTCGGCACGCTCGGCATTGTCCAATAATGCGCCAACCAACGACTTATCCAAGGCCTCCAGAGCGATATCCATTTGTCCCGCCGCTATGGCTGCATTTCCGGCCTGCGCCCAAAAACGGCTGGCACGGCTGTCGAATTTGACTTCTGCACCTTTGGCCGCTTCGGCAAGAATGGGGGTCGCCAGGTCGAATTTGAAATCGGCCGCCAACGCAAATCCATGACAGGCCTTTGCAAGATGGCCTCCTCCTTTTATTGCCCATTCACTTGCTTGGGTAACCGCAGAAGGTGGATCTATCTGGGCCAGTTTAAGGCACTCGTTAAACTGTACCTCATCCAGTGTCAGTAACGGCTGCGACAAAGCAGGGCTAGTCGTTTGGAGAAGAAAAAGAGAGAGCAGAAGCATAAGATATCCAAGATGCTGTCGCGGCAGTCGTCCGCGTCAGAGTTTTGCCACCACATCGATCAACAATGCAATGTCTTGATCGCGCGAAAGCCGGTGGTCGCCATCCTTTATCAATATCGTCTGCACGTCGGCTGAACGAAGGTGCGCAGCGAGTTTTAACGAAATATCCCAAGGGACGTCGGGGTCTTGTTGCCCGTGGATCAGCCGCACCGGACATTCAATGGCAATTTCGCCGGTCAATTGCAGATTGTCCTGCCCCGATTGCCAAAAGCGGCGCGTCACCACCATCGGTTCATAGCCATAATCGCTTTGCCGTTCGATCCTGCCCTCGGCCTGCAGGATGGACCTATCCTCGGCATCAAAATCCCAATCGGTAAAGTCAGGCGCCGCCGCAATGCCAACCAGAGCCTTAACGCAGTCACCCAGTGCCTTTGCGACCAACAACATCAGCCACCCACCCATGGAAGACCCGATGATAATGAGTGGGGCGCAGTCAATCTCGGCGATAACGGTTAGCACATCGTCGCGCCATAGGTCGAGCGAGCCTTGGTCAAAACTACCCCCGCTTTCGCCGCAGCCTGAATAATCGAGGCGCAACATGGCGCGATTATTGCGGTCGGCCCATAGGGCAAGTGCCTGCGCCTTTCCGCCTTGCATATCGGACATATAGCCCGGCAAAAACAGGAGCGTCGGGCCTTCGCCGCGCAGATAGCGATAGGCAAGACGTGTGCCGTCTGGACGGCTCAAGAATTGGACGGGGCGTTCGATCAGGGTTAAATTACCCAGTCAACCGTCAAAGTCTGGGCGACGTCCTGCCCTTTGGCACGGCGTTGTTCGACCATGATTGTGTTGAGCCGCTTGACGGTGTCGCTGCCCGATGTGATGCACAGGCCCGGAATGACCGCATGAACCAGTGCCTTCATGCCACCCCATATCATTGTCAAACCGAAGCGGCCGGCGACGCCGAAATGCTCCACATAATTTTCGTCAACGCTTTTGGGGTGATCGATGAACAGGCGGCGAAACATGGTCGGGAAAATCTCCTTTTGCGCGCAATAGCGCAGCATCATTCAAAATCAAAGCCGAAGCCTGACTTCGCTTTGCGGTCTTGTGTACACATGGTCTTTAGTTCGGTCCATTCCGCGGCGGTCAGCGAAGGCTTGTAATTCTTGCCCTTTATGATGCTCTTTTCAAAGGCCTTCTTGCGCTCGCGTGAGAGCGGATGGCTCGACATATACCCTGCGATCCCTTGGCCTTCCTCGCCACTGCGGGCACTGCCGTCCAATTCGGACAGCCGGTCGAAGAACGACGCGGTGCCTACGGGCGAGATATCGGCGGCGCTGAGCACTTTCATCGAATGGGTATCGGCTTCGGCTTCGGATTCGCGGCTATAGCTCATGGCCAGCATATTGTTGACCAGAGCGCCACTGTTTCCGTCCACACCGCCCAGAACTACTGCAAGGCCCATCTGGCGCAAGAGCGCCTGCATCACATGTTTTTCGCGAACATGGCCAATTTCGTGGGCGAGGACACCGGCCACTTCGTCCGGCGACCGGGCCTGTTTCACCAGACCGTCAAACAAAATCACCTTGCCCCCGGGTAACGCGATCGCGTTGATCATGTCGATCTTGGCTACTTCGACTTGCAGGTCCTGCGGATTGGGGTCGATGGAGCGTACCAGCTTTTGCAAAGCCGCGTCTCCGGCAGGCGTGCTGCAGAAGCGCCCGCCAAAATCACCCACCAGCGCGTCGCCGAGTCTTTTGTCGACGCTGGATGGAATTAAGGGGGCAAGCCATTGCGGGCTAAGCAGAACGACGGCAACCGCGGCGGCGCTTGCAAGGGTGAACGCTATGGTCGCCTTACCAAGACCCAGCCGGTCAACCCACCCGCCATATTTACGCGGCGCTGGAAGGAGTTCCGACAGCTCGTTGGGAACAGGCCCGGAGAGCATAAGGCGCCAGCCATCTATATCTGCCAAACCATAAACGTCGACATTCTCTTTACGCGTAACATATTCCACGTCGGAAAAAGAAAACGGTCCGTGCCGACGTTCATTTTCGACAAGAAAGAACTGGCGTCCAATGGTCTGGATTTCAACCTTACGGCGAACTGCGCTCCGCCCGTCATAATGCCAAACGTCGAAAAAATTATCCATGTGTCAGATCGCACCGACGTCAAAGGCGTCGAGTAAACCTTCGCCATGCTTCGACACTATGGTCTTGGACTGGGTCAATTCGTCAATGTTGATTTCGCCGTAAGCTTCCATGTGATCGATAAAGAATTTCCAGTTGCGGTAGGGCATGAAGATATAGCCAATCCCGAGCGTGCAGATGACAATTGCCATATTCGCCAGAAAAAAGAGGATCCAGTCCGGCGCCCGTGCGCGAAAATCGAATTCCAGATTATGCAGGCGCAGGCCGCCGACGGCGATCCGGAAATATTTGCTGTAATAGGCAAGGGCAGCCAGCGGCAGGATGATATAAAGGCTTAAGATGGCAACCACAACCAATATGCCACCAATGGCCATGCCGGCGCCACCCAATGGCCCAAGCTGCTCTCCGGATGTTGCGGCGACTATTCCCAAAATAATGGCACCGACGAACAACAGAAAGGGCACCAGATAGAAAAGCAGATACCGCTTCATCAGCGGTTTCCAGTCCGCATTGGCTTCAAAGCGGTGGGGACCGAAGCTCATCGCGTTCCAGCGTTCGTTCTACAGCGAGATCATCGACCAGGGCACGAGCAGGAAAATCGGCAGCACGCCGATAAAGTTTTTCCACATATAGGAAATTCCGTAGCCAAAGCCGGGATCGTTACTGCCCCCGCGAATACCCCGCCAATAGGTGCGGCTAAGCCGGTAGCGAAGGGCGCGGAAATAGGCGACACCGCTAAGGTAAAACAGCATCACAAACATCGCGATGGTAACCACGCCGGCAATGACCGTCTGACCCTGGAAAATGAGGCCCTGGGAGACAAGCTGCATGACAATGATTGGCAGTCCGAGCAGCAAGAAGACCATGATGAAGCCGATAAACAGCTCCATCCCTTTGCCGGTCCATTCCAGCCGTTCATCTATGAAATCGGTTTGCGCCCAAAGATATTCCCGTTCCCGCGTGGTCGCCCAGAAACGGTAAATGCCCAGCGTCACAATCGTCAGCAACAGATTGGGAAAGGCGATTTTGGCAAATTCCTGCCAGCTTCCGTGAAAACGGAACGCGCTATGGCGCTGTGTCAGGTCTTCGCTCATGATTTCAATGCCCCTGTATAACTTGCAAAACATGCGCGGAAGGGCTTGGATTTGTCAAGAACGGCGATGTCAAAGGGCGACGCGCTTCGATAAAAGCGCGTCGCATCGGCACTTATTGGACGGTCACGGTAACCGCACGGCGGTTCTGCGCCCAGCTTTGCTCATCTGAACCCAGCGCCTGCGGACGTTCCTTGCCATAGCTTACGGTCTGGATCCGGCTGGCGTCGACGCCCACCGAAATCAGATAATTTTTTGCCGAGTTGGCGCGCCGTTCTCCCAGCGCAAGGTTATAATCGCGGGTGCCGCGCTCGTCGGCATGGCCTTCAACGGTAATCCTCGTATTAGGATAGCGGGCAAGCCATTGTGCCTGAACTTGTAAAGTACCCTGATCGTCGGTGTCGACATTGAAGCGGTCGGTATCAAACAGGATACGGTCGCCAAACTGACCTACCGTTTGCAAGAAATCTTCCTGGCTTCCTGGCTGAATGGTGTTGGTAACCGGGCTCGTCTCGGCGGGTGGTTGGCCATAATTGGTATTTTCCGCGACAGGCGGTAACACCTCGACATCTTTTTTGCCGCAACCTGCGACCATTGATGCGGATGCCAGCAAAAATGCCAAACCCTTGATACTGTTGCTTTTCATCGGCTTTCTCCTTCTTTTCCAGCCCCGCTTGATTTAGAATTCGACATATTGTTACGGCAATACCGGCCCCCATGCCGGGTCGGAACCGTCCACCGGCGTGGGTAGCTTGCGTTCATTCGATCCGGTCAAGTCTACCTGCCATATGCTTGTTTTACCACTCGCTTTCGCAGTACGGAAGAACTGGATGACGCGGCCATTGGGTGCCCAGGTGGGGGCCTCGTCCTGCCAACTGTCGGTCAACAGCCGTTCGCCGGAACCGTCGGGCCGCATCGTACCGACGCGGAAATCGCCCGCGATCCGTGTATAGGCAATCAGGTCCGCGCGCGGGCTCCACTCGGGTGTCGCATAGCGCCCTTGACCGAAGCTGATCCGGCGTTGGTTTGAGCCATCGGCATTCATGACATAGATTTGCTGGCTGCCCGAACGGTCGCTTTCAAAGACAATCTGGCGGCCGTCTGGGGAAAAGCTGCCGCCCACGTCGATGCTGGGCGAACTGGTCAGTTTCACTGGTGTGCCATTGCCCGAGGCTGGGATCTTGTAAATGTCGGTGTTGCCCGAAACCGCCATTGAATAGAGGATCGTCTGCCCGTCGGGTGACCAGCGTGGTGCAAAGGTCGGGTTGCGTGACTGGGTGATCAACCGCTGCCGTCCGGCGTCGATATCATAGACATAGATGCGCGGATTGCCGTCGACATAGGACAGATAGAGGATCGACTTGTAATTGGGCGAGAAACGCGGAGTAAGCGCAGTCGATTGCCCGTTGGTGATGAAGCGGTGGTTAGCCCCGTCTGAATCCATGATGGCAAGGCGCTTGACCCGCTTACCCTTGGGGCCGGTTTCGGCAATATAAGCGATGCGGCTGTCAAAAAAGGGCAGCTCGCCGGTCAGTTTCGCATAGATGGCGTCGGCACATTTATGCGCGGCGCGGCGCCATTCACGCGGCGGCACATTAAAGCCGAGCCGCGTTGTTTCATTGCCAAAGCCGACGTCATAGAGGTAACAACCGACGGTCAGATTGCCGTCGCCGCCAACGCGGACAAAGCCTTGCACCAACTGTTCGACGGGACGCGCTTTCCAATAGTCAAATTGCGGTGCGGTGACTTCGGGTAGGGTAATCGCGCGTACGCCATTGGGCCCTTGCGTTTCAAAAACACCCGATGCGCGCAAATCCGATGAAATCACTTCGGCAATCTGGCGACCCAGCGCGGTACTGTTTCCTGCAGGGGTGTCGGCAGGCGCAGGCGCAACGAGGGCAGGGACGGCGATGGAGCGGGTTTTGGCAACGTCATATCTGACAACTTCGTCTACTTCTTCTTCAACCACTTGAGCAAAGGCCGAATTGAAAGTGATAGAAGTCATAGCAAGCAGGGCTACAAAATATATAATGCGGTGATACATGTTATTCTCTCACTAGTTCGGCTGAAACGTCATTTTATGCGATTTCCAAGTGTCATGATACTCTGGATCCAGACCTTTAAAAGGTGACGCTTGCTTGATCGCACTGACTACACAAAGTTCAGTTGGTTTTGCTTGAGGCCGATTATTTTCATTAACACCACGCTGGGAAATTCCACTCAATGAAATGAGTGAACCATCACTGTTAAGACTTAATGTTACCGTAGTGGCGATTTTATCGACATCCAGCCCATTTGGTGAGCAAGATCGTACATAGCGCATTATTTGCGAACCTAGGCTGGCTGTAACTGACCGGCGAACCTCCGCAGCGCTTTTCGCAGCCGGTGTTCCAACCGCTTTGCCCGCACCCGGGGCCTTGCCAATGGCGTTCATGCTTTCTTCGAAACTTTTGCTAAACCCGCCAGGCTTCACAGGTGTCGTGCCTTTTCCGCTTTTGGCCGGAGCGGTGTTGCTTTTGGCAGGCGGCTGTTTGACAGCCACTTTTTTGGCCGCGGTCTTTGCAGGCGGCGGCGTGTCGCGCGCCAATGGTTTTGCCACAGAATTGGCCTGCGGCTTTTCAACCGGCCTTTCGATCTGCATCGTTGGGCTTGGCGGTGGCTCTGCAGGTTCGGTTTCGCCCTGCGCTGGAGGTGCAGATTCTTCCTGTATGGCATCGGGTGCGCTCGACACATCGGAAATCTCACCGACCAGCGAAACCGAAATCGATTCAGGCTTGGTGATAGGCTCGGTGGACATCATCAGCCCAAGCGCCATCGCGCCCAGCAGCACGACATGGCCACCAACCGCAGCGCCCAATCCCAGTTTCTCCGCCCGGTCCATCACGCTACTGCCTAATTTCCGCCAGATGAACCTGTGGTGACCAGACTGACACTATTCAAACCTGCACGGTTCAATTCGCCCATCACCCGCATCATTTGGCCGTAACTGATCGTCGTGTCGCCGCGCAGCATGATCTGGCGAGGATTTTCGGCATCTTGTGCTGCGGCGATTTCTGCAAGCCGTGGCGCAAGGTCCGCCGGACCGACTTCGGTTCCGTCAATGAAGGTCGCGCCATCCTTGTCGATGGCGATTTCAATGGGTTCGTCCTTTTGATCCAGCGCGTTGGCCCTGCTTTCCGGAAGTTCGACGGGAACCCCTGTAACCAGCAAGGGGGCTGTGACCATGAAGATGATGAGCAGCACCAGCATGACGTCCACCAGCGGCGTGACGTTGATCTCCGCCATGGGTGCGCGCCGTCCACCCCGACCCCGTTTGCGACCGCCGCCCGATGACAAGTTCATCGCCATGATTTAGCCCTCCCGCTCCAATTCGCGGCTCAACGTGCCGTGAAATCCGTCGGCAAAACGACCCAGACGCGCCTCATATTGGTTCAGCCTGTGGGAAAAACGGTTATAGGCGATCACCGCGGGTATTGCCGCAAACAGGCCGATGGCGGTGGCAAACAACGCCTCTGCAATGCCGGGCGCGACGACGGCCAGCGAGCTATTCTGCTCAGCGGCAATGGCGGAGAAACTCCGCATAATGCCCCAGACCGTGCCGAACAGGCCGACAAAAGGCGCGACCGATCCGGTGGTTGCCAGAAAATTCAAGCGGTTGGCCAGTCTGTCAGTTTCCGCAGCGATTGTGGCATCCATCGCAGTTGCCAGCCGTTCGCGGGTTCCGGCCCGATCAATAGTGCGGCCATTGGTCGAACGCCGCCACTCCGCCACACCGGCGGCAAACACCCGCGCCATGGGCAATTCGCTTTTGCCATGGCCGCTGTAAAACCCGTCAATATCGGCGTTCGCGCCAAAATCGCGTTCGAACTTTTCTGTCTGGTTGTTGATCCGCGCCATTTTCAGGGTGAAGCTGATGATGATGGTCCACGCCCAGATGCTGGCAAGCGCCAGACCGATAATCACCGCTTTGACTACCCAGTCGGCGTCCATGAATAATGTAATCGGGGAGAAATTCACCGCTTGCGCTGCCAAAACCAGATTCATGGGATTCCTTATTCAGTTGTGCGGTTTAAAATCGGCTGGAACGCAGCCACCCAATAAGCGGGTTGGCGGCGCGGCTTGCCGTCGGGGGATACGAACGCAGCCGTCACGGTGGCTGTCACCAACACTTCACTGACACGCATGACTGTTTGATGAATATCGCAACTGGCGGCACGAACCGCCTCGACCGTGCTGACGACAACAAGCGCGTCATCGAAATGTGCCGGACGGCGGTATTTGATTTGCATTTCGGTGACGGCGTAAGCCCCCGCGCCGTCTTCATGCACGCGCCGTTGGTCAATGCCGACGCAGGCCAGCATATCAGACCGCGCGCGCTCCATAAAATGAAGATAACGTGCGTGATAGACCACGCCCGAAAAATCGGTGTCCTCGAAATAGACACGAACCGCGAAATAATGCCGCGTGCCGTCAAATTGGCCGTGATAGGGTTGGTGCGGGGACATTGAGTAACGGCTTACCGCATGGATTCGTCAACCGGAAGGGGGTTTGGGGCGTTTGGGCTCAACTGGTCGCCCGAAAGAGTCGGTTTGCCCGCTATTTATCAAACAACCCATCTTGAGATCCCGCCGGCGGGTTAAGGCCCAGATGCTTCCACCCTGGCGCGTTGAGCGCGCGGCCCCGGGCCGTGCGGGCGATGAGGCCGAGTTGCAACAGATAGGGTTCCACCACATCTTCGATTGTATCACGTGGTTCGGACAGACCAGCGGCCAGCGCCTCGACCCCCACCGGCCCGCCGCGATAAATATCGGCGATCATGTGAAGATAACGCCTGTCCATTGCGTCGAGGCCGAGTGCGTCTACCTCAAGCCGGTTAAGCGCGCTATCGGCAATCTTGGCGGTGACGACAGGCTCGCCTGCGACGTTGGCAAAATCACGAACCCGGCGCAGCAGGCGACCGGCGATACGCGGAGTACCTCGTGCGCGTTTCGCGATTTCGTTTGCGCCATCGGGGGCAATGCCCAGATCCAGCAAACGCGCCGCGCGCGTGACGACCAGTTCCAGTTCGGCATGGGTATAGAAATTCAACCGCACGGGGATGCCGAAACGGTCCCGGAGCGGCGTGGTGAGAAGTCCCTGCCTTGTAGTCGCGCCGACAAGGGTGAAGGCTGGCAAATCGATGCGTACCGAACGCGCCGACGGCCCTTCGCCGATCATGATATCGAGCGCACGGTCCTCCATCGCCGGGTAGAGAATCTCTTCGACCACCGGGCTGAGCCGGTGAATTTCGTCGATGAACAAGACGTCGCCGTCCTCAAGATTGGTGAGGAGCGCGGCAAGGTCGCCCGATTTTGCAATGACGGGGCCGGATGTGGCGCGGAAACCGACGCCCATTTCCTTGGCGACAATCTGCGCCAGCGTGGTCTTGCCCAAACCCGGCGGTCCGAAAAACAGCACATGGTCAAGCGGCTGTCCGCGCCCCTTGGCGGCCTCGATAAACACGCGCAGATTATCGCGCGCCGCTGCCTGCCCGATAAACTCTGCCAGCGTTTTTGGGCGCAGCGCGGCGTCGACATCCTCGGGACGTTTGTCGGGAGTGGTGAGGCGGTCGTCTGGGATCATCGCGTCGCCTTCTTCAATGCAAGGCGAACCAGCGCATCCAAACTCGCATCAGCGCCCAGCTCTTCAACCGCTTGCGAAACGGCGGCTCCCGCCTCGCCGGGTTTGAAGCCCAGATTAGCCAGCGCCGACATCGCATCGCTGGCATGACTGCCGTTGACAACGGCCGCCGCCGCCAATTTCGCGCCGCCGCCAATTCCAGCCAAGGCGCCGACCTTGTCCTTCAGTTCGTTGACGATCCTGCTGGCAAGTTTCGGCCCGACGCCGTTTGCGCGCGCGACCATGGCTGCGTCCCCGCTGCCAATGGCGAGCGCCAAATCTGCCGGTTCGATCGCGGATAATATGGCAAGGCCCACCTTGCCGCCTACACCTTGCACACCCGTCAAAAGGCGGAACCAGTCGCGTTCCTCTTTGGTGGCAAAGCCGATCAGGCGCATATCATTTTCGCTGACCTGCATTTCGGTGAACACGGTTGCGAAATCATCGGTCTTGCCCAGCGCCGCCAATGTCCGTGCACTTGCCTGCACGAGATATCCGACGCCGTTCACGTCGATCACCAGATGGTCGACGCCGGTCTCGTCAATGCGTCCGTACAACTTTGCGATCATGTCCGCCCCTTCATGAGTGACGGTTAGCGCGGCGTAGACTCAAGGGCAAGAAAAAGAGAACAAGAGGCGAACTAACCCCGCATATGATGCGCGTGGGTAATCGCCACAGCGAGCGCATCTGCCGCGTCTGGTCCGGCCAGTTTGAGGCCGGGCAACAAGATCCGCAGCATCGCCTGGATCTGGTCCTTCTCGGCCTTGCCCGTGCCGACGACCGATTTCTTCACCAGCCGCGCGGCATATTCGGTGACGACAACCCGCGCCTTTGCGGCTCCTAGCAGGACAACCCCACGCGCCTGACCCAGCTTCAACGTTGTTTGCGGGTTCTTGTTTACGAACACTTCTTCGACTGCAACCGCATCGGGGCGGAAGCTGTCGATCACGGCGTTCAGCTTTGCATCGAGCAAGAGCAGGCGGTTGGCCAGCGGCAATTTGGCATCGGTTGCAATCTCACCATTGTCGATATGTGAAAGGCGGTTGCCTTCCTTGCGGATGACTCCCCAGCCGGTCGTGCCCAAGCCGGGGTCAAGTCCGAGGATGATCATCCCAGTTTCGCCATGACCTCGTCGGACATATCATAATTGCCCCACACCGTCTGGACGTCGTCATCTTCCTCAAGCGCGTCGATCATCTTGAGCAATGTTGCGGCGTTGGCTTCGTCGACTTCAACGAGCAACTGTGGTTTCCAAGCAAGGCTCGCACTTTCCGCCGCACCCAACGTCGATTCCAACACTTTGGCAACTTCGTGCAAGCTGTCCATTGCGGTCCAGATGCTGTGTTCGTCTTCACCGGATTCCACGTCTTCGGCACCGGCTTCCAGCGCGGCTTCAAATACCGCATCGGCACCACCGACACTTGCGGGATAAGTGATAAGTCCCATCCGGTCGAAGCCGTGGCTCACCGCGCCAGATGCCCCAAGATTGCCACCGTTTTTGGCAAATGCGGTACGGACATTGGTTGCCGTGCGGTTGCGGTTGTCGGTCAGCGCCTCAACAATGACAGCGACGCCGCCGGGGCCGTAGCCCTCATAACGCATTTCTTCGTAATTCTCTGCATCGCCAATTGATGCCTTGTCGATGGCCCGCTGGATATTATCCTTCGGCATCGACTGGGCTTTGGCCGCGTTAACCGCCAGCCGCAGACGCGGGTTCATGTCTGGATCGGGCATGCCCATTTTCGCAGCGACAGTGATTTCGCGGCTCAATTTGGAAAATTGTGCCGAACGTTTCTTATCCTGCGCGCCTTTGCGATGCTGGATATTTTTGAATTTACTATGGCCTGCCATGGCTCTTTTCTTTGAAGCTAAAGTGAAGTGAAGGCGCGCCCTTACAACAGAGGCGGGGGCAAGGGCAAGCGTGGCACTCAACCCAGCTTCACCGCCGTGCCGCTTGCAGTAACCATCAGCATCGAACCTTCCTTGCCGAGTACCTCATAATCAAGATCGATACCGATCACGCCGTCCGCGCCCAGATTGCGGGCTTCGTCGGCCAGTTCGGCAAGTGCGGTCTGGCGGGCATCGCGGAGGGAGTTTTCATAAGCGCCCGAACGACCGCCAACGATGTCGCGAATACCTGCGAACAGATCCTTGAAGATATTGGCACCGACAATGACTTCGCCGGTAACGACGCCAAGATACTCGCGCACTGGCTGGCCTTCGATAGTGGAAGTGGTGGTCATCAGCATAACAGTTCTCCTCTCGAACAGTCTAAATTATGCCAGACCCAGCGCTGATTTGTAAGTGTCCAAAACGGCTTCCATTTCCGCCCGGTCATCATTGCTCATTTTGCGTAACCGAACGATCTGGCGCATGATTTTTGCGTCATAACCCTGGCTCTTTGCTTCGCTGTAGACGTCACGGATGTCGTCGGCGATGCCTTTTTTCTCTTCTTCCAGACGCTCGATGCGTTCGATAAAAAGACGCAATTGATCGGCGGCGACATTGCCTTCTGCCATGATATTCTCCTGTTGTGTTGGGTGGGGCGTATGCCCCGAATCAAGATGAGAGCGCCTTAAAGCGGCTCTGCATTTTTCGCCACGCTTTCCTTCATGCGTTGCAACTGTTCGGGTGTTGCTTCGCCCTGATATTTTGCTTTCCACTCGGTCGCAGGCATCCCATGAATGAGCTCGCGCGCTTCGTCCTTGGTCAGGCTGCCATCGGCCTCCATCACCCAGTCGGCAAGGCAGTTGCGGCAGAAACCAGCGAGACCCATCAGGTCGATATTTTCTGCGTCGTGCCTGTGCTGCAGATGCGCCACCAGACGGCGGAATGCGGCTGCGGCGGCGTGGTCGGTCAGTTCTTTCATCGTGAATACCTATTCTTGTGATTTGAAGGCCTTCCGCCTTGATTCCCTTGTGCTATAGCCGCTGACGAAACGATTTCCAGCAAACGGAGCGGATGCTTGACACAATATTCGAAACCACGCGCCCGCAAAGTGCGTATTCTCGCCACGCTTGGCCCGGCCAGTGATACGCCCGAGATGATCGAACAGCTGTTTCTGGCGGGCGCCGATGCCTTCCGCATCAATATGAGCCACGGCGAACAGGCCGATAAAGCAAAGCTTGTTGAACATATCCGCGGGCTGGAAAAGAAATATGGCCGCCCGACCACAATATTGGTCGATTTACAGGGACCTAAACTACGCATCGACAAATTTGCCGATGGCAAGGTTGAATTGAAAACGGGCGCAAAGTTCATATTGGATGCCGATAAAAAGCCCGGCGACGCCAGCCGCGTCTATCTACCCCACCCCGAAATCTTTGCCGCGCTTGAACCCCAGACGCGGCTGTTGCTGGACGATGGCAAGATGGTGCTGCGTGTGTTGAACGTCAGCCCGCAGCGGATCGAAACGCAGGTCGAAGTGGGCGGCATGCTGTCCGACCGTAAGGGTTTGAATGTTCCCGATGTTGTCGTGCCTGTCGCTGCGTTGACTGAAAAGGACAGGTCTGATCTGGCGTTTGCCGTGTCGCAACATGTCGACTGGATTGCCATGTCCTTTGTGCAGCGTCCGGAAGATGTGGCCGAGGGTAAAAAGCTGATCGGCGGCAAGGCGGCTTTGCTCGCGAAGATTGAAAAGCCTGCGGCTATCGGGCGGCTGGAAGAAATATTGGAACTGGCCGATGCGGTGATGGTGGCGCGCGGTGATCTAGGCGTAGAACTGCCACCCGAGCAGGTGCCGTCACTGCAGAAGCGGATTGTCAGCACTGCCCGGCGGATGGGCAAGCCTGTGGTCGTCGCCACACAAATGCTGGAATCCATGATAACTTCACCTTCGCCCACCCGGGCCGAAGTGTCGGACGTGGCCACGGCGATTTATGACGGTGCCGATGCCATCATGCTGTCCGCCGAAACCGCCGCAGGGGCATGGCCTATCGAGGCGGTATCGATCATGGACCGGATCGCAATGCAGGTCGAAGGCGACCCCGATTACCACGCCCGTGTGCAATTTACGAAAATCAGCGCGGATGCAACAACCGCCGACGCGCTCGCGGCATCAGCGGCGCAGATCGTGCAGACCATTGATACCAGCGCGATCATCTGTTTTACCTCCTCGGGTTCGACCGCGCGCCGCATCGCCCGCGAACGCCCGATGGTGCCCGTATTGGTGCTGACTTCGCACATCGCAACTGCGCGGCGGCTCGGTCTACTTTGGGGCGCACACAGTGTGCGGACCAAGGACATCGGCAGCTTTGAAGAAATGGTCGCGAAAGGCCGCCGGATGGCGCTTCGTCATCATTTGGGCACCGCAGGCGCGCGGATCATCATCATGGCCGGTGTTCCATTTGGAACACCGGGGTCGACCAATGTGTTGCATATTGTAAGGCTAACAGGTGACGAACTTAAAGGGCATTGAATATGCGGATATTGCTGATCGATGGCCACCCGGATGAAAACAGATTATCGGCCCACCTGCTCGATCACTACGCTGGTCAATGCCCATCCCATGCGAAAATAGATCGCCTCGCGATTCGCGATATCGCGTTCGATCCCATTCTCAAGAAAGGCTATGCCGTTCGACAGGAGTGGGAACCTGACCTGATCGAAGCGGCTCGTTTAATTGATGCCTGCGATCATATCGTGTTTGCCTTTCCAATGTGGTGGGGTGCGGAGCCCGCATTAGTCAAAGGCTTTTTAGACCGTATTCTCGTTCCGCATTTTGCATTCAGATACCGGGAAACAGGACAGTTGTGGGACCGCCTGCTTGGAGGTCGATCAGCCGATGCATTGGTCACGATGGATACGCCGTCGCTTATCCTGCGCTTTGTTTATCACAACGCAATCGCGCATCGTTGGCGTGGACAGATATTTGACTTTTGTGGCTTCAAGCCAGCCCGGTTCGAGATTTTTGCACCCGTACGTAAAGGGAAGGCGGCTACGCATATGCCTAAATGGCTGAAACGCGTTGCCAGACTTGCCGGCTCGGTTCCAGCGGCTCAAGGCGATAAAAAGAGCAGTCTTGAGGCGTTTCTGGCTTACGGAAGTAACAGGCTGGAATCACCGTAAGAATAAAAGCGATATTCGCTTGCGATGGCATGGGCATAAGCGGCCTGCATCGTTTCGCGCCCCATCAGCGCACTAACCAGCATGAACAGGGTTGACCTGGGCAGGTGGAAATTGGTCATCAGGCCTTGGATGGCTTTGAATCGGTAGCCGGGCGTTAAGAAGATATCAGTGTCGCCCGAGAATGCGCGGATGGTTCCGTCGTCATCTGCTGCGCTTTCGACAAGCCTGAGCGACGTTGTTCCCACCGCTATAAGACGCCCGCCATTTTTGCGCACCTCATTCAGCTTGCGCGCCGTTTCTAAGGGTATTTCACCCCATTCATAATGCATTTTATGGTCGGTGGTGTCGTCGGCTTTGACGGGCAAAAAAGTTCCGGCACCTACGTGTAACGTTAGCGTTGTGGTTTCAATGCCGGCCGCGGCAACCGCTGTCATCAATTCAGGCGTGAAGTGTAGAGAAGCCGTCGGCGCTGCAACTGCGCCATCCTTTTCGGCGAACATGGTCTGATAATCCTGCGCGTCCCGTTCGTCTGTGGGGCGCTTGCCTGCGATATAGGGTGGCAAAGGCATCGTTCCTGCGCGCTGTAGCAACACTTCGACCGGATCATTACCTTCAAAATAAAGCGTGAAACTGCCATCATCGTGACGCTCTTCGGCAACCGCGATCACGCCTGAGCCGAAATCGACACTCTCCCCCACCCGAAGGCGCTTGGCGTTCCGGATAAATGCCTGCCAACGGCGAAGGTCGATACGCTTGTGCAATGTCGCGCCGATTTTTGCCGCGCCGCGAATCCCTTCCAATTGGGCAGGGATCACACGGGTGTCATTGAAAATCAGGCAATCGCCCCGACGCAACATCTGCGGCAAGTCACGAACATGACGGTCGGACAAATCGCCACTACCGAAAACGCCCAGCATACGCGCCGAATCACGCGGTGTTACGGGCCGCAAAGCAATGCGTTCGGAAGGCAGATGAAAGTCGAACAGGTCTACCCGCATTTTCCGACCGCCCTTCGAACCCGCGAAAATCAGGTCAATCAGTCATGATCTGCGAAGCAGCGAAAAGCGGCGGCGTTACATTATCAGCCCCAATCGAAGCCTGCACAACCTTGCTCGGGTTTGCAGGCGGTTCGCCGCGTTCGATGGCATCGACATATTGCATGCCTGATATGACCCTGCCGAAAACGGTGTATTTGTTATCAAGGCTGAAACGCGGTTGAAAGCAAATGAAAAACTGGCTGTTGGCGGTGTCTGGATCATTGGTTCGCGCCATGGACACGGTGCCGCGCAAATGCGGTATCTTGTTAAATTCCGCCTTCAGGTCGGGCAGTTCCGATCCGCTTTGTCCGGTGCCGGTCGGATCACCGGTCTGGGCCATGAATCCGTCAATCACGCGGTGGAAGACGACTCCGTTATAAAAACCCTGACGTGCGAGTGTCCGGATGCGCTCGACGTGCAAAGGAGCAACATAAGGATAGAGCTGTATCGTGACGCGGCCACCTGTCGACAGGTCGAGGTGCAGGATGTTTTCGGGCAACGGTGCCTCGGCTTTCCCAGTTGCGGGCGTGGTAGCAGAAGGCGCCGCCGGTGCATTTTGCGCCTGTGAATTGGCAGGTTGCATCAGGGTAAGCGCCAGAAAAACGGCGAAAAAAACGCGGGCGAACGGGTGACAAAAAGACATCGGGACGAAGTATCTCCACAACAAGGTTGCCACGCTATTAACGAATGCCGCTGTCGCTGTCATGAATGAAATTGGCAAATTGGCCGGAGGGCGGACGATCCGCGACTGTAAAATTTTATCGATGCAGGCAAGCTGTTGCAAAAATGCGACAGCTGATAAGATTCTGGCCTGCCAAACCTAATTTCCTTTGCGCGCTTTGTAATTTTGTTCCACCAATGTGACTATCTGGCTGGGGAGCCTTCATTCTTGATATAAATGCATGTCGTTCGCGACATGTATTTATTTATAGCGTTAAGCTTCCCCGACAGGACTTAAATGGTGGGCCTTCAATGTTTGAAGAGCCGGTTCTTATCGATAGGGGCTTATGACTGTGAAAAAATCACATATTAGCAATTTCAGATGTGCAGCAGCGCTGCAAGCGTTGACAATCATGGGCGCAGGCGTTGCTATCAGCGCGATCACAACCGCTCCTGTAATGGCGCAGGATTATACAAACGTAACCGCTTCTGGTCGCATCATCAGCACCGATGGCTCTGCCATTTCGGGTGCGACAGTGACCATCAAGTCAAACGGTCAGGGCTTTGAGCGCACCGTAACGGTCGACTCAAACGGGTCGTATCGCATTCCGCAATTGCCAACCGGCAGCTACACCTTCACGATCAGCGCCGACGGTTATGAAACATTTACCGACGATGCAGTGACATTGGGTACCGACAGTGCAGCCAACCAGTTCTCGCTCGCTCCACAAGGTGGCAGCGGCGAAATCGTTGTGACCGCCGGTCGTTTGCGTATCGTTGACTTTGAACGCAACACAACGGGTTCGGTTATCGAAATCGGTGAACTTGCAACCCGCGTTCCAGTCGCTCGCGACATCACTTCGGTGGTTCTGCTCGCACCTGGCACAACACAGGGTGACTCGGCATTTGGTAGCTTGCCAAATATTGCCGGTGCATCGGTTGCTGAAAACGCTTATTATGTAAACGGTCTGAACATCACCGAATTCCGTGAAGGTTTGGGTGCGGTGGTTATTCCTTTCGAATTCTACCAGACTGTCGAAGTTAAAAACGGCGGCTATTCTGCAGAATTCGGTCGCGCTACCGGTGGTATCATCAACGCGGTGACCAAGTCGGGTTCTAACGATCTGCACGCCGGCGTTGTTGTAAACTACGAACCGGATTGGTTGCGTGCAAACGCCAATGACACGGTTTTCAGCGAAAACAGCCGCGAATCCGCACACCGTATCAACTCGACCTTCTATGCATCAGGCCCGATCATCAAGGATCGCCTCTTTATATATGGCTTGTACGAAGTACGTAACGTAACTTCGACGGACACGATCACCAGCCTTTCGCGCGTTGGTACAACCGATGTGTTAAATCAGATTGGCTCACGGTTTGACAAAAACCGTACAAGCAGCCCGTTTTATGCCGTCAAGGTCGATGCCATTCCTTTGGATGGACATCGTTTGGAAGCAACTTATTTCAACACGACTGGTCGTACCGTTACCGACAGCTTCGGCTATGTCGCATTTAACGATACCGTCACCACTCTTACCCCGGGCGCCAAGGCAGGCTCAGGCCAGTCGGTTACCGGCTTCGGCGGTGAAAACTATGTCGGACGGTACACTGGTCAGTTCACTGACTGGCTGACGATTTCGGCGGCTTACGGTAAGAACAAGTATCGTGACACAACGGGTTCGTCGAATGACGCCCTGCCGAACGTGTTCGATTCACGTACCGGTCAAACTCTCGCAAACTCGGTTGCCAGCATTTCGCTCAGCAACGACACGCGTGAATTTTACCGCGCTGACGTTGATCTGCGTTTCGACCTGTTCGGTTCGCACCACGTCAAGTTCGGCTATGACCGTGAAGATCTGACAACCAATACGGTTAACACCCGTACCGGTGGTGCAAACTTCACATATTTCAACTCGGGCCCCGCCGGCGATGCCAGCGTTACCGCTCCCAATGTTGATTATGTCACCGGCCGCGTTTTCATCAACGGTGGTGTTTTTGAATCGAAGAACGAAGCTTATTACATCCAGGATAGCTGGAGCCTGTTCGCAGATCGTCTGGTTCTGAACCTCGGCGTACGTAATGACCGGTTCCAGAACAGCAATGTTGCTGGCGACGTATACTACAAGTCTGGTGACAACTGGGCGCCGCGTCTGGGCTTCTCGTTTGACGTATTCAACGATTCGTCGACGAAGCTTTATGGCTCCTTCGGCCGTTACTATCTGCCTGTTGCTGCCAACACGAACATTCGTCTGGCGGGTGCCGAGCTCGATTTCACACGTTTCAACGTCTTGACCGGTATCAACCCTGATGGCACGCCGATTATCGGTGCGCCTATCAACACCGTACCCAGTGCGACTGCATGCCCAACCGGCGGTGGCAACAACTGCACGATCAACTCTGACGGTGTTCCAACACCAACAGAATCGACCGTTTCCAAGTCGCTGAAGTCGCAATCGGTCGATGAATATATCATCGGTGCAGAACGCAAATTTGGCGGTGGCTGGAGCGCAGGCATCTATTACACCCGCACACGTTTGAATGCGGCTCTGGAAGATGCGGCAATCGATGCGGCGATCAATGCGTATTGTGCGGCAGAAGGCATCGCTGGATGCAGCAGCATCTGGTCCGGTTTCCATCAATATGTGCTGTTGAACCCAGGTCAGGGCGCAACTGTCACTTTGTCGGATCCAATCAACGGCGAAACCACGCTTCGCACGGTTGATTTCAGTGCTGAAGACCTTGCCTTGCCATCGGCGAAGCGCAATTATGACGCGGTAACCTTGAAAGTGGATCGTGCATTTGACGGCAAGTGGAGCCTTTCAGGTTCTTACACCTGGTCGAAACTGTTCGGTAACTACGAAGGTTCGGTTAAGTCTGACAATGGTCAGACCGACGCTGGCCTGACAACCGACTTCGATCAGCCCGGTTTGACCGACGGTACGCTTGGCCTGTCGCCAAACCATCGTCGTCATAACTTCAAACTGTTCGGCAGCTATCAGGTGTTCGACTGGTTGACATTTGGTGCCAACCTCAGCGTCACTTCGCCACGCAAATTCGGTTGTATCGGCCGTATCCCCGCATCGATTGACCCGTTCGGTCAATTTTATGGCGCGGCTGGCTTCTATTGTAACGTAGATGCCAATGGCGATGTCATCACTGACGAGCGCGTTCCTGTAAACGTCAACAGCCCTGTTGCTACATTGACGCCACGCGGTAGCGTATTTGAAAGCGATTGGCAGACACAAACCAACCTCAGCCTGGTATTCAAATTGCCAACAGAGGCGTTCCAAGGTGACATTCGCTTTGATGTGTTCAACGTTTTCAACGAAAAAGCAGAGCTCGACTTTGAAGAGCGTGGTACTTTGAACAACGGCCGTCCCCGCAATACCTACGGCGAAGTTAGCCGTTATCAGGGACCCCGTTCGATCCGTCTGCAACTGGGATTGCGCTTCTAAGCGATTATTCTAGAAGTACGAGTTAAGAAAAGGGGCCGGAAACGGCCCCTTTTTTATGTTTCCCGATTGTTTTAAGGCATTCCCAATGGCTGACGTAGAAAAACTGATCTTCCATCTGGGCGACGCGCTTCGCAGCAATAACCGGACGAAGTCCGCCGATGTCGTCAAGCAGATTCTGCGCGCAAAGCCGCCGCTGGGCAATCGCTGGAAATCGATGGCGGCAATTGCGAAGAAAAATGGCGAAGTCGATGATGCCATATCGGCCATGCAAAATTATTGTGCATGGGCTGGCAACAGCCCGGCGGTTCAATATGAATTATCGGCACTCTATGCCCAATTGGGCAGGTTGGAAAAGGCCGATGCTCTATTAAACAGCCTTCCTTATGAAACACCAAACGCCGCCGACTATCATTATAGTATGGGGACGTTGGCGTTGAATTTGGGGCGCACCGACGAAGCACGCGGTCATTTAAGAACGGCGTGCAAGCGTGCGCCTACATCGGGCCAATCTTGGCTGGCGCTAGCCATGTCGGGTAAATTGGAGGAGGCAGACAGAGCGGATCTGTTTGATACAAAGAGGAATTTTGAACAGGCCCCCGACCTTGAAAAAAGCGCCTATGCCTATGCTTGCGGAAAGGCGCATGAAGAAACGGGTGCCTATGACGATGCTTTCTCGGCCTTTTCACAGGGCGCCAAAATCATGCAGACTGTCAGACCCTATAATCACGCAGCTGACCAGAATGACGCGGCCCAATCTGTAACAGGGTGGGACGCGCTGTTGCACGGTAGGACGGATCGTGACGATCAAACGCAAAATATTGCATCACACATATTCGTCAGCGGACTGCCCCGTTCAGGTACGACACTGGTCGAGCAGATATTAAACAGCCACAGCGCAGTGGGTGGCGGCGAAGAATTGGGCCTGATGCAACTCGTCGTGCAAGATATCGGCAAGTCCGCGTCGGATTTGTCCCGGTTCACCGCCGAAGGAGGCAAATATCAAGATTTGCAGGCGATATACCAGCATCTTTTGACCCAACGGCTGCCAAATCCTGGTCGCGCCGTTGATAAATCGCTCGATGTCAGCCGCTATCTTGGCCTGATCGCGACGATATTCCCGAAAACCCCGATCTTGTGGCTACGACGCGATCCGCTGGATTGTGCATGGTCATCGTTTCGCACATGGTTTTTGAACGGACTGGACTGGTCATGGTCGCTTGAAGATATCGCGCGCCACTTTGCGATAGAAGATGCGCTAATCGAATATTGGACAGACCGGTTGGGAAGCCAGCTTCTGGTAATTGACTATGCCGAACTGGTCAGCAGTCCGGAAGCGCAGATCGGGAAATTGACCGCACATTGCGGGTTGAAACTGGAACCGGCCCAGTTGAAGCCGCACGAAACAAGCAGAGCGGTCAAAACCGCAAGCGTGATGCAGGTAAGGCAGCCTATCAATACAACATCCATAGGAAGCGCTGCACCTTATGAACGGCATTTGGAAATGTTCAGCCAAGCCTACGCGGCGGCCAAGCGCGACCTCCCGGTATTCGGGTGATTATCTACCGCGCCGTCATTCATCACTTAAGGCGGCACGATAATTCAAAATATCCGTTTCATTATATTGTCATTCACGCATTCTCGCTTACATTGCAAAAGTAACCTGTCGCATCTCGGTCAGGTGAAGAAAACTAAGGCGTAGATGATGAACGAAGAACCGGAGTCCAAGGGCAATCCGCTGTTGCGTAATATGGCGATCTGGTCCGCCATCATTGTTGCCATATTGCTCGTCGCATCGATATTTGGCGGATCGTCGGAACCCACGAAGGGTATCAGCTATTCCAGTTTTCGGGATAAGGTCGAAGCAGGCGAGGTCAAATCCGTCGCCATCGCTCCTGAACGGATTACCGGTAAATTGCAGAATGACGAAATATTCGTCACGGTTCCCATTCCCGGCGACAATAGCCTATACCCGTTGCTTGATGAAAAGGGCGTCGATGTACAGGGTAAAGCCGAAGAACAGCCAAGTCTGTTGTTGATACTGGTTTATCAGGCGCTGCCTTTTCTTTTGATCCTAGGCATCGCCTTCTTCGTTCTGCGCCAGATGCAGAAGGGCGGCGGAGCCGGTGGCGCGATGGGCTTTGGCAAGTCCAAGGCGAAATTGCTCACCGAAAAGCATGGCCGCGTCACCTTTGAAGATGTCGCCGGTATCGACGAAGCCCGCGATGAGCTTCAGGAAATCGTCGAATTCCTGAAGGACCCGCATAAATTCTCGCGCCTTGGCGGCAAGATCCCCAAGGGAGCGTTGCTCGTCGGTTCGCCCGGCACCGGCAAAACCCTGCTCGCCCGTGCAATTGCCGGCGAGGCTGGCGTGCCTTTCTTCTCTATCTCCGGTTCGGACTTTGTCGAGATGTTCGTCGGCGTCGGCGCAAGCCGCGTGCGCGATATGTTTGAGCAGGCCAAGAAAAACGCACCGTGCATCGTCTTCATCGACGAAATCGACGCCGTGGGCCGCAGCCGTGGCGCAGGCCTTGGCAACCAGAATGACGAGCGTGAGCAGACGTTGAACCAGTTGCTCGTCGAAATGGACGGCTTTGAAGCCAATGAAGGCATCATCATAGTCGCCGCCACCAACCGTCCCGACGTATTGGACCCGGCCTTGCTGCGTCCTGGCCGGTTCGACCGTCAGGTCGTTGTGCCGCGTCCCGATATCGATGGCCGCGTGAAGATACTTGAAGTGCATATGAAGCGGGTGCCTCTGGCCCCTGACGTCGACGTCCGCGTCATCGCGCGTGGTACGCCCGGTTTCTCCGGCGCCGATCTCGCTAATCTGGTGAACGAAGCGGCCTTGCTGGCGGCGCGGCGTGGCAAACGTCTGGTGGCGATGCAGGAATTTGAAGACGCCAAAGACAAGGTGATGATGGGTACCGAGCGCAGGTCGATGGTCATGACCGAAGACGAAAAGAAAATGACCGCCTATCATGAGGCTGGCCACGCGATCGTATCAATCCACGAAACCGCTTCGGACCCTATACACAAGGCGACAATCATCCCGCGCGGCCGTGCGCTGGGTATGGTAATGCGCCTGCCCGAGCGTGACAGCTACAGCTATCACCGCGACAAGATGCACGCCAACCTATCGGTATCGATGGGCGGCCGCGTCGCTGAAGAGCTGATCTTCGGATATGACAAGGTGTCGTCGGGCGCGTCGAGCGATATCCAGTACGCCACCAGCCTGGCGCGCGACATGGTTACCCAATGGGGCATGTCCGACGAAATGGGCCCGCTGCAATATGAAGAGCGGCAGGATGGCTATCTTGGATATGGCATGTCGCAACGTTCGGCCATGTCGGACGAAACCGCGAAGAAGATCGATGCCGAAATCCGCAAGCTGGTCGAAGGCGGGCATAAGCGAGCGACTGATCTGCTGAAAAAGCATAACAAGCAGCTGCATTTGCTGGCCAATGCGTTGCTGGAATTTGAAACCCTGTCGGGTGACGAGATCAAGTCCTTGCTCGCCACCGGCAAGTTCGAACGCGACGATGGCGCGATTGCCAAGCCATCAAGCATTCCGCAAACCGGCACCGCCATTCCCAAGGCAGGGCGTGGCAAGTCGAGCGGCCTTTCGGGCGAACCAAATCCGCAGGGCGCGTAAAACCGAACGGGTCCGGCATCATGCCGATCTATTGCGATGAATCGGGCGGCGTCGGCCGGGGTGTGATGACCCTAGCGGCGCTGTCTATCGCGGCGGCGGACGCCGAAAAGACACTTGCCCGTTTCCGCGAAGTCACTGGTCTGCTCGGCGAACTGTAGGGCAGCCGTATCGATCTGGCCGAACGGGGCCTGCTCTTCGAAATACTCGACTCCGCAAACTGGTCGGCTACCGTCGGCATCGCCATTTCCGCTCTCGTTCCCGAACAAGGCAGCGACCGGGGCGACCATGATGTCGCCATTTATGTGCAATTGCTCGAAGATGTGGTCGGCGCGATGGTTCCGGCTTCGGACGACTGCATTAGTGTCTTTATGGACGATGGCCGCTATGGCCCCGAAACGCTGTCGCTCGTGCGAAAGGATATTGCGGCGATTGTCGGCCCCTGCGGTCAGGCGCAACTGGAACTCAGCCACCGTCTGCCCGGCCTGCAAATTGCCGACGTCCTTGCCAACACCTTCTTCAACCGCGCCATGGTGACCGAGCGGCAGGCGCGCATGGCCGCAATTGTCGCGCCCTATCTGGAAAGCGGCCAGATCAAGCTTCGGTTGTTGTTAGGTGACGCCGAGGGCGACAATCAAAACCGTGAATAATATAAGCGCGGTAATCGCAAAAAAGTTTAAAAAACACATTCGCCAAAAGGCACCGAATCGTGATGTTTCATAGGCTTGGTGGATTTGCCGGTACATGTGGATGGGTGGATAGAAAGTTAAAAGCAGGGCGCCAAATGGCTCGGTTTGTGGATATTGGATGCAGATGGCCGCTGTGGTGACCAGCATCATCATGAAGCTGAGCGAATAGGTTACAAACACGGCATGGTCGAACAATTTGAACCGGCGCCGCCAGAAGAACAGCAGCCAGACAAAAGGCACTGAAATCGGTATCAGAGCCCAGCTATATTTATAGGCATTCGACTGCACCTTGTAGAGTAACAGCTGCGGGTTCTGCTTAGCTTTTTTAACTGCCAAATTTAACGCGTCCGCGCCCGGGAAAACAAGGTCGGTAAATTTCCAGTCGCCCTTTACCTTTACGACCGGCGAAAATGTGTTGGCCGCGGTCCCCATCAGGCTGGCGGCGATCTTCTGGTCTTTCAGTTGTTCTTCCAAAGCCTGTGTTGGCTTGCCTGCCTTGCGCGCGGCAGCGATATCCGATTCTAATCCCGCCATTTCGGTCAGCAATTCCTTGCGGCTTTCTTCGATATTGGCGGTGGAACCTTGCGGCGAGGACGCCCCGCCGTCCGGCACCAGCCCGTTGAACGTCGCAAAAGTTAGAAATACAGAAAACAGAAATAGCGCCAATGGAGAGACAAATTTAGCCCGTTCGCCATGCACATAGCGACGCGTCAGTTCCCCTGGCTTCCAGAAAAGCATCGGCAGCGTTCGCCAGATCTTGCCGTCGAAATGTAGCACGCTGTGCAGGATATCATGGCCGAATTCGTGCAGGGTCCGGTGCACATGGGCCTTTTGCCCGCAGTTATGGCAATGCGCCCCCATCAGTGTCGCGCCGCAGTTCAGGCAGGACTTTTCGGCTACGCCCCGGCCTTCCCCCGCATCAGGTTCCACGGCGCGGGCAAGCGCCGCACCTGTGATAATATCTGCTGCCCCGACCAGTTCCCCATTCATGCCGTCTGTCTATCAGCGCGAATCGCGATTGCCAAAAAGAAAAGGCCCGGACGAGCCGGGCCTTTTTCTATCAAATCGGATCAGCCGGATTACCGGTCGTAATCGCGCTGCATTCCTGCGCCGCGTGCAGGTGCAGCCGCAGTCAGGCGAAGTGCTTCGGCGGAAAGGCTGATCGAACCGATTTCATCGGCTTCTTCATCTTCATCCACCTGAACCTTCTGCAGCGACTGTACGAGGCCTTCCTGCAGATGGTCGGGACGTACGGTTTCTTCTGCAATTTCACGCAATGCGACAACAGGGTTTTTATCCCGGTCGCGATCAACAGTCAGTTCAGCGCCACCGGAAATTTCGCGTGCGCGCTCGGCTGCGAGCAATACGAGGTCAAAGCGGTTGGTGACCTTATCAATGCAATCTTCAACGGTAACGCGTGCCATGCTGGCTCCTGATTCTTCACAAATTTCGGAAAGTTGAAGGCACCTAGGGTTACTGCATGAAAATGTCAATGAAAACGGCGTGTCATTTGCTTTACTTGCCGATAGCGACGTGAGGCACTACCCCGCTGTTATGGCGGCCCGTCCCTCACACACCGAATTTCCCGGAGAGCATTTCGCAGCGGCGGGGCATGACCTGTTTGTCGTGCACGCCCCTGATGAACGGCTCGCCGCGATGCACGCCGTGATTGCAGCGGCCACACAGTCAATCCGGATGTTTTTTTATATGTATGCCGATGACGAGACCGGCAGGGAGATATTGGATGCGTTGATCGTCGCGGCAAAGCGCGGCGTGCGGGTGCAGCTAATTGTTGACAGCTTCGGTTCGGCGGATCTTGATTATGCATATTTCGAACCCCTTGTCCAAGCAGGAGGGAAATATCATTTTTTCAGCACCCGCAAAGGTTTCGGGTATCTGATCCGTAACCATCAGAAAATGCTGATTGCCGATGCACGCCACGCGCTGGTCGGCGGGTTTAACATCACCGACCAATATTTCGGACGCAAGGGCGATGATAGCTGGGAGGATCTGGGCCTGATTGTTTCGGGCGCAGAAGTTGCGCGCCTCGCCGATTATTTCGATGATCTTGACCGCTTATCGCAGGACGGCAAGGTCCGCTTTCTCGAGATTCGCGGGGTCATCAAAAACTGGCGGCCGGGTATCGGGGGGATCCAGTGGCTGCTCGGCGGCCCGACCAACCGCATTTCGCCCTGGGCGCTCACGCTGAAAAGGTCATTACAGGTGGGCAAAAGGTTCGATATTGTCTCCGCCTATTTCGCGCCATCGCAAACTATCCTGCGACGCGTTGCCCGTGTGGCCAAGCGGGGCAAAGGCTCGCGCCTTGTGCTGGCGGGCAAAACAGACAACGGAGCGACTATCCCCGCCGCCCGCGTGCTCTATCGCTATCTGATAAAACGCAACGCAAGCCTGTATGAATATCAGACACGCCCGTTGCATATGAAATTGATGGTCATCGATGACGCGGTGTATATCGGCTCGGCCAATCTGGATGTCCGCAGCCTGTTTATCAATCTGGAAATCATGTTGCGGATAAAGGATGCCGCATTAGCCGCCCATATGCGCGGCCTGGTTGACCTGTTGGTTACACAATCAGAGGAACAGACCGTCAAGCTCTTGAAAAATCGCGACAGCTGGTGGAGCCGTTTCAAAGGCGGCCTTGCCTATTTTCTGGTCAACACGGTGGATTATACGGTCGGCCGCCGGATTAAATTCCGTCTGTTGCGGAACCGGTAGCAGCGACAGGCACGGCCGGATAAGGGGCCGCACTGATGGCACAGCCTGTCCCTGATTTCCACGCCATCTCCCGAAAAGCTTGACCCGAACAGCCGCGAGCGCCATTGCATTTTGCATGCCTGCCGAAACACCCGAACTGAATTTCGAACAAGCGCTGCGCGCACTTGAGGATATCGTCCACAAGCTGGAAAGTGGCGAAGCACCGCTCGATGAATCCATTGCACTTTATGAGCGTGGTAACCAGTTGCGTGCCTTGTGTCAGGAACGACTGGACGCGGCAAAGGCCCGGATCGAAGCTATTACGCTGGGTTCCGATGGATCGCCCAGCGGCACCACATCTTTCGACGCCGGTTGAGCAAAGATGGCTAATAGCCCTTCTACGGTCATGTTAAACGATGCGCTGGCGCAGATTGCGTCCGATGTCGATGCCGAATTCGACCTGCTGCTCGCGATGCCGGGTGACGCGCGCGACCCGCTTTACGCGGCCATGCGGCATGCGGCCATTGGCGGCGGAAAAAGGCTGCGACCTTTGCTAGTCGCTGCCACCGCCGCTTTGTTCCATGTCGACCGCGACGTCGCGCTTCGCGTCGGAACCGCGGTTGAGGCCATCCATGTCTATTCACTGATCCACGATGATTTACCATGCATGGACGATGACGACATGCGTCGCGGCAAGCCCACGGTGCATCGCGCCTTTAGCGAGGCGACGGCAGTGCTGGCCGGCGATTCTCTACACGCGCTGGCGTTCGAAATACTGGCAAGCTCGCGCACCCATAGCGATCCGTTCGTCCGCAGCGAACTGATTGCAACGCTTGCACTAGCGAGTGGCCCTGACGGCATGGCTGGCGGCCAGATGATGGATCTCGAAGCCGAAAAGACGACCTTTGACCTGCCGACGGTCACGCGTCTGCAAGCGCTGAAGACCGGCGCGCTGATTGCTGCCAGCGTCGAAATGGGCGCGATATTGGGGCGCATCCCGCCCGAAGGCCGTGCCCATCTGAAAGGCTACGCCCGCGACATTGGTCTCGCCTTCCAGATTGCCGACGACATCCTGGATGTCGAAGGCGACCCTGAGCTGGCGGGCAAGGCGCTGCAGAAGGACGCGGATGCGGGCAAAGGCACCTTCGTTTCGCTCATGGGCCTAGACCGCGCTAAGCAGCAGGCAGCGATGCTGGTCGCGCAGGCCCACGAGCATCTGGCAAGCTATGGTTCGAAAGCAGACCTGTTGCGCGCCATTGCCAATTACATTACGGAAAGGGACCGTTAATGGCACATAGAATTGGCGTTTATCCCGGAACATTCGATCCCATCACGCTGGGCCATATGGATATTATCCGGCGCGGGGCAAAGCTGGTCGACGAACTGGTGATCGGTGTGACCACCAACGCTGCAAAGTCGCCGATGTTTTCGGACGACGAACGGATCGCGATGGTCAAACGCGAAGTCGCCTCGATCGGCGATGCCAGCATTCGTGTCGTCGGGTTCAACTCGCTGCTGATGGATTTTGCTGAATCGGTCGGTGCAACCACGGTGATACGGGGCATCAGGGGCGTGACCGATTTCGAATATGAATATCAGCTCACCGGGATGAACCGGCAGCTCAACAATCGCGTCGAAACATTGTTCCTGATGGCCGACGTATCGCTGCAACCCATCGCCTCGCGTTTGGTCAAGGAAATTGCGATCTATGGCGGCGAAATCGGCAAGTTTGTGACGCCCGCCATCCGCGACGAAGTGGTTGCGCGGGTCGAGAAACTGGGCCGCAAAGGCGACTAACCCTTCCGTCTCGTCTTTTCCGGTAGCTCGAGATATTCTTCGGGTACGTAGATCGCATAGGTTGCCAGCCGGATTTCGTGCACGAACTGCAGGAGGCAGGCGACGAGCAGCAGCAGTGCCAGCATGAACACCGCTACCGCGATCCATGGTGCCGAAAACTGGGTGAGGCCCATCAGGAACAGCAGCGATATCATAACGCACACGGCAATCGCCGAAAGCACCGCGAACAGGATGGAAGATCCGACGACGCGCATGCGTCTCTCGATAATCCGCAGTTCGCTTACCACCCGTTGATGGGATTCGCCCTCGGTCGTGGCGTGGAGTGTCTGCAGGTCGCGGGACCGGTCAATGATGCGCGACAGGCGGCCGGTCAGGACGTTCAGCAGGCTGCCCACCGCAACCAGCAGAAAGGCCGGAGTGAGCGCGGTCTGCAGCACCGAGATCACCATATTCAGGTCTGGCCCGAATTCAGCGTGCATCTTTTTTCTCCAATGCCAGATCGCGCAGTTCGGTCTTCAGCAATTTGCCGATATGGCTGCGCGGCATCTCGTCAATGGCATAGAGCGCCGACAGCCGCTGGGTCTTGCCCAACAGGGCATTCGTCGCCGCCAGCACGGCCTCGACGTCTGGCGACTGGCCTTTTGCAACGGTCACAAATCCGACCGGGGTCTCGCCCCATTGCTCGCTCGGGATGCCGATAACGGCGGCTTCCTCGACATCGGCATGCTGCAGAAGCACGGCCTCCAGATCGACCGGATAGATGTTGAATCCGCCCGAAATGATCATGTCCTTGGCGCGGCCGATCAGTTCGATAAAACCGTCTTCATCCACCCGGCCAATGTCACCCATGCGCTGCCACCGGCTGCCATCCTCATCGATCCAACTGGCTTCGCGGGTCTTTTCCGGCTGGTTCTGATAGCCTGACATCATCGTCGGCGACCGTCCCACCAGTTCACCCACACTGCCGGGCGGCAGGCGGTTGCCCTCTCCATCTATGGTGAAAACCTCGCTGCCCGGGGCCGGTTGCCCGACGGTATGCAGCTTGTCCGGATATTTATGGGCATGCAGCAGGCAGACAACCCCGCCTTCGGTCATCGAGTAGATCTCGATCAGCGCGCCCGGCCAGCGGCGGACGACCTGCGCCTTGAGCTCGGCGGAAAAAGGCGCGCTTGTGCAATATTTGATCTGGAATGACGACAGGTCGAAATCGTCGAAGCCGTCATACTCCATCAGCCGTTTATACTGCACCGGCACAAGCATCGTGTGCGTGATCCGTTCGCGCGCCGCAATCTCCAGATAACGGGCGGCGTCGAATTTTGGCATCATGTAGAGCGACCCGCCATAAGCCAGCGTCGGCATCACCAGCGCCAAAGTCGTGTTGGAATAAAGCGGGGTTGAAACCAGCGATTTCTGCCCCGGCTCGCCATAACCGCCATTCGGCCCCACCGCAGCATGCCGCCACCGCATCCCTCGTGAATGGACGATGCCCTTTGGCGTTCCCGTCGTTCCGCTGGAATAGATGATGTTGAACGGGTCGGCAGCCGTGCATCCTGCATCAGCCGGCGTCGCGCCTTCCTCGGCCATCCATTCGTAAATGTCGGGCGAGCCATCCAGCGGCGCGTCGAGCATGATGTGGCGAAGCACCGGCAAATCCTCACCCGCGAGATCGGCCAGCTTTGGTGCGTCGATAAACAGATGCATCGCGCCACTGTCGCGCAGCATGGCGTTCAGCTGCCCCGGCGCGGCCGAAGTCGTCAGTGGCGCAGCACAGCCACCCGCGCGCACCGCCGCCAGATAGGCCAGTGCATATCGCACCGAAGTGGTCCCCAGTATCGCCACCGCCTGACCCTTCTGCAGGCCATCGCGCTGCAGCCGCGCCGCGATCCGGTCGACCAGCGCCGACACCTCACCCCAGGTCATGCTTTCCCGGCCATCATCCAGCGCAACGCGGTCAGGCCGGTCTTTGCCCCAATGCGCAATTAGGTCGGGATAGGAACCGAACGGTTTATCAAGCTCGGCATGGGGATCAAATGTCATTGGGTGCCTTGTTGGAAGGGAACTGTGATGTCCGGTTGTGGCAGTTTTTTCGCCGGATGAAAGGAGGAAAATTTCGAGTGTGGTGCCTGAGTTTTTTATTAGAAGAAAAAAGGAAAAGAAGAAAAAAGGACTCATGTCTTAACCGACAAAGCAGCGCACTAGTATTTACATTTCTTTCGCAAATGCCGTTGTACAAAAGAGAGTTTTCTCTTTTTTCTTCTTTCTCTTTTTTCTTCTAACCGAACAAATGGCGCAATAGTTCAGCAAAGAAAGACGGCCGTTCCCAATCAACAAGGCAAACAATGATTGTTCATAATTCGCCGCGTGCCTTCAGAGAAAGTTTAATTTCCAAAGTTCATCAAAATGCTAAAGGGTTGCTTCAGCAGCCTAACATATGTCAAAGCTTGACGGATATGCAGGCTGGACATTTTCTCTAGCGATTTCAGTTCGATGACAAGCAGGCCCTCGACGATAATCTACGCGATAGGCATCAGGGAAAGTGATCCCATCAACAGTTATGCTAACCGGCCTCTGACGTTCGACCTGATAACCAGACTTTTTGAGGCGACTGGCAAGCACAGTTTCATAGACCGATTCCATGAGGCCCGGTCCAAGTTCCCTGTGCAATTGCAACCCGGCGTCATAAGCCACCGAGAACAGATGCTCGTGCCGTTTGCCAAACATAAATTCTCTCTTTTTTCTTCTTTTTCTTCTTTCTTGTAACCAAATAACTGGCACAAGGTTGGCGATGAGCCAACCAACTGATTTACCACGTCAAATAGATGTGGAAAACGGTCGCAATAGCTTGGGTTTTGGTGGCGCTTCCCCTATAGTGCCGCGATGAATGATATTCCCGAAGAACGTACCGGCGACAGCGCCGCATCCCCCAACCAGAATGAATATGGCGCAGACAGCATCAAGGTGCTGAAAGGCCTCGACGCAGTGCGCAAGCGGCCCGGCATGTACATCGGCGATACCGATGACGGATCGGGTCTGCACCACATGGTTTTCGAGGTGTCGGACAACGCGATTGACGAGGCTCTGGCCGGTCATTGCGATCTGGTGCTGATCGAACTCAACCCCGATGGATCGGTCAGTGTCGAGGACAATGGCCGCGGAATTCCGACCGGCATGCATACCGAAGAAGGCGTGTCAGCCGCCGAGGTCATCATGACCCAGCTGCACGCGGGTGGCAAGTTTGAGAACACGTCCGACGACAATGCCTACAAGGTTTCCGGCGGTCTGCATGGCGTCGGCGTTTCGGTCGTGAACGCGCTTTCCGAATTCCTCGAACTCACCATCTGGCGTCAGGGCAAGGAGCATTGGATGCGCTTTGAACATGGCGATGCGGTGGGCCCGCTCAAGGTTGTTGGCGACGCGCCGGAAGGCAAGAAGGGCACAAGAGTGACCTTCATGGCATCGACCGACACCTTCAAGAATGTGCTCGAATTCGACTTTGACAAGCTTGAGCACCGCTATCGTGAACTGGCGTTCCTTAACTCCGGCGTTCGCATCCTGTTGCGCGACAAACGGCATGAGGAGGTCAAGGAGCATGACCTCTATTATGAAGGCGGCATCGGCGCTTTCGTGAAATATCTCGACCGTAACAAGGCGGCGCTGCTGGCAGATCCGATCACCATTTCGTCGCAGCGGGATGGCATCGGCATCGATGTCGCGCTCGAATGGAATGATTCCTATTACGAAAATGTCCTCTGCTTCACGAACAACATTCCGCAGCGTGACGGCGGCACCCACTTGGCCGCGTTCCGTTCGGCGCTGACCCGCACCCTCAACAATTATGCCGAGAAATCGGGTGTGCTGAAGAAAGAGAAAGTCACCCTGACCGGTGACGATATGCGTGAAGGTCTGACCGCGATTGTCTCGGTCAAATTACCCGACCCGAAATTCTCGAGCCAGACCAAGGACAAATTGGTGTCATCCGAAGTGCGGCAGCCGCTGGAAAGCCTGATGGCCGACCGGATGAGCGAATGGCTGGAGGAAAATCCCGGCCATGCGCGCACCGTGATCCAGAAAGTCATCGACGCCGCCGCCGCTCGCGAAGCCGCGCGCAAGGCCCGTGAAGCCAGCCGCAAATCGGTAATGAGCGTTGCGTCCTTGCCCGGCAAGCTGGCTGACTGTCAGGAAAAGGATCCGGCAAAATCCGAACTGTTCCTGGTCGAAGGTGACTCCGCAGGCGGCTCGGCCAAGCAGGGCCGCGACCGCCATTATCAGGCGATTCTGCCGCTGAAGGGTAAAATCCTGAACGTCGAACGCGCACGGTTTGACCGGATGCTCTCATCGAAAGAAGTGGGTACGCTGATCCAGGCGATGGGCACGGGCATCGGCCGCGAAGATTTCAACATCGAAAAGCTGCGCTACCACAAGATCGTCATCATGACCGACGCTGATGTCGACGGCAGCCATATCCGCACGCTATTGCTGACTTTCTTCTATCGCCAGATGCCGGAGATTATCCAAAACGGCCATCTCTTCATCGCGCAGCCGCCGCTCTACAAGGTCGCCAAGGGCCGCAGCGAAATTTATGTGAAGGACGACAAGGCGCTCGACGACCATCTGGTCGATGTCGGCCTGAACGGCTTTGTACTCGAAGGCGCTGGCGGACAAAGGGCTGGCGGCGATCTGGCGTCTCTGGTCGACCATGCCCGCCGCATGCGCAGCCTGATGGCCTTCGTCCCGCGCCGTTATGACCCCACCATAATCGAGGCGATGGCACTCACCAGTGCGCTCGACCCCGAAGCCAGCGACCGCACCGCTGCGGTTGCCAAGGCCGCCGCCTGGATGGGCGCGCAGGATGTCGAGGGCAAATGGACCGGCCGCGTTTCCGAAGATGGCGGCTATCATTTCGAACGGCTGTGGCGCGGCGTGACCGACCACCACATCATCGAAGCCGCATTCCTGCTATCGGCAGAGGCACGCCGACTGCACAAACTCGCCAGCGAAGAAAGCACGAGCTATGAAACACCCGCGCGGTTGATCAAATCGACCGGCGCCGCGGTTGTCGAAGTGGAAGCTGAAACCGACGACGAAGGCGAAGAAATCACCGCCGTGGGCGATCAAGTGCAACGCGCCGTCACCCCGGCTGGCGTCGGCAACAAGGGCGCGATCACCCGTCCGTCCGAACTGCTCGACGCGGTGCTGGCGGCGGGCCGCAAGGGTCTGTCGATCTCACGCTACAAAGGCTTGGGCGAAATGAACGCCGAACAGCTTTGGGAAACGACACTCGACCCCAATCACCGCAGCCTGCTGCGCGTGGAAATCGATCAGGCCGACGTCGCCGATGACATTTTCACCAAGCTGATGGGCGAAGTCGTCGAGCCGCGGCGCGACTTCATCGTGGAAAACGCACTGAACGTGGCCAATCTGGACGTTTGATCTTGCCCAAGTGTTGTGTTGGAGTGACCACCTTGCAGGAAGTTCAATAGACTTCCCGCCGGTGTGCCACCCGCACGACGAATATCACGACGCGCTCATCCTCTATGCGCGCAATGATGCGTTAGTCACCAACGCGCCAGCGCCCTACCTACACCCCTCACCTCGGCCCAATATTGGCGCGCCGTATCGATAGGCGGATTGGCGCTCTTCATGCTCAGCGATAAGTTGGGCGAATCGATGGAGGGGGGCCATGAAAAAACGATATCGCATACCGTTGCTGGCGCTCGCCCTGCTGCCCGTTCTGGCGCAGGCGGGAGATAACCGACGGCATTTCGGCGATGGCGTTGCCAGCTATTACAGCAATGAATTCGCCGGTAGCCGCACCGCAAACGGGGAGCGTTTTGACCCGGCAGCGATGACCGCCGCGCATCGCACGCTCGCCTTCCACAGCCGCGTCGCGGTCACAAACCTCGCCAATGGCAAGGAAGTGGTGGTCCGTATCAACGACCGCGGGCCATGGGGCAAAGGCCGCGTGATCGACATCAGCTACGCCGCTGCCCGAGAGATCGGGATGCACCGCAGCGGGACAGCGCGGGTGAAGCTGGAATTGCTGGATTAGGTTTTGCTTGGGACGCCGCTATTTTTCGCAATCCAGTCTTCGAGTACCGGGGCAATTTTGTCGCGCCATTTGCTGCCGTTGAAGATACCATAATGGCCGACTTCGGGGGCCATGTGATATTTTTTCAGGGCGTCGGGCAGGCCAGTCGCGACCTTCAGCGCGGCTTTGGTCTGGCCAAGGCCGCTAATATCGTCACGCTCGCCTTCAATGGCTAGGATCGCGATGTCCTTGATCGCGCCGGGGTCAACCAGCTTGCCGCGATAGTTGAACTCGCCCTTTGGTAGAAGGTGGCGCTGGAACACGGTGTCGACCGTCTGCAGATAAAATTCCGCCGTCATGTCGCAGACCGCACGATATTCGTCGTAAAATTCCTTATGCCGGTCCGCACCTTCGCCATCGCCTTTGACCAGATCGGAAAACATCGACCAGTGGCTGATCATGTGGTTGCCAAGGTTCATCGACATGAAGCCCGACAATTGCAGGAAACCGGGATAAACGCGGCGGCCAGAGCCTTTGTAATAAGGCGGAACGGTCGCGATTACATTTTGCACGAACCAGTCGTGCGGACGGCGTGTGGCGTGGTCGTTGACCGCAGTAGGTGCTTCGCGGGTGTCGATCGGGCCACCCATCATGGTCAGCGTGCGCGGGCGCAAGGGGTGTTCGTTCGCGCTCATAATCGCGGCAGCGGCATAGGCCGGAACCGACGGCTGGCACACGGCCAGCATATGCGCGCCACGTCCACCGGTATCGGGACCAATAAATTCGAGCCACTCGATCAGATAGTCGATATAGCTTTCCAGATCGAAGCCGCCGCCGGTCAACGGCACATCGCGCGCGTCTTTCCAGTCGGTGATATAGACGTCATAGACGGGCAGCATCCGTTCCACTGTGCCGCGCAGCAGCGTGGCGAAATGCCCCGACATCGGCGCACAGATTAGCAGTCTTGGCTTTTCGCTGCTGCCTTCATAGACGAAATGCTTGAGCTGGCCAAAAGGCTTACGCGCCTCGTTGACTTCGGTGACCGGCAGATGCTTGCCGCCAATTTCGACAAATTCGAGGCCGAAATCGGGCTTTCCACGCGGCATAACCGAATGGGCAAAGACGTCGAGCGCGGAGGCCGCAATCGGTGCCATACCGCCATAGCTGAACGGGCCTGACGTGAAATTATTGAGAAAATCAGCCTGTTTCTGGGCAATCCAGCCTGCGCCTGCAAGCCAGCCGCGCTGAATATCATAACCAGTGTAAAGCATAAGTGCTTCCTTAAAAAATATGGGGCCAACTAAATCGGCCTTGTCTTGATGACGACATAAGCGTTTATTGTGCATTGCACCATAAAAAACTTAACACTTTGCCTAGTCCGCAATTGTTTGGGGTAGCGCGCACTGCTAGGCGCATCTTATGACCATTCCAACGACAGCCGCAGATACCCAGACGACCATCGAAGCACAGCCCGAAACGCCCGCCGCGCCGCCGCGCAAGCTGGGGCAATTACGCATGGTTGCCCATTTCGCCAGCCATTATCCGCGCCAGATATTCTACGCGGCTATCGCGCTTGTGGTTGCGGCAAGTGCCACGCTTGCCATACCAGCCGGGTTTCAGCGGATAATTGACAAAGGCTTCATTGCCAGCGGCGGCGATATCGACCCCTATTTCCGCTATCTTTTAATGATCGTTGCGATTTTGGCGGTTGCCACAGCGATGCGATTCTATTTTGTAAGCTGGCTGGGCGAGCGCGTCGTTGCCGATGTCCGGGTTGCGGTGCAGAAAAATCTGCTGCGCCTGGCTCCGCGTTTTTTTGAAGAGAACCGCCCCGCCGAAATCGCTAGCCGGATGACCGCGGACACCGCCGTTATTGAACAAATTGTCGGTACGACGGTATCGGTCGCTGCCCGTAATCTGGTCATCGGTATCGGCGGCATCGCTTATCTTTTTACCCTTGCGCCAAAGCTGACGGCGGCGCTGCTGATCGGGATACCTGTTGTAGTTCTTCCGATTGTCGTGATCGGAAGGCGGCTTGAAAAGGCATCGCGGTCATCGCAAGACCGCGTCGCGGACATTGGCACCATCACCTCTGAATCGCTGGGCGCGCTTAAAATCGTGCAGGCCTTCGGTCAGGAAGGGCGCGAGCATATCCGCTTTTCCGACGCTGTCGAAAGCACCTTTGCCGCGGCCAAGCGCCGCATCGGCCTACGCGCCATGCTCACCGCGATTGTCATTGCCCTGATATTCAGCGCGATCACTTTGCTGATGTGGGAAGGCGCGCGGGGTGTTGCCGAAGGCACCATTTCGGGCGGCACCATTGCCGCTTTCGTCCTAACGGGCGGGTTGGTTGCAGGGGCATTTGGCGCGCTGACCGAAGTATATGGCGATCTGGTACGCGGTGCCGGTGCCTCTGGACGTCTCGCCGAATTGTTGGCGGCGGAGCCTGATATCGCCCCGCCCGCCAAGCCGGTCGCGCTGCCTATACCGCCGCGTGGTCAGCTCGAATTCCAGAACGTGAATTTCCGCTATCCCACCCGCCCTGAAGTATCGGCCCTCGACAATTTTAGCCTAAAGGTCAGTCCCGGCGAAACCGTCGCAGTGGTCGGCCCCTCGGGTGCGGGCAAGTCGACGCTGTTCCAGCTGGCGCAGCGCTTCTACGACCCTGAAAGCGGCGCGATCCGCATCGACGGTGTGGCATTGACCAGCGCCGATCCTGCGGAAATCCGTTTGCGTATGGCCTATGTGCCTCAGGACACCGTGCTGTTCGCGTCGTCGGCTCGCGACAATCTGCGCTATGGCAACTGGCTCGCCGATGACGACGCCATCTGGCACGCCGCCGAACAGGCCAATGCCGCGACCTTCCTGCGCGAATTGCCGCAAGGGCTGGACACCTATCTGGGTGAAGGCGGCGCGCGGTTGTCGGGAGGGCAGCGCCAGCGCATAGCCATTGCCCGCGCCGTCCTGCGGCAGGCACCGATCCTGTTGCTCGACGAAGCGACCAGCGCGCTTGACGCCGAAAGCGAACGTCTGGTGCAGGATGCGCTGGACCATCTGATGAAAGACCGCACGACCATTGTGATCGCGCACCGTCTGGCCACTGTCCGCTCCGCCGACCGTATCATCGTGATGGATCAGGGCCGCATCGTCGAAGAAGGCGATCATGCGAAGTTAAGCGCCGCGGGTGGCCTATATGCCCGGCTTGCAAGCTTGCAGTTCGACGCTTGATAAGGCGCGCGGGCCTTGCCGTCGCTGCCCGACTCAAAATATCAGAACGAGGCGCGTAACCGTTCGATCATCGCCAAGGGTTCGGAAGCCGGGATAGCCATCGATCGCATTTTTTCGCTGATGCGTTGTAACCGGAAATACAAGTCTTCACTGGCGGCTACGAGGGCCTGCGCTTCTTCGGGGAAGCGTTGCACCTGAAAGCCGTCGCTGGCGGGCGAGTAACCCAGTTCGCGTTCGCCATCATGGGAATCGCGGCGCGAAATTTCGCCTACGCGTATCGCTTTTTGGTTAAGTAACCAGGCGATGCTGTGCATCAGGCGGGTGGTGACCTTTAACGATTCACAAGAAAAAGCGACCGATATTTCGGGGGTTGAAAATACGTTGGCATGGTCCCTGTCGAAATAGGAACGCGCTTCATCGGCCAGTACCATCGCCTCGAGATAGAGCGAATCCAAAAGCTTGGGTGTGATTTCGTGGTGTAGCTTGTCCATCACCTTTATATGCCACCGCCGAAGCTATATTGTTAGCGCAAAAACCCGGAAAGCAAGGTTAACGGACCAACTGTACCGGGATGAAACGCTTGATAGTTAAATGTAAACTGGTGCGGATCAGGCGATTATATCGGGAACCAGCTGGTCTTCGAGACGCATTATGCGGTCTTTCAGGCCAAGCTTTTTTTTCTTGAGCCGTGCAATTTGGAGCTGATCGACGACCGGCTGGGCCATCAACGCACCAATAGCGTCGTCAAGGTCGCGATGCTCGACCTTGAGCTGTTCAAGCAGCTGCTGATACCCCTCGTCATTCATAGCCCCCTCTAACTTTATGCAGTTAACAAGTCATCGTCAAAATGGGGCTGCGTATCGCTTTAAGCCAATCACGACAAAATTGGAGAAGACAGCATGAATTATTCATGATTTACTTCGAACACAAATCGTCGAGTCTCTCAAAAAGGAGTATGAGGTGAATAACAGCCATATATCCGCGCTTCGCACGAAACACGCTGAACTTGAGGCCAAGCTGGAGCGGGAGGAGGTTCGTCCGATGCCGGACGCAAGCCTGATCCACAGTTTGAAAAAGCAGAAACTGCATCTCAAAGACATGTTGCGAAAGCAATCATCGCTTGCCTGACGCGCGGTCCTGGTTCCCAAATAATTTTAAGCAATAAGTATCGCTTGCAAGGGGCGCGTCTGCTAGGCGCGGTATATGGAAAACGCCACCCGTTCTGCCCGTAACATATTGACCGGCCTGCATGAAGTCATGGCATCCAAAAGCCATGCCCAGACCAAGTTGAACCATGTCGTCAATATAATCGGCGAGGCGTTGTCGAGCGAAGTGTGCTCCATCTATCTTTTGCGCGACGGTGCGTTGGAGCTTTTCGCCACGCGCGGCCTGAACGAGGCGGCGGTCCATGTCACCCGCCTTGGCCTTGGCGAAGGGCTGGTGGGGACTATCGCGGAGAATGTCGAAACGCTGAACCTTGACGAGGCGGCGGCCCACCCCAATTTCCGCTATGTCCCCGAAACGGGCGAAGAACGGTTCCACAGTTTTGCAGGCGTGCCCATCGTCCGGTCGGAACGCGCCGTTGGCGTGTTAGCGGTGCAGCACGTTGAAACCCGCAAATATGACGAGATCGAGATCGAGGCATTGCAGACAGTGGCAATGGTCCTGTCCGAACTGATTGCCAATGCCGACCTGATCGACGACCCCGAAACCGGCGGCGGAATTGAAACCGGTACGGTCATCCTGACCGGTTTGCCGCTGGTCAAAGGGGCGGCGGCGGGTGTCGCGATATTCCACCAACCCAATGTCCGCATCGAACATACGGTGGCCGAGGATACCGAGGCTGAACGTCAGCGCGTATATTCAGCATTCGATAAAATGCGCGAACAGATCGACAAGATGGCGAGCCAGATCGATTTCGGAACCGGCGGCGAGCATGAAGAGGTCATCGCGACCTACAAGATGTTCGCCTATGACGAAGGCTGGAGCCGCCGCATCAACGAGGCGATTGATAGCGGTCTGACCGCCGAAGCCGCCATCGAACGCGTCCAGCAGCGCACGCGGATGCGGATGCGGCAGATCGACGATCCGTTGCTGGCTGACCGGATGCATGATCTCGAAGATCTGTCCAACCGGTTGCTGCGGATTGTGTCAGGGCAGATGAGTACGGCGGCGCAACTTGGTCTTAAAAAAGATACCATCCTGCTTGCGCGCAACCTCGGCCCCGCCGAACTGCTGGAATATGACAAAAGGCGGCTGCGTGGCGTCATCCTCGAAGAAGGGTCCCTGACGGCTCATGTCGTCATTGTCGCCCGCGCGATGGGCATTCCCGTGCTTGGGCGGGTCCGCGGCATTCGGCACAAAATCCGTGACGGCGACATGCTGCTGCTGAATGCCGACGACAAAAGCGTCATCGTCCGTCCGGCGGCCGGAACCGAAGAATTGTTCCAGCATGATCTGGTCGACCGGCAAAAGAAAAAGGCCCGTTACGCCGCCATGCGGGACGAGGCTTCGGTCACAAAGGACGGCGTTCCGATTACCCTGATGATTAACGCCGGGCTGCGTGATGATATGTCGGCGCTGACGACAACCGGGGCCGAAGGGGTTGGCTTATTCCGCACCGAATTCCAGTTCCTGATTTCCGCAACCCTGCCGCAACGCGAGCGGCAGCAGCGTTTTTACCGTGATGTGCTGGACGCTGCGGGCGACAAGCCGGTCATTTTCCGGACGCTCGACATTGGCGGTGACAAAGCGCTGCCCTATCTGAAGGACGAAACCAGCGAAGAGGAAAACCCTGCGTTGGGCTGGCGCGCATTGCGCCTGTCGCTTGACCATGCCGGGTTGATGAAAACGCAGGCGCGTGCGTTGATCGAGGCGTCGGCCGGTCGCACATTGCATGTGATGTTCCCGATGGTGTCCGAACCGTGGGAGTTCGATGCCGCCAAAGCCATATTTGAAGGTCAGATGAAGTTCCTCGGCAAACAGAAAAAGCAGTTGCCCAGCAAAATCCGCTATGGCGCAATGCTGGAGGTTCCGGCGCTCGCAGAAACGCTGGATATCTTGCTACCCAAAATCCAGTTTCTGTCGATCGGCACCAATGACCTGACACAGTTTCTGTTTGCCGCTGACCGCGCAGACCCGCGTCTGGCCGAACGCTATGACTGGTTAAGCCCGGCCATTTTGCGGTTCATCAAGCGCGTCGTGACCGCAACCGAGGGCCATGATGTGGATGTCGCCGTATGCGGCGAAATGGGTGGGCGCAGTCTGGAGGCGCTGGCCCTGATCGGCCTTGGTATCCGCAGATTGTCGATCACGCCAGCGGCTGTCGGGCCGGTCAAGGCGATGATACGATCCACCGATCACGCGGGCATCAAGGACAAGATGACCGAGTTGCTGGCCACGCCGACCCCCAACCTGCGCGCTGAATTATCCGCCTGGGCGGCAAGTCAGGGTATTGAAACCGGCTGATATCCCACCCTTTATCGATTGACTTTCAACTACGTGATGCCATTGTTCACCAATCTGCCCGGAGAGGTGGAAGGCGTAGGGTTGTGGAGATTGCAGTGGGTGACGATTCACCGAGTGAAGACGAGTTCCGGTTTCACACCGTCGGCGAACAGCTGAAAGCGGCGCGGGAGCGCTTGAGCCTCAGCCTTGCCGATCTTGCGGCACGCACACGGGTGCCGATGCGGCATCTGGAATCCATTGAGAAATCCGACTTTTCGGCGTTACCCGGATCAACCTATACTTTGGGCTTTGCCCGATCCTACGCCCGTGCGGTGGATATGGACGCGATAAAAGTCAGCGCCGATTTACGGTCCGAACTCGCCCAAAGTGGGCATGAAGGCTATCAGGCCCCGTTGCAAAATTACGAACCGACCGACCCTGCGCGCGTACCGTCGCGGACGCTCGCCTGGACGGCGGCGGCCATCGGCGTGCTTGTGGTTGCCGGCTATTTTGTTTGGCGCAGTATGATGCTGGATGCCGCAGTCGATATCACAATGCCTTCAACGCCGATCGACAAGGCCGCTCCGGCCAAGGCCGTAACTGCTGTGCCATCGGGCGAAGTAGCGACAAGCGGGGCGGTGGTGCTGACCGCTACTGATACCGTTTGGGTCAAAGTCTATGATGCCGACAACAAACGGTTGTTCGAAAAAGAAATGCAGTCAGGCGACAGCTATACCGTGCCGCAGGATGCCAACAAACCCATGATCGTCACCGGTCGCCCGGAGGTGTTGAACGTCACCGTGGGCGGTAAAGCGGTTCCCGCGCTTGGACCGCCGGACAAGACCGTCGCCGATCTGGAAATCAGCGCCAAAGCCTTGCTGTCCCGTCAACCTGCCGGAACCACAACGCCCTGAAATCCGCGCCCGCCAGCGAAACTTTACATAAATACATTGCGATAGACCTTTAATGCGTGAGTCGGGCAGGCTATAGGTTCGGAAATTGGACAGCATTCTGGGGAGAAGCCCAATGACGATGAGAGTTTTTTTATTGGGCGGTGCGGCATTGATGCTGTGCGTTCCGGCAATCGCGCAAGATGCCAATATCGACGGCCGCGTGGGCAGACTGGAAAAAGAGATGCGCGCGGTACAGCGTCAGGTGTTCCCTAATGGCGCCGGAAAAACGCTGGAAGCCGAAATACAAACACCCCAAGCGCCCAAATCGACGGGTTCTGCAACCACCGCCACGGCCGATCTTTTGGCACGCGTCGACGCACTAGAGACGCAGTTGGTAACCCTGACCGGTCAGGTTGAACAGCATGACAATAATATGCGGTCAATGGAAACCCGGCTGAAGGCGATGGAAGCGCAGTTCAAGGCGCAATCCGACGCCGCAAATGCCGCTGCTGCCCCCCCGCCTGCAGTGACTCCGGCATTGACCGTAGTAAATGAGCCGGACTTAAAGCCGGCCACGACCCCTGCGGCATCGACGACCAAGCCCAAGCCAGCGCCTGTGGTCGTCGTGGCAAAACCTTCGGCAGCACGGACGGCCGCCGTGGCCGCCATTGAAAAACCGGCCACCGGCGATGTTTTTGAAGATGGATATACTTATGGCTTCCGTTTGTGGGAGGCGAAATTTTATCCCGAAGCGCAGACCATGCTGGAAGATACCTTGAAAAAATTTCCGCAACACAAACGCGCAAGCTATGCCCGCAACTTGCTGGGCCGCACGTGGCTGGATGACAAGAAACCGGCAACGGCGGTCAAGGTATTCTATGAAAATTACAAGAACGAACCGCGCGGCGACCGCGCACCCGACAGCCTGTTTTTCTTAGGCTCAGCACTGACTGATCTGGGCAAGGCCGCTGAAGCGTGCGAAGCGTTTGGCGAACTGGCCAAGGCCTATCCCGATGCGGCGAGCGGTCGGTTGGCCGAACGCATTGTCGCTGGTAAAACCCGGGCAAAGTGCAAATAGACTTTCCCTGCAACGGGCTGGACCGGTTCCGGCAAGCGCTCACAAATCTGGGCATTAGCAGACCGGACAGAATGTTACTCGCCATATCGGGTGGGCCGGACAGCCTTGCGCTGTTATTGCTGGCCCATCAGGCGCGTCCCGGGCAAGTGGTCGCCGCCACCGTCGACCATAAATTGCGGCCGGAATCGGCACAAGAGGCGGAATTTGTCAGCGACCTGTGCCGCGACAACAATATGCCCCACATGATCTTGCGGCCGGCACAGCCCATATCCGGCAATATCCAGTCGGCCGCGCGTGCGGCGCGTTATGCCTTGCTGGAACAAGCGGCGCAGGACCATGCGTGCGCGTTCATCGCAACCGCGCATCATGGGGATGACCAGCTCGAAACACTATTGATGCGGCTGGCACGGGGAAGCGGCGTTGACGGAATGGCCGCGATCCGCGCAAAGAACGGGCGGATTATTCGCCCGATGCTGGGTTTTTCAAAAGCCGAGCTGGAGGAAATCTGCGCCGCCGCCGGTATCGAACCGGTGCGAGACCCCAGCAATGATAATCCGGATTTTGACAGGGTGGCAATGCGCCAATGGATCGCGCAGGCAACGCATCCGTTCCAGATCGAACGGACCAACCGGACAGCGTCGGCGCTTGCCGATGCCGCCGATGCCCTGTCATGGATGACTGCGGTGCTGGCGGCGGAACGGACGACACAAGTTGACAGTGCAATTACATGCGACGCCAATGCGTTGCCCCGCGAACTGCAACGCCGACTGTTGCTGCACTGTATCAGCCAGCTTGAACCTTCATTGCACCCAAAAGGCGAAGCGGTCGACCGGCTGCTGGTCGAATTGGAAGCTGGAAAAACAGCTATGATCGGCAACATCTTATGCCGGGGCGGAACCCGCTGGACACTGACCCCCGCGCCACCGCGCCGGGACGGCGGATAAAATAAAGCGGGATAATCGGGTGGACTAAGCGTGCCTATTACCACCAAATAGGTTAAAATAATTGACATTGTCACGCTAATCAGGTAAATAGCCTGAGGCTGGAACTTGGGCGTCCTGCCGTCTCCCCTTAAAAAGGAAATCCTCATGCCTTCCAAAATCGCGTCACCCAAGTGGGTGCGGCCGTTTCTGCGTGCGCTTGGCGAGTGCGCTAATGTCCAATTGGCCGCACGGGCCGCAGGGATTGCGCGCCCGACGGCGTATAAATATCGAAGCCGAAGTCCAGATTTTGCAAAATCATGGGCAAAGGCCATGTCATCGGCACGAAACCGCATCGCGTCTGGGAAAGAACAATCCGGGCTGAAACTTCCCGATGGTCGTCAGGGTATCCTGCGTTTAACCAAAAATGGCGGAGCCCAGATCATACTGGAAAGCCCGGGACGTTGGAACGAAGAGGTCGAAGATAAATTCTTCACCGCTCTGGCCGCCACCGGGAATGTCCGCGAAGCAGCACGGCAGATCAATATGTCCCGGCCAACCTTGTACAACCGCCGCAAGATGTGGCCCGCCTTTGACGCCCGGTGGGATGAAGTCATCGCGCTCGCCACCGAAAGGCTGGCGATTCATTTGCTCACCTCGGCCAGCAACGTGCTCGAACCCCCTGAATTGCCGGTCCCTGAACTGGAATTCATGTCGGTCGATCAGGCCATAAAAGTCGCCCAATTATATGAAGCCCGACGCCGGAAAAATGGCGATCTTCGGCGCTATGACCCGAACCGCCCACCCGTCGATGTGGAGGCGGTGAAGGAGGAGATCATCCGCAAGGCCAAACTTCTGTCCAGCGGGAAACGTCTATGACGGATCATTTTCTGAATGTTGCGGCCAGTGAACAAGGCGCGACAATCATCCGCAGACTGGACCAGCGCACTGCAAAATCGCTGAATGCCGATTTTGCCACGTTCCACCATGAAGGGCAGTTACCGCCCGACAGCGACTGGCGCACCTGGATGATTATGGCGGGGCGCGGTTTTGGCAAGACGCGGGCAGGGGCCGAATGGGTGCTGACGCAGGTGCGCGCGACCCCGTGCGCCCGTATCGCTCTGGTCGCCGCCACGCTGGATGAGGCACGGCGGGTCATGGTGGAGGGGCCGTCAGGCCTGCTGCGGGTGGCGATGGACGAGGAAGTCGAAAAATGGTCGGCGGCACAGCGAACCATGTGGTTCAAAAACGGGAGCATGGCGATACTCTATTCCGGCGCCAATCCCGAAAGCCTGCGCGGGCCGGAGCATCATTTTGCCTGGGCCGACGAACTTGCGAAATGGGAACATCCCGCCGAAACATGGGACAATCTGCAAATGGGCCTTCGCATGGGTGCATTCCCGCGCGCGACGGTGACAACCACACCGCGATCATTGCCAGTGTTGCGCCGCATATTGGAGGCCCATGACAGTGTGCGAACGGGCGGGGCGACCGACAAAAACCTGCATCTGCCGCAAAGCTTTGTCGACGCGATGCAGGCGCATTATGGCGGCACGCGCAAGGCGTTGCAGGAACTGGAAGGCCGGTTGTTCGATGATGTCGAGGGCAGCCTGTGGCCGCTGGAGCTGATCGCGCGGTGCCGCGTTGTGTGCGATGACGGTTTTGCAGCGACGCGCACGGTCATCGGCGTTGATCCGCCGGCATCGGCCAATGGCACATGCGGCATAATCGTGTGCGCTACGGGCAAGGATGGCAAAGCCTATGTGCTGGCCGACTGTTCCGTGGCCGGGGCCTCACCCGAAGGATGGGCACGGGCGGTCGCAGAAGCGGCAACCGCGTTCGATGCAGACCGTGTGGTGGCCGAACGGAACCAGGGCGGCGCGATGGTGCGTTCGGTCCTGCTGGCGGCGGCAGAGAATTTGCCGCTGGAACTGGTCCATGCAGCAGTAGGCAAATCCGCGCGGGCCGAACCGGTGGCGGCCTTGTTCGAAAATGGCCGTGCGCTCTTTGCGGGCAATTTTGCCCAGCTGGAGGCGGAGCTGACCGGACTTGTCCCGGGCGGCTATGTCGGCGAAGGCAAAAGCCCCGACCGCGCCGACGCGATGGTCTGGGCACTATGGGCGCTGATGCTGAAGGGCAGGCCCGCCGAACCCCGGATAAGGCAGCTTTAGGGACAGTCCTCCCTTGGCCGCCGTGTTCGCTTCCGTGACAGAGGGATAAGTGACGGTTGCGCCAGGGGATTGGCTGGAAGAAAAAAGAGAAAAAAGAAAGAAGGGTCGAACGCAGGATGCATCTCGGATTGCTTCCTTTTTTCTTGTTTCCCTTCTTTCTTTTAACGAAAAAACTGGCACGGCGTTCCATGCAGGAATCTATTGGCCTGCGCCGCGCAACACTCTAGGCACGGGGTGAAACAATATTGCGAGTTAGGGAATGAATACATGCGTAAGGCACTTTGGTTGGGCGTTGCAGCAGTGGTGATGGCGGTATCGACCGGGGCGCAGGCCGATGATGCTGCGACCGCAGGGACAGCATCGGGGCTGACCTATCCCGTGACCCGGACCGTTGATGTTGTCGATGAACAGTTCGGCATCAAGGTCGCCGATCCTTATCGCTGGCTGGAGGATGATGTCCGCGTCAGTCCCGCCGTGGCCGACTGGGTCAAGGCGCAGAATGCCGTCACCGATGCCTATCTCGACACGCTGCCCGGCAAGGAACTGCTCGCCGCGCGCATGAAGAAGCTGTTCGACTATGAACGCTTCGGCCTGCCCGAAAAGGCGGGCGGGCGTTATTTCTTCACCAAGAATGACGGGCTGCAGAACCAGTCGGTGCTGTATGTGCGCAAGGGCCTGACGGGCAAGGACCAGATCCTGATCGACCCGAACAATTGGGCGAAGGACGGGGCGACCGCGCTCGACGCTTGGGTACCGTCGAAGAACGGCAGTCTGCTGGCTTATGCGATACAGGATGGCGGGTCCGACTGGCGCACGATCAAGGTGCTCGACACCGCGACCGGCAAGATCCTGTCCGATGAAATCCAATGGGCGAAGTTCACCAATATCAGCTGGGTCGGCAATGACGGCTTTCTCTACTCGCGCTTTGCCGAGCCGAAGGAAGGCGCCGCGTTCCAGCAGCTCAATTACAACCAGACCATCTATTATCACAAGATCGGCACGCCGCAGTCAGCGGACAAGGCGATCTACGCAACGCCGGAAAAGCCCGAATATGGCCACAGCGCGCAAGTCACGCATGACGGCAAATGGGCGCTGATCACGACCTCGTCCGGCACCGACGAGAAATATGAACTGCACATCATGCCGCTGGGCAAGAAGCCAAGCTGGAAGCCCGTACCGCTCGTCAAGGGGCTGGAGCATGAATGGCAGCTGGTCGAGGGCATGGGCAACAAGCTCTGGTTGATCACCAACAAGGATGCACCGCGGTTGAAACTGGTCTCGGTCGATGTCGGGGCAAAGGCGCCGGTCTTCACCGACGTCGTCCCCGAGCGCGCCGAAACGCTGTCGCGCGCGAAAATTGTCGGCGAACGGTTGATAATGTCTTACATCAAGGACGCCAAATCGATGGCGATGATGACCAATCTGGCAGGCGGTCCGGCCAAGGAAATCGCGCTGAGTTCCATCGGCACAGCGAGCGGGTTTTCCGGCGCGCCGGGCGATCCCGAAACCTTCTACAGCTTTTCGAGTTTTAACCAGCCGGATGCGGTTTTCCGTTTTGACAGTAACAGCGGCAAATCGACGCCCTTTGCCCAACCCAGACTGAGCTTCAACCCCAACGACTATACTATCGAGCCGGTGCTTTACCCGTCGAAGGACGGCACCAAAATCCCGATGTTCATCGTCCACGAAAAGGGGTTGGACCTGACCAAAGGCGGCGCGCCGACATTGCTGTACGGCTATGGGGGGTTCAACCTGTCGCAGACGCCGAGTTATTCGGCAACGCGCATGGCGTGGTTGCAATCGGGCGGCGTTTTCGCGCTCGCCAATCTGCGCGGTGGCGGCGAATATGGAAAGCCCTGGCATGATGCCGGACGCCTGATGAACAAGCAGAATGTGTTCGACGATTTCGCGGCGGCTGGCGAATATCTGATCGCCAAGGGCTATTCGGCCAAGGGCAAGCTCGCCATAGAGGGCCGCTCCAACGGCGGCCTGCTGGTCGGCGCCGTGGTGAACCAGCGGCCTGACCTGTTTGCGGCGGGCCATGCCGCGGTCGGCGTGATGGACATGACCCGTTTCGACCGCTTTACCGCAGGGCGTTATTGGGTCGACGATTATGGCTTTCAGTCAAAGGAAGCCGATCTGAAAATGCAGCTGACCTATTCGCCTTATCACAACATCCGATCGGGCGTCGATTATCCGGCTGTGATTGTCTCCACCGCCGACACCGATGACCGCGTGGTCCCGGGCCACAGCTTCAAATATACCGCCGCGCTGCAGGCGGCGAACACGGGCACCAAGCCCAAGATCATCCGCATCGAAAGCCGCGCGGGCCACGGGTCAGGCAAGCCCACGGACAAGCTGATCGAGGAATATTCCGACATCTACGCCTTTCTGGCGAAATGGACGGGGTTGGAGTTGAAATAAGGGGGGGCGGCGATGATAAGTTCCGGCGTGACCTCCCCCTCTCCACTTCGTCTAATGGCTAAAGCCATAAGACTACGTACCTCTCCCCTAAAGGAGAGAGGGGAATAGCGTTTTGCCTCTCCCTTTTAGGGGAGAGGATACGAAGCCTTGGCCGCTAGGCCTAGGCGCAGTTGGTGAGGGGCAGCAACGGTGCGATGCGTGCCCCCCGCCCCCTAATCGCCTGCATTGTCCATCTTGCGTACCTCAACCCCACTCTCGTCGAAATCGTCGAGCAGGCGGGCGTTGATGCCCATTTTGCCGAAGTCTTCGCCCAGCGTTGCCCAGTGCGTGCCGCAGCCGCAGGTGGGGCAATGGTGGATGCCGATCATGCGGTCGCCCCAGATATAGGCCTTGGTCTCGCCGGAAATTGTCACCTGTTCGGGCGGGTAATATGCGGTGCGCCAGGCGGTGCGGCGGCACAGCGAGCAGTTACAGTCCGCAACCCATTCCGGCGCATGCGGCACCTCGATCCGTATCGCGCCGCAATGGCAGCTTCCCCGAACTATGGCATTAAGTGCCATGATAGTCCTCCAAATCCATATCCACCAACGCGCCATCGGGATTTATCGAAAACGTAAGCCGCCAGTTGCGTGTTACCGTCATCGATTGTCAAGTATCGCGTGAGACTTTACGGGCGAACTTTCCCTCTCCCCTTCAGGGGAGAGGATACGTAGCCTTGGCCGCTAGGCCTAGGCGTAGTTGGAGAGAAGCGCGACGGTGAGGCCTAAAGCCCACGCTGCCATTCCGGCAGGTCCAGCCCCGCCATATCCTCCACCCGCCGCAGTTCGACCGACAGGCCGAGGTCGGGATAGGCGATGCGTTGTCTTTTGGGGTCGGCGTCTGCCAACGGGACGACAACCAGTCGCCGGTTGACCTTTTGCCGCCAGTTCATGCGCGCCGTGTTTTCCTGCCCCACATAACATCCTTTGGAAAAGGACACACCGCCCAGTTCCGCCGCATTGGTTTCGAGCCAGAGCGTCTGGTCGCTGCCAAGTTCGGCCACCCCTTCAGCAATGCCAAGCGCGAGCCGGTGGCGGCGGAAGGCTTCGCTTGCATCCTGATCGTCGGCCCCGACCGGCCCGATCCAGCGCCGCCCAAGCGCGCTGTGGCGGG
>NZ_JBGSRI010000071.1:0-42048 GCF_041737645.1 Sphingorhabdus sp.
TGACCCCTGCCTCAGCGTCGTTGCTGTAATATAATCCTACATTCTCGGCAGATTCTTGAGGATCGACGTCGGCGATGGAACGATTGGCACTGGAATCGCTATGATTTTGTTTTCGTGTCACGACCATCGAACCCGAAGATTCGCTTCAAAGTTCCACGATAAGGGGCAAAGTTGCTATGGCATGTAAAAAAATGTGTGCCTGCGATCCTGTCTTTTGAACGGGAAAACTAGATAAGTATAGGAAATAAAGACATAAAGTCGGCGTCTACTTTTTTGTCCGTAACAATGCATTACTATCTTTACAGACATAGCGACGCTATGTATATCTTATCGCGAATGAAGGTAGCGATTTGTCTGCATTCAGTATTTGAAATTTCAGGGCCAGGCCCAGTCTGAGAAATCATATCTTCTCAGATTGGACCTGGGTGTTTTTAAAGATTTGGTACCGCTATTTTCGATGCTGCTTTTTGCAGTTTGAGACGGTGGCAGTGCCAATCCAGCCCGCTATGGTTCCCCATTAATTCCATGGCGGGCTGGTCGATCCGAATGAGCGCGAGCTCATTCACCTTCCTAGTGGTCGTAACTATACTTGGATGGCATGATATCTTCGGATATCTGCCATCCATTTTTTTGAACAACGCACTGCGCCGCGTTTTAAGCGGCATCCGTTGGATCGACAAGTCCATCCTCTATTTTCATGAAAATGGAGGCAATGTACCTGTCGAAATCATCCTAACTTTGGGCGCATTACCGAACGGAATTGGTACCTTCACTCTGGAAAATCAAAGTTTTTTGGCGGCACAAATGAACATGGGGCTCAAGGCCATGAGTTCATAAATACCGCCGCCGATTGCCTTCTTAGAGCGCTTTAGGTGGCTCGAGGCTGCTGCCTTTCCAGGTCAGAAAATTCTTGATTTCAGGGGACGACGGACTGAGCGCCATGGGACAGGCGATGCCGGGCAATATCTCGACGTCATATAATTCTGCAACGGCGCCGTCGATACGGAACCATTCAACGCAGGTACCGCGTTTGATATCGATAATCTGGATACCGCACCAAGGCTCGCTATCCGCTGCTTTGAGCTTTTCATCGAGCGCGAGGCCTTCAAAACGTTCATAACGCGGTTTGGAAAGACCGACAAAGGCAAGGTCGCCATGAAAAGCAAGGCCACGAACAAATCCAGGGCAGAAAACACGGGGTAAAAATTTGCCTTTACCGCTTGCCGCGCCTTCAACAACGCCAAGTTCTCCGGTTCCCGAATTTAGCACCCACAACTCTCCTTGATGGAGGCGGGGAGAATGCGGCATGGACAGACCATTGCAAACGACCTTGTTTTTTTGAACATCGATCACAATGCCGCCGTCAGACCGACGATCACGCCAACCATCGATCGTATTTGATTTGCTCACCGCTGTGACATAGGCTGGCGCGCCATTGTCCATCGCCAATCCGTTGAGGTGGCAACGGTCTTCCTTCACCAAATCCTTGATGAAGGACGGTTGCCAAACCGCCTTAAAGCTGTGCCTAGGATCAGGTGTCGCCAGGCAATTGAACTGCGTGTTAACAAACACAATGTTGCCATCGGATGTGACGCCAACGTCATGGGCGTCAAGCTGACCCGTTACATGGACAGAGCGCGGCACGAAGCAGGCGTCAAACAGACTGTTGACGCGCTCATGCGGGGCAAGCGGATTTTGAAACGACATGATCTGGAATCCAGACGACAGAGTCAGGATCCCGTTGGCATCGTATGACAAGCCCATTGGCTTTGGAATGCCGGTTTGATGAAGATGCGCGCCCTGATTATTCCGGCCAAGCATATACAATAGTCCGGACTGGTAAGACGTAAACGCCACGGAAATGTTCAGCTTAGCAAGCAACGCAACCAATCCGCCGGACTGCGAATATTTTACGGTATTTGCCGCAGGCGAAGAGCTTTCCGATGTGACGGGTTGCGAATTTGTCGAAGGTGCCGTGCTACCTTCTGCTTTTGATTTGCTTGCCATTAATATTCTCCAGCCTGTTAATCGGCCAACGGGCAGCGGCCATTTTCATGATCATGTAGTGTGGCGGCCCGCACCCGGTTAGGGACAGCGGACCGCCTAATTTTTCTCATAAGTCATCGGCACCGGGGCGCTGGACGGCTAAGCCGCCCTGCGCCCCGGCGAACCGTTTCACCAATTGAAGCGCAAGCCAATTTTTCCGGTGCCTGCAGTTGTCTTCTGATCGATCCCGAATTCGACATCGGCATCGAAGAAGATTTCGGTCTGCTTCGCCACCGTAAGCGTTGTGCCAACACCGACATCAACCCAGGTTTTCTTGGGCTCGAACTTACCGACAGCTTGGCCGGCGCTGGTCAACGCAATATCGGTGCCCAAGAAACTGTGCCACAAATTGGCCTTCAGATATCCACTGAACAGACCGCCATCGGCGTTGTATTTCTCGTCCTTAGTCGTCTTCAAACGGAAACCGGCACGTGCGATCATGCTGTCTTCTATGGCAACTTCATTTAATGTCCCGGCGCTGTCGACCGCTCCGTCAAACTTGTTGTTGCTGTAAATGACTTGGAATTGTGGTTCAAAAGCCATGCGTCCGCCAAGCTTCAGGGTCTTGCCCATTTCGAGCGAGCCCAAGAGAGTGCGAGCATCGGTCCTCAACGTGGTTCCATTGGCTGCGTTAGCCGCAGCGTCCAGGAAACTGGCTTGTACCGCGGCATTTGCGTACCATCCCGTTGCCCCATAATGGGTGCCGTAAAGGCCGGCCAACCAGCCCTTGCTTTTCGAGCCCCCGGAACGACGGGCCACATCCTGGAATATATTGGTGTCGGATGAACTGCCATCGGCATAGCCTGAGTAAGCTCCTGCGAAAGTTGCTGATCCGTTACCGTTAATTTTGCGGACAAAATCCAGACCCAATTGCATTCCGGTGATGGAGCCGTTCGATTTAACCTCGCCCAAATCCTTCGATGCCAGGCGTTCGCGGAAGCCCTTGCCGATGAACCTGCCCCACAGCCCGCTTACTCCGCCACTTTGATAGCCACGCTTGGCGAGATGTTCCTGCTCGCCTAGACACCCGGATCCCAACGTTGTTTGTTCCAGTAACGTTGCCCGACGTCGTGACCCGTGTCGAGCCTGCGCCAAAATTTGTCACAGAAATTCCAAAAGCGTCACCGGTCACACTGTTCGCATCAACCGTCAGGGCATCCGCCCGCGCCAACGCACCAGCAGACGCTCGATTGAGAACTTCTATGCCGGCGCCGCCGCCGCCCGCCAAACCGACCACATTGCCGGTTGTCTCAATAAACGTAGTCCCTGTACCCGCATTATCTGCAAAAATGCCATCCTCGCCACCCTGTACATCTGTGGCGGTAATGAACAGGTTTGCTGCCGTGCTTCCGTTTACTGCATTGATCCCGGTTACGGCGCCTTCAACATTGGCGTTTGCGTCGATAGTTGTTGAACCCACGCCATTGTTACTGGTTTGAATTCCGTTGGTACCACCCGTCACTATACCGTTTGCCTCAACGATCAGATCATCCGCCAAACGACCGCTGGTGAACACATTGATCCCAGCGGCGCTTGTTCCTGTAACGTCGCCGGACGTCGTGATCCGCGTCGAGCCGGCACCTGAATTTACCGCAGAAATTCCAAAAGTGGCACCCGTCACGCTGTTCACATCAACAGTCAGGGCATCCTCATCCCCGCGCGCCGTCGCACCAGCAGTCGCTGCATTGTTAACATTTATGCCAGTATTCGCTAGACCGACCACGTTGCCGGTTGTTGTGATAGTCGTGGTGCCTGTACCTGCATTGTTCGCAAAAATGCCGAAATTGTCGCCCTGTACGTCTGTGGCTGTAATGATCAAATTTGTTGCCGTACTTTCGTTCTCAGCATTAATACCATTATTAGCGCCTTCAACAGGAACCGTGGCGTTGATGATCAGCGCACCATCGCCGCTGTTCACGGCCACAATTTCCGGAGCAGGCGAAGGGCTGTTTACCACGACCGGCACATCCTGTGCCAGGGCATCCGACGGAATCGCCATCGCGCCCCCAAAGGCGAGCGCCGCGGCCATCGCGGCGACCGATACATTCTGCAAATGACCGACCTGCGGCGCGCAACTCGCGACCTGACCCTTCCATTTTGTCACCCGGCCCCCGCGGAGCATGATGGAGGTGAAGGCAGCGTTCGCTTTTGATTCGGTATTCATTTGCTTTTCTTTTCCTAAACTTGGGGTCGAAATGACAAGGATTTATGATAGTATTACTATGTCAGGTAGTTCAGGTTTTTACAGAGTGCAACTATGTTGTTACTTCAAAGGTGTGTTTGGGGTGCTCAAAATTGGCGGTATTGGAGGGGTTGATGCGCCGACCTCACCGCTATGGCCCCTCACCAACTGTGCCTAGGCCTTGCGGCCAAGGCTTCGTATCCTCTCCCCTGAAGGGGAGAGGTCATGCGCTATTCCCCTCTCTCCTTTAGGGGAGAGGTACGTAGTCTTATGGCTTTAGCCATTAGACGAAGTGGAGAGGGGGAGTTGGGGCGCTGGCTTCACCGGTGTGGCCCCTCACCAACTGCGCCTAGGCCTTGCGGCCAAGGCTTCGTATCCTCTCCCCTAAGGGGAAGAGGTGTTGGGCCAGTCGCTTCCCTCAGCCGTACTTCCGCAAGTCGCGTCGTTCGACCCAATGGGCGTGGGTGCCGCTGGATATTTTGTGCGGTAGCGCGATGCGGCACACGGGGCCGTCGGCAAAACGCTTGCAGTCGATCAGGATACATTCCGACGTGCCGCGGTTTTCGTCGATGACGAAGCTGACCAGATAGCCGTCATCCTCTTGCTTGGCATCGGTGCGCGGGGCGAAGGGGGCCTCGCTGCCGTAACGGCCTTCGTCGAGCATTACCTGTTCGGACGTGCCGGTTTCCAGATCATGCTTTACAAATCCGTTGAAGAGGAACCAGCCCGGCTTTGACGTGGTGCTATAGGCGTAACGGTAGGGCAGCCCCAGATAACGCTGGTTCATCAAGCCGAATTCGAGGATGCGGTCGTCAAGCCGTTCCTCTTTAGTGGTGCCATCCGCCAGATTGAAGCGCCAGCGGTGCAGTCTGGGTTTGAAGCTGTGTTCATCGACATAGGCCATCATATGGCCATATTCGCCCGCGCTTTCGATCGGCGGCGGATAGGGATCTTCTTCAAAATAGCCGTCGAGCACCACTTCATCGCCGTCTTCATAAGCATTAATGAAGTGCAGGACGAATGTCGGGTCGGCTTCGAACCAGCGGATCTCTTCGGGCTGGCCATAACGGGGGATCAGCGCAAAGCGGGACGGCAGCCCTTCGTGCAGGCGCGTCACGTGGACATCGCGCTTCAACAGCTCTTCATCCCAGAACAGCGGAAAGTCGCACAGGATGGACCAGTTCGGCGTGAACATCATATCGTGCGGCAGGCGCGGTCCCGGCAAGGGCACAGGGACATAATGCGCCAGCTTTCCATCCGGGCCTACGACGCCGTAATGCATATAAGGCGCGTGCTTTGAATAGTTGAAGAACAATAGCTCGCCGGTGCGTTCATCCACCTTGGGGTGAGCCGAGATGCCATCGAGTGGTACCCAGGATGCAACCCCCGATTGGTCGAGGGTTTCGGGGTCGAGGACATATCCCTCCCCGCATTGGTAGAAAGTCGACACGGCCTTGCCGGCGTGAACGATGATGTCGGTGCTTGAGGAATCCTTAAGGCCCCCGTGCGCGCCGAAGCCGGGGCGCTTGGACGTGCCGGTGCGGTCCATCAATCCGCCCCAGAGCGAGCCACCCGCGTCCTGCTCTGCCGCGAAGCAGCGGGTGTGGACGAAACGGTTGCGGTAACTCGCCTTGCCGCCCGAAAAATCGATCTGGTGGATCATGCCGTCGCCATCAAAAGGGTGATAGCGGCCGAGCGGTTGGTGCAGCTGGTTTTCGGTGTTGCGTAAGTAGATGCCGTCAATATCGTCCGGGATTACGCCCTCGATCACGTCAAGGTCAAAGGCGGTCACCTCCTCATGCTGCGGGGTCCATGCCCCGTTCAGATAGGGGTGATTGCTGGGCTGCAGTGTTGCCTTTACCGGTGGCAATTTTTCGACGAGCATTTAACAGGTCCTGACTCTAAGTCTCTCCTACAGGTCAGCCTAGGTCAAAAGTCACCCCTTGTGCAAGCGGCAGTTCGTTCGAATAATTGATCGTGTTGGTGGCACGGCGCATATAGGCTTTCCATGCGTCCGACCCGGACTCGCGCCCGCCGCCGGTTTCCTTTTCGCCGCCAAAGGCGCCGCCGATCTCGGCGCCCGACGTGCCGATATTGACATTTGCGATGCCGCAGTCGCTACCCGCGGCCGACAGGAAGCGTTCGCATTCCCGGATGTCAGTCGAGAAAATGGACGAAGAAAGGCCTGCGCCGACCGCATTTTGCAAGGCGATTGCCTCATCGAGATCGGTGTAGCGCAGGACATAGAGGATGGGCGCAAATGTTTCGCGCATCACCGGGCCTTCCTGCGCGGCCATTTCCACGATAGCCGGGCGGACGTAGACGCCTTCACCCGGCAGGCGTTCGCCGCCGGATATTATGCCGCCCAGCGCTTTTGCTTCCTCTAATGCCTGTCGCATTCCGGCATAGGCCGCCTCGTCAATCAACGGGCCAGCAAGGTGCGCGCTGTTGAGCGGGTCGCCAATCGGCATCGACGCGGCAGCGGCTTTCAGCGCGGAAACGAAGCTTTCATACAGGCTGTCATGCACAAAAAGCCGACGCAAACTGGTGCAGCGCTGGCCCGTGGTGCCGAACGCCGAAAACAACACGCCACGCAAGGCAAGCGCCACATCGGCCTTACCGCTGATGATCGCGGCGTTGTTGCCGCCCAGTTCGAGTATCGTGCGCGCAAAACGGCTGGCCGCAACCTGCCCCACTTTGCGGCCCATCGCCGTGCTGCCCGTGGCCGAGACCAGCGCAATGCGCGGGTCTGCGACCAGTGTTGCGCCGACATCGCGACCGCCTTGTACCACTTGCGACAGATGGTCAGGTGCCCCCGCAAAGGCGCGCACCGCTTGGTCGAAAATCGCCTGAACGGCCACAGCGGTCAACGGGGTTTTCTCCGACGGTTTCCAGATGACACTATTCCCGCACACCAGCGCAAGCGCTGCGTTCCATGCCCATACCGCAACCGGAAAATTGAAAGCCGAAATCACCAATGTCGGGCCTAACGGGTGCCATTGCTCCATCATCCTATGGCCGGGGCGCTCGCTGGCAATGGTCAAACCATGCAGCTGCCGCGAAAGGCCGACGGCAAAGTCGCAAATATCGATCATCTCCTGCACTTCGCCCAAGCCTTCGGACAGCGGTTTGCCGCAATCGATGGTGACCAGACGCGCAAGGCTGTCCTTATGGTCGCGAAGCGCATTGCCGAAAAGGCGCACCAATTCGCCCCGGCGTGGAGCGGGTACCAAGCGCCATGCAGCAAATGCCTCACAAGATCGGGCAATTGTGGTTTCGATCTCGTCGGGACCGGCTTCAGAAACGGAGCCGATCTGGCTACCATCTATCGGGGTGTGGACAGCCATATCGCCATGCGAATAACCGCCCAGGCTATCCAATATCATCTCGACTTCCTGGTGCCGCTTCACTGCTTTCTCCTGTTCATCCTGCGGACTAAAATCCTGCAAGGGATGTTCCAATGGCAGCTGCCATAGCTGCACTACGGATGCCGAAACAAGTTCGGCATGAATCTATCAACACAATCTTGTGGAACGCGCGCAAAAAGTCTAGCGAGCCGACATCACTTGGAGACAATCTATGGCCGAAATGGCAGCTTTTAACTGGTCTGATCCGTTTAATCTTGACGCGCAGTTGACCGAAGACGAACGGATGATCCGCGATACCGCCCACGCCTTTGCCCAAAGCGAGTTACAGCCCCGGGTGATCGAGGCCTATCGCAGCGAGCGCGACGCTCCGGAACTGTTTCCCCTGATGGGCCAAACCGGGCTTCTTGGTGCAACCATTCCCGAAGAATATGGCGGCGTAGGCGCATCTTATGTCGCCTACGGCTTGATTGCCCGCGAAATCGAGCGGGTGGATTCAGGATACCGGTCGATGGCGTCGGTTCAGTCGTCGCTCGTGATGCACCCGATCTATTCTTTTGGTTCGGAAGAACAGCGCCGCAAATATCTGCCCGGGCTCGCTGCAGGCACGCTGATCGGCTGCTTTGGCCTGACCGAACCCGACGCAGGCTCCGACCCCGCCGGCATGCGGACTTTCGCCAAGAAGGTCGATGGCGGCTATGTAATCAACGGCACGAAGACCTGGATTTCCAACGCACCGTTCGCCGATGTGTTTGTCGTCTGGGCCAAGTCCGAGGCGCATGGCGGCGGCATTCGCGGCTTTGTGCTGGAAAAGGGCATGACGGGCCTGTCCGCACCCAAAATCGAAGGCAAGCTTTCGCTGCGTGCATCGACCACTGGCATGATTGTCATGGACAATGTCGAAATCGGCGAAGATGCACTTCTCCCCGATGTTCAAGGGTTAAAGGGGCCTTTTGGCTGCCTCAACCGCGCCCGTTACGGGATTAGCTGGGGGGCTTTGGGTGCCGCCGAATTTTGTATGCACGCCGCGCGTCAATATGGCCTCGACCGGCACCAGTTCGGAAAGCCTCTGGCGGCAAACCAGCTCTACCAGAAAAAGCTGGCCGACATGATGACCGACATTGCCTTGGGGCTGCAAGCCAGTCTGCGCGTTGGCCGGTTGATGGATGATGGCCAATTTGCGCCCGACATGATCTCCATCGTCAAGCGCAACAATGTCGGCAAAGCCCTCGATGTAGCGCGCGCCGCACGGGACATGCATGGTGGCAACGGCATCAGCGACGAATATCAGGTGATGCGCCACATGGTAAACCTCGAAACGGTCAACACCTATGAAGGCGCGCATGATGTTCACGCACTGATATTAGGCCGGGCCATCACTGGCATTGCAGCTTTTTGAATAAAATAAGGACCGCTGGCATTTAATGCGAGCGGTCCAAGGCAGAGGCTTTCAAGCCTGCTAGGGAGGAAAGCGTATCTTAAGAAAGACACACCTCCCATCTAAGAATAAATGGTAAATATCTGCCTAACGGCACGACGATCTTTAGCACGCCCCGGTGTGACGACCCTCTACCGCAAACGAAAAAGGTGAATTGTTGCGGATTCCTTGTGACTGGATATGGATCAACTTGCCTGATTCCTTGCGAATCGTCGTCAAGCCTTGCCCGGCGCCCTTGCAGCTATAACTGACGGTCACCGAAGTCGGGCTTGACCGGACCACATACTGTTCACACAGGGCCGTGCCGTGCTGAATCTGGGTCAGCCTTACAGGGTCGCCAACGCAAATCTGATTGACCGATGCGCCTGATGGCCCGCCGCCTACCGCGCGTAATTGCCACATTCCGCGATCAATGGATTGCAAGAGCGAGAGGTCGCCACCTTGCGCCCATGCCATCGCAGCCGTTCCGGCGCATAGCAATAAAACGCCGGTCATGGCCTTATATACAATATTCATTTTCATAAGCTTCTTTACCGTAAACCCTAGACAGTTTTAGCGAAGCGGCCCCGTTATTACCTGCGTTGTAGCAGAAGCTATTACAATTATCACGATAGAATGTGGTATATGAACGATGAATGACTGATATTTTGCGACAAAGGTAAATTTCAGTTATTCAGACTAGCCAGACTGATCGGAAAACGACGCGAACAAAACTCGCAGTCGACAACAATATCGCCCGACTCATCGGCCATTTCAGCACGATCTTCGGAAGGAAATTTTGCGATAACGTCCCTGATATGCAGGGGGTCGCAGCGACAACCTTTGGTCAATTTGCCCGCCTGTTCAACGCGCACCTCATCCTCTTCATGGAAAAGACGCCAGACTATTTCTTCTAGCGGAAGTAAGGGATCAGCCAATTCTTCGGGCAAAACCGTAAAGGCCAGCATTCCGACATGCTCCCATTCGGGATGGTCGAGGCGGACGTGTAGGCGCTCGCGCCCTTCTTCACCTTCGGGCAAATGCTGAACCAAAATGCCACCTGCAACACAACGGCCATCAATATGGTCGACCGCAGTTCGGATGAACGTCGGGATCTGTTCGGATTGCACAAAATAATTTTGCGCCGCTTCCGACAGGCAGGCACCTTCCAGAGGCACGATCCCCTGATATCGTCCACCACCTTCTGACGCAGGCCTGACGCGGTCGAATGTGATGGCAAGATAGCCTGTTCCGAAAATTCCAAACAGCGTTGAATCTGCGGGCAAGGCCGCAACGGTGGCTGCATCAAATTGTGCATATCCCCGCAATGCACCGTCCTTGTAATCGCACACCAAAAGGCGAATGGCACCTTTTTCGGTTTGCACCTGAATCGTCATCTGGCTGCCCTGATCTTTCAGCGATGCCCCCAGCATGGCCGTCAGGACCAAGGCTTCGGCCAGAGTTTTTTCGATCAATGGCGGATAGGCATGGGCCGCCAAAATCTCGTTCAAGACACTATCCAACCGCACCAATCGTCCGCGTGCATCACGCGCGGGAATGGAAAAGCGCAAAGGCTGGTCGCCAAAAGTTTCGGGTTGTGATGCCATCAGAACGCTGCGCCGTCGTGCAATTTCATGCCAATAATCCGAAGCACCACAGCAGAATTGACTTCTGGCCATGCAGACGATTTTCCGCCTCGTCCCAAATGACCGACTGCGGTCCATCCAAAACAGCGTCAGTAACTTCTTCGCCGCGATGGGCAGGCAGGCAATGCAAAAACTTGGCCTCCGGTTTCGCGCCGGCCATCAACCGTTCGTTGACCTGAAAAGGCATCATGGCGGCGATCTTGTTATGGGCATGTTCCTGCCCCATCGACACCCAAGTGTCTGTAACCACCACATCCGCGCCAGCCACGGCCTCCGCCGCATCGCGGGTCAGCGTTATGCGCGCGCCAGCGGCCTGTGCCGCTTCGATAAAAATACCGTCGCTTTCATAACCCTGCGGAACCGCGATCCGGACATTGAATTTGAAAATGCCCGCTGCCTCGACAATGGAATTCAGGACATTATTGCCATCCCCCAACCAAGCAACTTCCAGTCCCGGCAAGGCCTTACCCTGTTCGGTTATGGTCAACAGGTCAGCAACAATCTGGCAAGGATGCGACAGGTCAGTGAGGCCGTTAATGACCGGCACACTTGCATATTTGGCCAGTTCTTCAATCTTCGCATGGTCGTCGGTTCGGATCATGATCGCATCGACATAGCGTGACAGCACCCGGGCCGTATCGGCAATGCTTTCCCCGCGACCCAGCTGCATCTGCCCAGACGCCATGAAGATACTGTCCCCACCCAGCTGCTTCATCGCCATTTCAAAAGAGGTTCGGGTCCGCGTCGAGTTTTTCTCGAATATCATGCCAAGCGTATGACCCGCAAGCGGAGCATCGCTGTCTGCCTTCCCCTTGGGCCAGCCTGTGCGCGCTGCTTTCCTGTCCATTGCGTCCGCGAGCATCGCCGCAATGGCATCCCCCCCTGCATCCGCCAGATTCAGGAAATGCCGTGTCATGCAGCTGCCGGCATCTGATAGCTCGCCGCACCGGCCGACAATTTTTCCATGAATGTCGTGATGTGGCTGTCATCAATGTTCAACGGCGGCAATACGCGGATTGTATTGTCCCCCGCGGCCACGGTCAGCAAACCATGATTATCACGCAAGTGGGCAACAAATGCCCGCGCTTCATGGGTCATCATAACGCCAAGCATCAGGCCCTTGCCACGCACGCCGATGAAAAGATCGGGGTAATTGCCGATAAACTGTTCCAGTGCCGAACGCAGCTTGTCCCCCGTCGACCGCACTTGCGCCAGAAACTCTTCATTGGCCACAACGTCCCAAACCGCCTGACACGCGGCCATGGCGAAAGGATTGCCGCCATAAGTCGACCCATGCGTGCCCACAACCATGCCGCGCGCGGCCTTTTCTGTCGCAAGGCAAGCGCCGACGGGAAAACCGCCACCCAAGCCCTTGGCACTCGCCATGATATCGGGTTCAATGCCATATTGTTCGTAGCAATAGAGCGTGCCGGACCGCGCCACTCCGCATTGCACTTCGTCAAGAATGAGCATCAGGCCATGTTCGTCGGCCAGCGCACGCAGACCCTTCATAAAGGCATCGGACGCCGGACGGACGCCGCCTTCACCCTGGATAGGTTCCACGAGAAACGCGGCCGTCTTTGGACTGATTGCGGCCTTGGCACCTTCAAGATCGTCAAAGTCGACATATTTAAAACCTTCGAGCAGCGGCAGGAAACCCTTGTGCATTTTTTCCTGATTGCTTGCCGAAATCGTGGCCATCGTGCGGCCATGAAAGGCGTTTTTGAAGGTGATGATTTCGAACCGGTCGCTGCTCTGGCTCTGATGGTAGGCGCGCGCTGTTTTTATAGCACATTCAACAGCTTCCGCCCCCGAATTAGTGAAAAACACCGTGTCGGCGAATGTCGTGTCAACCAACCGCTGGGCAAAAGCCTCGCCCTGCGGGCTGCCATAGAGGTTCGATACGTGCATCAGGGTCGCGGCCTGATCCTGTATCGCCTTGGTCAAATGCGGGTGGCCGTGACCTAAGAGGTTAACGGCGATACCTGCAGCAAAATCGAGAGCGCGGCTGCCATCTTCGGAAATCAGCCAAGCGCCTTCGCCACGTACCGGCCGGAACCCACACCGCGGATAGACTGGCATCAAAGGCGTAATCGACATGGCTATTTCCTTCCCATAGAACCAAAAGGCAAAAAGCGGCCCCACGGGACCGCTTGCTTCTAAAGACCCGCTATAAGCCTGCAAAAAGGGCAAATCAACCCACAGCTCCGGTGTCTGCTTCCTCTAGTAACGTGTTTATATTGATCTGATTGGTGAGTGTCCGATGGACAGGACATTTTTCAGCGATCTCGATCAACTTGGCACGCTGCTCGTCATCGAGCGGACCTTCGAGCCGAACGATGCGGTCAATCATATCGACCGGCCTGCCGTCATTCTCACCGGAACGTTCTTCTCTGGAATGTTCAAGCGTGACATGCACCTTTTCAAGCGGCCACCCCTTACGCGCTGCATACATTTCGAGTGTTATGGATGTACAGGCACCGAGCGCGGATAGTAACAGTTCATAGGGTGTCGGGCCATTGTCGGTTCCACCGATATCTTTCGGCTCACCCGCAGCCCATTCGTGCACGCGTGCAGTTATCAGTTGGGCATAAACCCCATCGGTGCTCTGAACGGTGGTAGATGGATTTTCGTTCATGAATCACTTTCCTTTTCCCGTTTCGCAGCCGCAATCCGCCGCCTCAGATAGCCAAATAGCAACAGATGAAAGCCTAACGACAGCAGGACGATGATGGCTATGATTTTTGCAGCACTCATTCACCGGCCATAGCGTCACCCGACCAATGAGCAAAGTCTTCGCGTTTACGTAAATCTTGAACTCAGCGATTCATGCGGAGGACATGCTATGATTTTTGCATGATCTGCTTCGCGCCCTCCCAGTGCATTTGCCATGAAATGGTTGGTATCGCGGTGATGCGCCTCATCCGCACGGATGATAAGGATAACGTCGCGCAACGTCGTACCTTCGGGCAAATTCCAGTAGCGCAAGGCCACATCTGGTGCGGGCGGATTTGCATGACGGCCGGAGTCAATTTCCTCCAGATACAAAGTATAGCTCAAAACGGCTTCTTCTTCGAAATAGCCCACCAGCCGATGTGCCGTCCGGTCAGAAATCAGGTAAAGGAAGAAAAATCCAATATAGAAAAACCATTGCACGGTGAGGATGACCATCCGTTCGATCCAGGATGGTTGCGCGATTTCGATAAACGTCATCAGGTGCATGCGTTCGTTTTCAGCTTCGTCCATCAAAGTACGGATCCAGCCATTGTCATCCTGCATAAGACGCAAGGCCCGCAGATGAATCAGCGTTGCCCCAACCATCCCCGGAACTGCCGCAACCGTTTCGAGTACGATCGCTCGGTTGCCATAGCGCTTGGCGAAAAACGTATCCGCCCCCCAGCGCAAAAGCTTTGTGACGCCCAGCGCGAAACGGTCGGAAACTCCGCCAGCGGCATAATGGGTAGATAATGATTCAGCAGGGATAGCCATGGTCTTGCCTCGAATTTGATGAGGCATTCAAGCACTCTGTTGCAACAAAGCGCAAATTCAATCCCTTCCGTCCAAGTTTACCTTTTTGCAACTGACGGGCAAGTCATCACGTCCATCGAGCAGCATCTAGTCGCCGCCGCCCCCGCCATCACAGCCGCCTGCGTTGCTCGAACCGCAATCTGCTCCGTTATCAGACGAGGAACCGTCCGCGCCATTGTCACTTTTTTTCCTGTGCGTCTTGCTTTGCGTTGCTACTTTAACAATTACGAACAAACAGATCGCGACGGCAACCAACGCCAGCACCAATTCCAAGTTCATGTATTTCACCCTTTCATTCTAAATCGGACTTTGCCTCCTCGGGTACTGCAATGGCCCGCTTTAAGGCCGCGCTAGGCAGATTGAGTGCGCGCAGCATGGCCCAAATCTCCTCACGGGCCTTGGGCTGGGCCTTGCCGAGGTCTGGCAGTGTATCCAGATCGAACAATGTCAGACCTAAAGGAAATAATTCGCGATAGGTGACGCGTTCGCTAAGCCCCGGCACGATCCTGAATCCTGCGGCAGGCGCAATCTTGTCGAGCGCATCGCGCACCTTGCGTTCATTGTTGGTGGCAAGACTACGGGACCTGTTTTGCATCACTACCCAGTCAAGCGGTGTGGCGCGCAACGCCATCCCCGGGTCCTTGAGATGTTCGACCAGCCGGGCAAAATTGCCCAGCGTTTTGAAAACGCCGGTGCGCGGATCGATATGGCCGAGCATGTCGAGGTCGATGAAACTGTCATTGACCGGCGTAACGATGGTGTCCGCCATGAAGATGGCCTTGCGCGCGATGGGCGAGTCATGACCGCCGACGTCGATGACGATGAAGCTATTGTGGATGCGAGCCATACGGAGCTTTTCAGCCAGCTCGTTCTCGTTCTGCTGCGCGAGCATGATCTGTTCGGGGCCAGGCAGCTTCACGCCATATTCGCGCTCGCTTTCCTGTCGTGCCCACAGCGCGCGGTGCAGCGTCAACTGGCGCAGGTCGACATCCAGCACGGCCACCCGCTCGCCCGCATTGCACAGCGCGATGCAGGTATGGAAAGCCGATGTCGACTTGCCAACGCCGCCCTTTTCATTCGCAAAGACAATAATATGCCCTTTGGGCGCGGACACCGGATATTTCATCCACGCCGGCTGCTCGGATACAGGCGGAGGTTCGAAACTTTGAAAAGCAGGCCCCAGCTCTAACGGTGGCCAAGGCTGTGCCGGAGCAGGCGGGGACAATGCCGCCTTCGCCTTACGCCGTTTGAAGCGATCAAATAATCCCAACTGGCATAGCCTCCGTTCGGAAGCGTGATGGCGCAAGGTGGCTGGGGTTTCAAGGGTTTTGCATCACTCCACCGTAACCGACTTCGCCAGATTTCGCGGCTGGTCGACATCGGTGCCTTTGGCGCAGGCCACGTGATAGGCGAGCAACTGCACCGGAACGGCATAGACCAAAGGCGCGATCAGGGGATGGACGGAGGGCATTTCGATAGTTGCAAGACAGCCTTCTCCGGCTTCGGCGATACCTTCGGCGTCGGAAATAAGTACGACTTTGCCGCCGCGGGCGCGGACTTCCTGCATGTTGCTGACGGTCTTTTCAAACAGCGGGCCGGATGGGGCGAGAACGATGACGGGCACAGCTTCGTCGATCAATGCGATGGGGCCATGTTTCATTTCGCCGGACGCGTAGCCCTCGGCGTGGATATAGCTGATTTCCTTGAGCTTCAGCGCACCCTCCATCGCCAGCGGATAATCGGGACCACGGCCGAGATAGAGCACGTCACGGGCGGGCGCGATCAGGTGGGCCATCGCCGCAATATCGTCGTCATGCGCCAGCGCGGCGTTGAGTGCGGCGGGTGCCTCGATGAGGTGGCGGACGATTTCGCGTTCTTGCTCCGCCGAAAGCTTGCCCTTCACCAGCGCAAGATGCGCGGCCAATGCGGCGAGAACGGCCAACTGGCAGGTGAACGCCTTGGTCGAGGCGACGCCGATTTCGGGGCCAGCATGGGTAGGCAACAACAGGTCGGCTTCGCGCGCCATGCTGGAGGTCGGCACGTTAACGACCACCGCGATGGTCTGCCCATGTTCCTTGCAGTGGCGCAGCGCCGCGAGTGTATCGGCAGTCTCCCCCGACTGGGAAATGAAGAGCGCGAGGCCACCTTCTTCCAATACGGGATCGCGATAGCGGAATTCCGAAGCGACATCGATGTCGACAGGCACACGGGCAAAGGTTTCGAACCAGTATTTCGCGACCATCCCCGCATAAAAGCTAGTGCCGCAGGCCACGATCGTGATGCGCTTTACACCGGCGAGGTCAAAGTCCATCTGCGGCAGGGCCACCGTCTGCTCCAACGGGCGGATGTAGCTGGAAAGCGTCTGCGCAACCACGGTGGGCTGCTCGAAAATTTCCTTCTGCATGTAATGGCGGTAATTGCCCTTTTCGATCGCCGCCGCCGACACGCCCGATGTCGTTGTTTCGCGGGTGACGGGGTTGTTATCCTTGTCGAAAATCTGCGCGCCTTCACGGGTCACGATCACCCAGTCGCCTTCGTCGAGATAGGCGATTTTCTGCGTCAGCGGGGCAAGCGCCAACGCGTCGGACCCGAGAAAGGTTTCGCCGTCGCCATAACCCACGACCAACGGACTGCCGAGTCGGGCGCCGATGAGGAAATCAGGGAATTGGCGGAACGCGATGGCCAGCGCAAAGGCACCGCGCAAGCGGGGAAGCACGGCCTTCACTGCCTCGGCAGGTGAATGTCCGGCCTCAACCTGTTCGGACACAAGATGCGCGACGACCTCGGTATCGGTTTCGCTTTCAAAAGTGCGGCCGCGCGCCGTCAGCTCATCGCGCAACTGCTTGAAATTTTCGATGATGCCATTGTGCACCAAAGCGACTTCCCGCGTAGCGTGCGGGTGGGCGTTGCTGGTGGTCGGCGCGCCATGCGTGGCCCAGCGGGTGTGGGCGATGCCGATATTGCCAGGCGCATCGTCGGATTTCAGGACCTGCACCAGATTGGCCAACTTTCCCTCGGCCCGGCGGCGGACAAGCTGACCTTCATGCACGGTGCAGACACCAGCGGAGTCATACCCCCGATATTCCATCCGCTTGAGCCCGTCGACCAACCGGTCAGAGACGGGCGATTTTCCAACAATTCCAATAATTCCGCACATTTATTTTGCCCTTGATCCAACTTTATAGGGTACACGGATACCCGGCATCTCTGCAGGAAAATCCTTGGTGTTTCGTGTAACGAGGATGCGTCCGGACACCTGCGCCGAAGCCAGAATGATGGCGTCGGGCGATTTCAGGGATTTGCGCTGATGCCGGAGTGTCGCCGCGCGCCGCGCAATTTCCTCGTCGATCTCGCTCATAGCGAAGAGCCGCAAAAATTCTTCTGTCTCGGTGGCTACATCGTCAGGGACACCGGACATAACCTCGATCCACGTCATTCGGCTGATCCATGCGCGAGTAACATTTCGCAATTCCGCCCACGCTACAGGTCGGTTATGCAGCATGTCGATGACGATGTTAGTGTCGAAAAAACGTTCGCTCACGCAGCTTTATGTTTCATCTTGGGTGGCGTCATATCGCCGACGTCCGGCCATTCCTCGCGCAAGTTACGTTCGTATTCTAGGCCATCGACGGTTGAACCGTGGCGTTCCCATAAACCGAAATATTTTTCGAAACCTTCTTTGCCGCATACCTCAAGATAATTGGAGACCGCCTCGCGCAATACGGCCGCGCGGGATTTGCCTTCGCGTTTTGCTATTTCGTCCAGCTTCCGGACATCGTCCGCAGGTACATCTACAAGAAATCTTCCCATAATGATATACTGATATCATATCATGATATCATGTCAAGAGGGCAAATGCTGTCGCATCTTGGCCTCCAGAATATTTATCAAGGCATCTTCCATGAATTCAAATTCGTCAGCTATGTCCAAAACCACGACCCGTTTTGATTTTAGTGCCGACTTGAACCGCTGTTGCACCTTGTCGCGATGATGCTTTTCCATAACAACAATGACATCAGCCCATTCGACCTGTTCGGAATCCAGCGTATTTTCAGCGTCATGGTTCGTACCCGCCGAACTCACTTCAATATCATCCCTTGAAGAAAAGATCTGCTCCGCAGTCGGGCTTCTTAGCTTGTTCTGGCTACATACGAACAGAAACCGCTTCACAATGGCCGCCTCAGGACGCGGCCTTCACTCCGGCAGCGCATAATCAAGCACGTAGAAATGTGCGCCCTTTTCGATGATGATGTCCAGTGTACCGCTGATCCCGACCAGTTCCTCTGTGCCGGAATCCGGAACCACTTCGACCCGCAGATGTGGAGCTCCCCGGTTCATGGTGCCAAAATGCTGGAGAGCAAAGCTGCCTTTCCTGCCACCTAACGTACCGGTGACCCGCTCCATCGCCACATAGCCTGCCGACCCTTCTGTGGGCGTGCGGACGGCGATCATCTGGCCGATGCTATTTGCCTCCAGATCGCCATGGAACGTCTTGTCGAGCGTCATGCGCCCGACATCGGCTGTGCCATCGGCCTGAGGCGCCATTTTGACGTCGAATGTACCCTTGGCCTGATGCTGTTCCATATGATGTTCCTCTCGATCTGCCGAAGCGATCCCGGCCTCGGGAGCGGCAACGAATGCTAAGGCCAGAAATGTCCCGCGCAAAGTCTTCACTTTTTATCCGCCTTCTTCTTCCGCATCGCATCGTGGAATCGGTCCGCCCAGCCGGGCTTCACCAACTGTTCGGCCCGCACCATCCGCAAGTCGCCGTCAGCTACGTCGCGCGATACGGCGCTACCAGCCGCTACAATCGCGTCGCGGCCGATTTTCACGGGCGCAATCAACGCGCTGTTGCTGCCAATGAAGGCGCCCTCGCCTATCACCGTCTGATATTTGAAATAGCCATCATAATTGCAGGTGATCGTCCCCGCGCCAATATTCGCCTTTGCTCCAACATCGGCATCACCGATATAGCTGAGATGGTTGGCCTTCGCGCCTTTACCAAAGCGCGCTTTTTTCACTTCGACAAAATTGCCGATCTTGGTGTCTTCTTCAAGCACGGTACCAGGGCGCAGTCGGGCGAACGGGCCAACTTCGGCTCCGCTGCCAATCATTGCTCCTTCGATATGGCAGTTGGCGCGGATCTTCACATTGTCTGCAACCGTCACGCCGGGACCAAAAAAGACATTGGGTTCGATAATCACATCGCGGCCAAGCTTCGTGTCCCACGCAAACCATACCGTCTCCGGCGCGATCAGGGTTGCGCCGTCCACCATTGCCTGCACCCGCCGCCGTGCCTGCCATTCGGCCTCCATCGCTGCGAGCTCGCCGCGGCTATTGATGCCGGTCACGTCATAGGGATCAGTCTTGACGACATAGCAATGCCGTCCATCCTGTGTCGCGATATTGACGATATCGACAAGGTAATATTCACCCGCTGCATTGTCGTTGCCGACGCGCGAAAGCAATGGGAACAGGTCTTTCGATTTGACCGCCATCAGGCCACTATTGCACAGCTTCGTTGCCCGCTGAGCTTCATTTGCATCCTTATGCTCAACCATCCATTCGATGCGGTCGTTCTGCGTTACGATGCGGCCATAGCTTTGCGTGTCTTCGGGTTCGAACCCGAGCACGATTACCGCCGGATCATCGTCTTCGTGCAAGCGGTCGATCATCATCTGCATTGTGGATGTCGGCACAAAAGGCACGTCGCCATATAGGATGAGCACATCGCCATCGAAGTCCGACAAAGCAGACTCCGCCTGCTGGACCGCATGGCCGGTGCCATGCTGAGGTTCCTGCACTGCCAGTTCTGCCGAGCCCGCCAACGCCGCCTCCAGCTGCTCCTTGCCGCTGCCGACGACGACAACCTTCTTGGCCGGATTCAGCGCATCGACCGCATCCATCAGATGCATCAGCATGGGGCGACCCGCAATCGGGTGAAGCACCTTGTGCAGGTCGGATTTCATGCGGGTGCCCTTACCCGCGGCGAGGATGATGGCCGCAATCTGTGTCATGTCGCGTCTCATGCCAGCAAATTGTTGCGGTTTCCAGAACTTGCCGCCATCTGGAGCAGATATGACAAAAATTCCTTTCGACATTATCGGATTCGACCTCGATGGCACCCTCGTCGACACCAGCGGCGACCTGACCGCAGCGGTCAACCATGTGCTGGACAGCGTCGGCCGACCCACTTTGTCGATCGACACAGTGAAACAGCATATTGGCGGCGGCGCGAAGATGATGCTGCAACAGGGGCTGGAGGCGACCGGCGGCATTCCCGATGACGATTTCCGTCCGCTCTACCGCCAAATGCTGAGCTATTACGAAGCCAATGTCTCTGTACACAGCCGCCCGTTTGACGGCGCGCTAGACCTGTTGGACCGGCTGGACTCCATGGGCGTGCGCTATGCAGTGGTCACCAACAAGTTCGAAAGCCTTGCGGTCAAGCTTCTCACCGACCTGAACCTTGCACATCGGATGGGGTGCATATTGGGGGCCGACACATTGGGCAAGGAAAACGCCAAACCGTCCGGTGCACCGATTTTCGAAATGGTGAAGCGGTGCCAGGCCTTGGGCGGCGGCGGCCGGGCGGCCTATATCGGTGATTCCATTCTTGACGTCATGGCGGCAAAGAACGCCAATGTACCCAGCGTCGCGGTCAGCTTCGGCTTTCTGCACGTTCCCGTCGAAGACATGGGCGCCGATGCCATCATCGACCATTTTGACGATCTTATCCCCGTGTTGCGCAATCTAGGCTGACTTGCGCCATTTCGTCCACAAATGCCGCGCCAGCATCATAGGCGGCATGCGCAGCCAGTGGGACCGGATGTAGAAAATAACGCGTGTGAATTTATGCGTGCCCCGCCCCCAATGGTCGCGCGCTGTCAGGCGGCGGATGTAATGCCTGTCCTGACGATGCCAGCGCCGCCACCCGTTTGGAATCTCTGTCCCGTACAATTGATGGGCAAGGCGGGCGGCGCGCTCCACCGGGGCGAGCAACTGGTGATGCGCCGCACGGTTTGTGAGTGCTGGCCAAAATGCGTCGTCGCCATATTCGGTCATCAGGCAATGCAAATCCCACAGGTTCCGTAATCCACCGTCCAGTTCGCCATCGGCAAATAAATGTGCGGCGCTGTGGATCAGCATATCGGTCGGACTCAGGACATAAAGGCCATTTGCCAACGCGTTCGCATCCGCAAGCATCGCCGCCGCATCGGGCCGGGGTCGCGCCGTCAGGGGCAATATCGTGTGGTGCACATCGATCATGCGGTCCCGCTCCTTATGGATCAGCGGGGGCAGCTCATGCATATGGTCGCGATAATACGCGTCGTCATAGGCGTCTTCTTTGACCCATTCCCATCCGGCGCGCAGCAACGCGGTCTCGACCTGCGGCAGATCGAGCTTCGCCACCAGGATATCGAGATCCCCGATATGCCGTCCCTCGCCCGCTTTCAGACCGGCCGCCACATAGGCCGTGCCCTTCATCAGCACGACCTTTCCGGGATAGTCATCCAGTGCCCGCCGCGCGCAGTCGGCCTCCCACAGGGCGGAGCGGCGCTGATATTCGGCGTTGACCCGGGCCTCTTCCAAAATAGGTTCAACCGCTTCGGGCACCGGCAGGCCCGATAGCCTGCGCGCCAAGGTGCCCAATAATACTTCGACCCGCGCTATCGTCAGCAGGGCTGTCCAACCGCTCGCGTCAAGCCGGGTCGCGACTGCAGGATCGCGCAGCGCATCAACCAGGAGCATAGCGTCATGGCTCATGTGCATTTGGCCCAAAGCCGGTTGACCAAATCTTCGGCCTCGATCCCGTCGCGATAGTCAATCGCGCGCGCAGGCACCGTCTGGACAAAACGGGTCAGCGCGGAAAAGCCCTTTTCACCCAGAGTTACATAATTGGTGGAGGCTTGCGTCAAGCGCATGAACACCTCGCTTGGCCCGACTTCGCGAAACGCGGGGTCAAAACCGAAGCTGGGGAAGAGCAGCAGCGCGGGCTGAGCCGGACGGGACATGGCCGCAATCGCATCGGCGGGCGGAACCAGGTGCCGGATATCGCCCTTTGGTGTTTCTGGCATCAGCGGACCAAAGCGCCCGTCGAGCGCCGTCGCCATCATCGCGCCGATGGCTTCGTTTTTGAGGCTGATGAGCCGGGGGAATGGCACCGCAGCACCTGTGTCCAGATCGACAAGCACAAATTCATCGCCCATGAAGCGCCAGCCGCGGTGTCCCAGCATCGCGGCCAAAGTCGATTTGCCCGACCCCGACTGGCCCGTCATAATCAGCGCCCGGCCATCCTTTTCCACGGCGCTGGCGTGCAGCAACAAATGCCGCCGCCAGCCGAGCGCCATTTGCAGGTTCATCGCCATTTCCGCCGCCAGCAACCCCTGCGCCAATGGCAGCGGCGCTGCATCGGGCAGCATATAATCGCCGTTAATCGCTACCGATGGCCGGACAAAGCGGCGCAGCAGGCTGACCGATTCCAGCCGCACCGAATAATCGGGGATCGCAGGCACCGGATAATCGCGGTACAATTCCGCCAACTGGTCCAGCGGACGTTTCCATTGCGAGCCGATGCGAAAGGCCGCCGGGCCTACCTGAACCCGAAATTCATGCATGGCATCGCTCGACGAGGCCAAGGTCGGCCAGTTCGTTCAATCGTGCGGTTATGATGTCCATTGCTTGCGTGCTGTCAAAATCAAACTGCGCGGCCAGACGCTGCGCTATCTCGTCGGCGGTCATTGCATCCGCGCACATTATTGCCAGAATTTCCGGTGCCGGTTCAGCGACAATATGGGTGATCCCCGACCGGCGCTGGTACACCAGTGTCAACGAATCCAGCGGTGCGACCAGAATCTGGTCCGCGGGTTCCGCTTTATATTTTGTACTTGGCAACACAGTCATGGGCGCATGGGGTAAAGCCCCGGCGTTAAAATTCAATGTTTAGCGCGACATCTGCAGGCTGGCGTAGCAGGTAAAGCCGCTCTGCCCGCTTTGCAGGCGACGGATATAATTTACATAAGCCTGGCTTTGGTCAGCGCTGGTTCCGGGGAGACTGCGTCCGCGTAACGCAGCTTTGACCTGTTCTCCTGTAAACTTCTGTCCCTGTGCCGGAAAAGAACCCGGAGTGTCGCGTGGTACCAATTTACCGTAGCGGTCGATATTCTTACCGATGCCATGCGGGCCGGGAACAGGTATATCGCAGTTTATAATCGAAGCTGCCGACTGCGCCAATGCAGGTCGCACAGAAACAATAGCCGACGCAGTTGCAGCGCCCAGCATCAACGCACGGCGGCGATTTGTAGGTCTATTCAGCAAATTGGCCGGGTTTTTGTCTTCGTTCATCGGTTCCGCCTACCATATTCCATACCGTTTTCCAGCCGTCGCGCTTGCGCGGTCGATGTACGTCTATATGTGGGACATATTCGACGGTAAAAGCTAATATATGATTTCATCGGTGCCCTTCACCCGATTAACTGTAAGGACGTTTCAATCGTGAACAGCTGGTTGTCGCCCCGCGTTCTATTTGCCATTGCTTTAGCGACTGCCGGCGCAATTATAGCCGGGCAGCTTGAAGGCAATGTAGAGCGTACGCTTGTAACGGTTGTGTCTTTGTTGACCGCCCTATTCATTGCAGCCGATCCGCATGATCCGGTCAGCGACCCGGTTTCGCAAAATGTACAAAGCACAAATATTGACCCTGATGCGATTACCAGTCACCCCCAATTACAACCCTTTATTGACGCTTCAACGGATGCGATCTTAATCGTCGACCATTCGAAAGTCACTGCGGCCAACCATTGTGCGCGGCAGTTGCTTGGCATAAATATTGTAGGTCAAAATGTCAGAATGGCATTTCGCCATGCCGGTGCGATTGAACGACTTTCGGACCCTGATATCAATCATACAGGTCACCCGATTCGGTTGACTGGAATTGGCCAACAGAACCAGATGTGGGATATGCGTATTCAATCAATCGGTCCTGGCAAAAAAATGGTGCATCTTGCTGACCGAAGCAGCGCGCAGGCCGCAGAAAAAATGCGCGTCGATTTTGTCGCTAACGCAAGCCATGAATTGCTAACCCCGTTGGCCGCCATAAAGGGTTTTATCGAAACGCTGGACGAGCCCGCCGCCAGCGAGGACCCCGTCACGCGCAGCCGGTTTTTGGGTATCATGGCCAAGGAAACTGACCGGATGCAGGCGCTCGTGCGCGATCTAATGTCTCTGTCGCGAATTGAGGCAGAGAAATACGATCCTCCGCAAACACCGGTCGATTTTGCCCTTATTGTCGTTGATACGGTCGACCAATTAAGGAACAGCCAGGAACGGGGCGGCGACATTGCGCTTGATATGACGGTCGATACATTGCCGGTGATGGGGGATGCGGGTCAGTTGCGGCAATTGGCGAGCAATATCATCAACAATGCCATGAAATATGGGCGGGCCGGAACTCCTATCATGGTGTCGCTAGCACATTCGCGTTCGGGCGCGATGCTGGCTTTTTCTGTTGTCGATCAGGGTGACGGAATTGCGCCTGAACATTTGCCGCGCCTGACGGAACGCTTTTACCGCGTCGATTCAGGACGCAGCCGCTCCATCGGCGGCACTGGTCTTGGCCTTAGTTTGGTAAAACATATCGTTGATCGCCATAAAGGCCATCTCGAAATCCGCAGTACCGTGGGCACTGGCACAAGCGTTTCGGTATTATTACCGGTGGTTCCGATGGATGTAATATAATTGTCATATAATAGTCATTTATAGGCCACCTATGGTCGCTAATTGCGCGTCAAGGCATGGGATGACCATGAAGGGTCCAAAAAAAGGGAATTAGCCAAATGATGAAGAAAATCTCGCTTATCGCCATCAGCGCACTCGCGCTTTCCGCTTGTAATGACCAGGCTAGCACCGGCGGTGCAGCAGGTGGTTCGCGTCAGGAAATCCGCATCGTTGGTTCATCGACCGTTTTCCCATTCGCCAAGGCAGCTGCCGAAGGTTTTGCCAAGGCTGACCCTACCCGCAAATCGCCCGTATTGGAATCGACCGGAACCGGCGGCGGGATGGAACAATTTTGTAAAGGTGTAGGCGCGGAAACGCCCGATATCACCAATGCATCACGCCGCATGAAAAAAAGCGAATTTGAAGATTGCCAAAAAAATGGCGTGAAAGACATTGTCGAAATTCAGGTCGGTATCGATGGGCTTGCCCTTGCCCAGTCGAACAAGGGTGAAAAGTTCGCGCTTTCGACGGTTGATGTTTACAAAGCTTTGGCGTCCAAGCCATTTGGAAAGGCGCAAACCGCCAAGCTTTGGTCGGACGTCAACCCAGCTCTTCCCAAATTGCCCATTTCGGTTTTCGGCCCGCCAACGACGTCAGGCACTCGCGATTCATTCCATGAACTTATCATGGAAGCCGGATGCAAATCCGACGCAACAACCAAAGCGTTAAAGGACACGGATGAAGACAAATACAAAGCGATTTGCACCGAAATCCGCACCGATGGCGCGTTCAAGGAACAAGGCGAAAACGACAATCTGATCGTTCAAAAACTGGACGCCAACCCCAATATGGTCGGCATCTTCGGCTATAGCTATATGGAGGAAAATGCATCTAAGGTGCATGGTATTACTATGGACGGCGTAAACCCGACCATCGCGACCATTTCGGACGGCAGCTACCCCGGCGCACGCAAGATGTTCATCTATGTAAAGAAAGCCCATATCGACAAAATCCCGGGCATTCAGGACTTCGTCCTTGAGTTCCTGAAGGGCGGTGTTGTGGGCGGTTATCTCACAAAATTGGGCATGATTGCATCGACCGATGACGACTATAAAAAGGCAATGGATGTTGCAAAAGGTCTAAATGCCATGGACGGCTCAGATTTGAAATAAATCTGTAACATACATCGCGTCTATGGGCATGGATCGAATCTCACTTTGATCCATGCCCCGTTGCTGTGTGGGTATGAAATGTTCGTGAGTTTCCGGCCAATTAGGTCGAAGGGGGCAAGGTTAAGTATATGACTGGAACAGCATTGCTATTCCTTGTCCTTGGCCTCGGTTTGGTCGCTTGGATCGCTGGACGCGCCCGTGCGGCAGCGTTTGTTCGTGCGGCAAAAGGCGGCCCGCGTGGTCAGGTAAACAGCCTACCCTCTTATCATGGATGGTTTGTCGCTGTTTGTGCGGTGGTTCCTGCTGTGCTTTTCATGTTTGTCTGGCAAACAATTTCACCTGCGCTGGTTACCAACGCGGTGCTGTCATCACCCATTGCAACCGATTTGCCACAAGATGGTTTTGCAAGAGCCGCGATTTTGTCGGAAGCACGTGCTATCGCACAAGGTTTGCAGGCGACAGCTTTTCAAACGCAAAGCGAAAAGCTGGTGCCGCTCTATAAAAACGCGCTGACTTATTACAGCTGGATCGGCATGGCTGGAACAATCGCGTTGTTATTCGCCGGGGGGGCGTTTGCGTTCACCCGTCTGAAACCGGATTTTCGTGCACGCAACAAAGTTGAATATCTTGTGATGCTCGGTTTGTTGTTCGCGTCGTTGATTGCAATTTTCACTACTCTTGGAATCTTTGCATCTCTGATTTTTGAATCTTACCAATTCTTCTCGATGGTATCGCCGTTCGAGTTTCTTTTCGGGACCAATTGGAACCCGAAAAACGAAGTTACGGCAGGCGCTGATAATGGGTATGGCGCAATTCCTTTATTCTGGGGCACCATATTCATCGGTGCGATTATCGCCATGCTGGTGGCGATCCCGCTAGGCTTGATGAGCGCGATTTTCCTGACCCAATATGCGTCGTTAAATGTACGCAAATGGATGAAGCCGATACTGGAAATACTTGCTGGCGTACCGACAGTGGTTTATGGCTATTTCGCTGCCTTGACGGTGGCTCCTGCCATCCGCGATTTCGCGGTCATGCTGGGCGTCAGCAATGCTGCATCAGACAACGCGCTGGCTGCTGGTATCGTGATGGGTGTTATGATTATTCCGCTCGTCTCCTCCATGTCTGACGACAGCATCGCGGCGGTCCCCAACGCGATGCGCGACGGCAGTCTGGCGATGGGCGCGACCAAGAGCGAGACGATCAAGCAAGTCCTGTTGCCCGCCGCTTTGCCCGGTGTGGTTGGCGGGGTATTGCTGGCGGTAAGCCGTGCTATTGGCGAAACAATGATCGTTGTGATGGCTGCAGGCTACACCGCCAATCTGACCGCGAACCCGTTCGACAGCATAACCACCGTAACTGTCCAGATTGTCGCACTTCTGACAGGCGATCAGGATTTTGGCAGCCCGCATACGCTTGCGGCTTTTGCACTTGGGCTGGCCTTGTTCGTTACGACCTTCCTTCTCAACTATGTCGCCCTGCGCGTGGTCAAACGTTATCGGGAAGCTTATGAATAAGGTCGCAAACAACCGGATACCGACCGACTGGAATGGCGCGGTCATGCAAAAGCGCATCGCTGGTCGTTATGCCGCCGAGCGCCGTTTCAAAGCGATTGGCTTCATCGCGGTCGCACTTTCCACGTTGTTCCTTGCGTTTTTGCTGTTCACGATGCTTGGGCAAGGTCTGCGTGGCTTTCAACGTACCGAGATTGCGGTAGATTTCGATTTTCCGACCCTGACCTCAGGCGCAACAGCGGCTTCCATTACCGGCGCGAATGCAGATGGCGCGCTCAATTCTTTGGACCTGCCTGGTATTGTTGATCTTGCCATCAGCCAGCAATATGGCGACAAGGGTGGCGAATTGCTGACATCGGCCGCCGTTGCCAATGTCCGCGAGATGTTGCTGGCCGATCCGCAATTGATTTCTGGTAAACAACGCTTGTGGTTGCCGGTCGATTCTAGACTGGATGTCGCCTACAAACGCAAAGGCGAACCGGCAGCGGAAAAAACGGTTGAATCACTTGCTCAAAATGATGTGCTCCGGACCGGCTTTAACTGGACATTCCTGACCGGTGCCGATGCAACCGATCCGTCGGCGGTGGGCATTTGGGCGGCGTTTAAGGGGTCGTTGATGACCATGGCGATCACCCTACTGCTCGCTTTCCCGATCGGCGTGTTCGCCGCTCTCTATCTCGAAGAATATGCGGCCAAGAACAAACTGACCGACATGATCGAAGTATCGATCAACAATCTTGCTGCAGTGCCGTCCATCATCTTCGGCCTGTTGGGTCTTGCGGTGTTCCTGTCGATGTTCGGTATGCCGCGTTCTTCGGCATTGGTCGGCGGCCTGACGCTGGCGTTGATGACGATGCCAGTCATTGTGATCGCCGGTCGCAACGCTGTCAAATCTGTACCGCCATCGATAAGGGAGGCCGCGCTTGGTATCGGCGCGTCGCCGGTGCAGGTGGTTTTCCACCATGTACTGCCACTCGCTTTGCCTGGCATTTTGACGGGGACAATTATCGGTATGGCACGCGCCTTGGGCGAAACAGCACCGTTGTTGATGATCGGTATGCGCGCCTTCATTCCAACCGCGCCACAAGGTTTTACCGATGCCGCCACCGCACTGCCGGTGCAAATTTACTTGTGGTCCGATGAAGTGAACCAGGGTTTTGTCGAAAAAACCAGTGCCGCGATTATCGTGCTTTTGATATTCCTGTTGGGGATGAACGCCCTGGCCATTTACTTGCGTAACCGTTTTGAAACGCGCTGGTAGTAGAAAAGAAAAGGACGCCATTGTGGCCGAGACCCCTACACACTCTAAAATATCGACCCGCAACGTCAATGTGTTCTACGGCGACAAGAAAGCCATTGATAATGTGTCGATTGATGTCGACATGGATAATGTGACGGCCTTTATTGGCCCATCAGGTTGCGGCAAATCAACATTCTTGCGGTCGCTTAACCGCATGAACGACACCATCGTCGGCGCACGGGTCGAAGGGAATATCTTCCTCGACGGACAGGATATCTATGCATCATCCATGGACGTCGTGCAGTTGCGCGCGCGCGTGGGCATGGTGTTCCAAAAGCCCAATCCTTTCCCTAAATCCATTTACGACAATGTGGCCTATGGCCCACGCATCCATGGCCTTGCCAGCGGCAAGTCGGAACTCGACCAGATTGTTGAAAGTGCCCTAACACGCGCCGGTTTATGGACTGAGGTCAAAGACCGCCTTTCCGACAGCGGAACCGCTTTGTCCGGCGGCCAGCAACAACGGCTTTGCATTGCACGCGCCATTGCGGTTGATCCCGAGGTCATTTTGATGGACGAGCCCTGTTCGGCGCTCGATCCTATTGCCACCGCGCGGATTGAAGAATTGATCCACGATTTACGCGGCAAATATGCTATCATTATCGTGACACATAATATGCAACAGGCCGCGCGCGTGTCGCAACGTACCGCCTTTTTCCATCTCGGAAATTTGATAGAATTTGGAGAAACATCCGAAATTTTTACCAATCCGCATGAAGATCGAACAAAGGACTACATCACAGGCCGTTATGGCTAAGGGATAATGAGAATGAGTACCGGAACGAAACATACAGTCACAGCTTTCGACGATGACATGGACGAAATCCGCGGGTTGATTGCGGAAATGGGCGCGCGCGCCGAATCTGCAGTAATGGCCGCAATGAAAGCTTTAGGCGAACATGACCTCGATCTGGCGGCTGCGACGCGTGCAGATGACAAGATTATCGACAATCTTGAAACCGAAGTCGAAAAACTTGTCGTTAGGACCATCGCTCTTCGTGCGCCAATGGCCGATGACCTGCGCGAATTGATTGCCACACTGAAGATGTCTGCGGTTATCGAACGTATCGGTGACTATGCGAAAAATATCGCCAAACGCGTTCCGCAAATGGAGGCGAAATCCACATTGGCGGCGAACGAAGAACTGTCCCGAATGGGTGAAATTGTTGTACAGATGATCCGTACCGCGATGGAAGCTTATGCGAAGCGTGATGTCGATCTGGCCCGTGCTGTAACCGCACGGGATGATGATGTTGACCAAATGAATAAAGACCTATTTGTCGATTTTGTTGCGTATATTGCCAAAAATCCGAAGAATGCGACTGAAGTGGCCCATCTGCTTTTCACCGCAAAAAATCTGGAGCGGATAGGCGACCATACGACGACGGTCGCGCAAATGATTTACTTTACCGAAACCGGCGAAAACCTCCCTGACGCCTAATAGAAAGACCCTGATATGCCCAAGGCACAACTGCTTTTGGTGGAAGATGACAGCGCGCTTGCCGAGCTAGTTCGCTGGCATTTCGAGCGTGAGGAATTCGATGTCCGCCACACTGGCGACGGCGAGGAAGCGTTGTTGATGGCCCGCGAACGCGCGCCTGATCTTGTGCTGCTCGACTGGATGCTGGAAAATCTATCCGGTATCGAAGTATGCCGTCAGCTTCGGAAAACCGACAACACCGCAAATGTCCCCATCATCATGTTGACGGCTCGCGGTGAAGAGGATGATCGCATTCGTGGTCTTGAAATTGGCGCCGATGACTATGTCACCAAACCGTTCAGTCCCCGCGAACTGGTGGCCCGGGCCAAAGCGGTGCTGCGCCGCGTTCGCCCTGCTTTAGCCGGGGAATCCTTGCGCTTTGGCGATGTCGAAATGGATACCGTCGCCCATAAAGTCAGGCGCGGCGGCAAACAGGTGCCACTTGGCCCGACCGAATATCGACTGCTTAAACATTTCCTCGAATATCCGGGTCACGTTTTTTCGCGCGAGCGGCTACTTGACAGCGTCTGGGGACACGACAGCGATATTGAAATCCGCACCGTCGACGTCCACATCCGCCGCCTTCGCAAAGCTTTGAATGAGGGTTTTGAAAGCGACATTATCCGGACCGTCCGCTCTGCAGGGTATTCGCTCGATCAGGATGCGGTTTAGACACAATATCTGTTCAAAAATTAACCTGCGCGCGCATCGCAACAACATCAACGGCATAATCGCGTGACGCTCCCGCGATTATTGCCGCGTCCTTATAGGAAAGATGCCCATAATTGACCAAAAAGCGTATGTAATCGACCGGGTTCCAAATAAATGACGCCAAATAGCCGTCTTGTTTGCCGCCATTCACACCGGCATCGCTGATATCAAGACGGTCATAACGCACATTGAATTGCAACGCCCCCATACCACCTTTTCCAACCGGATTTGTCACCTTGATGCTCCGGAAATAGCCGTCCTTATAAGACCGGCTATCACGGGTTAGAAAAATCCCGGCTTCGACCATAGCGCCATAAAAGCGCGGGTCGGCGAGACCGATCCTGTTGACATCCATCTGATGCATTTCCGCGACCGTATGGAAACGCCCGGATATGACCGCAGCTTCAAGGCCAAAGCTTTTTTCAGAACTGGCAAAGGTAATATTGCTAGTGTCAATAAATCTTGTGTCGGTTGAATGGACCAACGGACGTTGGCTATACCGCAATGTAGTGATGTTATCGCCCAGATCATTCACATGGATCGACGTACCGATATGCAGCTGGGTCTTACCAAGAACCGGTGCAAAAACAACGCGCCCGTCGACGCCGATTGAATCGTTTTCATCATTGCCCAGATCGTCAATATTGTCCGTAAACACGCCGCCCTGGAGCAGGATATTGTCGTGTGTGTATTGAGCAGAAATTCCAATGCGCCGCTGAAACCCGAACGCGTCAGTGAAGGCCGCGCGTTCAATAAAGCTGCCGTCATTGGTGCTAGTCAGTTCATCCAGCGACTGGAAATTATTGTGTTGGCCAACGGTCAGGGTCAGCCCATTATCCAGATAAGTCAGATATGCATCGATTAGCTCAACGCCGCCAGATGAAAAGTCGCCCTCCATCCGATAACCGAACCCTCCCGGTATCGTCCCTTCAACGCCTAATCGTGCCCGACGAACCTCATTGGAAAAGCCTAGGCCGCGATCTACCAAGCCTTCGGGTGTGGAAACTGTCGCAAAATCATATTGCAATCGCCCACGCGGTTTGAAGGACCAGCCGCCGTTTCCGGTAATTTCGGGTGCGCCTTTCCATTTCACTTCGCCGAGTATTTTTGAAGCATCCTTGCCTTTTTCAGCAGCAGCATCGACTTTCGCCGCTATCTTGGCCAACTGCTCTTTCAAAGCTGCAACCTCTGCCTTCAATGCTGCAACTTCAGGGTCGGATTCGCTGGCGCTGGCAGGATTGGTGAAGGTTACCAAGGCCAAAGCGAGCGTTCCGGTAACCAATCGGAGAGACTTCATTCTCATTTTCCTAATTATTGCTCGCTGAAAGATGACGTCTAAATTACATTTTTGTAAATTATAAGCGTCATTTTTAATACATACTTATGTCGGGAGTGATGCAGCAGCTTTACGCTTGCGTAAACACGACCTTCATGCCAATGCGCGGTCAACTTCGGCATAGAATATGTGCCGCAAATCAATGGAGACAGCCAATGACCATCAGTTTTAAGGACAAAGTCGCTATCGTAACCGGTGCCGGCGGCGGATTGGGCAAGGCTTATGCGCTTGAACTCGCACGGCGCGGGGCCAAGGTTGTGGTCAATGATCTGGGTGGCGCGCGCGATGGCACCGGCACTTCAGACGCGGCAGCCATGGTGGTTGAAGAAATCAAGGCGTCTGGCGGCGAAGCAATGGCCAATGGCGGCAGCGTAACTGAATATGACCAGATGGTCGAAATGGTCGCAAAGACCAAGGAAGCATGGGGCGGTGTCCATATTCTCATCAACAATGCTGGCATATTGCGCGACAAGAGCTTTGCCAAAATGGATATGCCCGATTTCAATCTGGTGCTGCAAGTTCACATCATGGGGTCAGCCAATTGCACCAAGGCGGTGTGGGATTTGATGCGCGAACAGGCCTATGGCCGCATATTGATGACAACATCATCCACCGGCCTTTACGGCAATTTCGGACAAGCCAATTATGGCGCAGCCAAGTTGGGCCTTGCTGGTTTAACCAAGACGCTGCACCTCGAAGGTGCCAAATATAATGTCCGCGTCAATTCACTTGCCCCTGTCGCAGGCACGCGCATGACTGAAGACATTTTCCCGGAAGGTCTGTTCGAACAATTCACGCCTGAAAATGTTGTTCCTGCTGCGCTTTATCTGGTCAGCGAAGACGCGCCGACAAATATGATTATCGGTGCCGGCGGCGGTGGTTATCACGCCGCTTATGTTACGATGACCCCTGGCGCTGCTCTTCACAAGGAAGACCGCACCGTGGAAGGCTTCGCCGCAGCATGGGACAAGATTATCGACCGCACAGGGGAAACGGTCCCGCAATCAGGTGGCGAACAGTCGGTTGCGGTGATGAAAGCGTTGCAAGCGCTGGGTTAAGTCCTCTCCAGCCCGTATAAGGATAAAAGCCCGGACATTGTGCCGGGCTTTTTATTCCGCCACCAACTTCATCAACTTGCGCTCGACAGGTGCAAGCACTGGTCCCAGATCGTGCCCGCGCTTCAGCACGGCACCGCCTTCACCTACCAGCACCCATTGGCCTTGCTTGTTTCGTAAATCGGGACGTTTCTCGATGCGATATTCGGGACGCTCTGTTGCCCGGCGAAAGGCGCTGAAAATGGCGGCATCGCGGCCAAGATCAATGGCGTAATCACGCCAGTTGCCAGCCGCAACCATACGGCCATAAAGATTCAATATCTGGGTCAATTCAACCCGTTCAAAACCGACCTGATTTAACCGGCTGGCAAAAGGAAAGGGCGTGATAACAGCGCTCAAGCGCTCTTTGCCCCCTTGGCCGTTGTGCGCTTTACCGCTGGCGCGGCTTTGACATCGCGTTCAGCCATCAGTTCGGCGACCTTTTTACGTAAAGATTCAATCTCGCACTGCATGATTTCCAGGCTTTGCGTTGCAGGATCGAATAATTCGCGACAAGGGGTGCCATAAGGCATAAAATCCTTTGCATAGGTTTCGGCCTTCACCAAGGTTGATCGCGCCTTTTGTCCAACCATCGTGGCACCGGCGGGCACATCATCGGTGACAACGGCCGCGGCACCGATGCGCGCCCGTTCCCCGACGGTAATGGGCCCCAATATTTGCGCGCCGGAACCGATAATAGCGTTGTCGAGTATCGTTGGATGCCGTTTGCCGCCGGTACCATTGGTCGGATTGGTCCCACCCAGCGTGACATTTTGGTACATAGTCACATTATCGCCAATTTCGGCGGTTTCGCCAATCACGCTAAAGCCATGATCGAGAAAGAAATTGCGGCCGATTTTTGCGCCCGGATGAATGTCGATACCGGTCAAAAAGCGGGAAAAGTGGTTTACCAGCCGCGCAAGAAAAAACATCTGTCCCAAAAACAACCAATGCGCCACACGGTGATACGCAACGGCCCATACGCCGGGATAAAGTAAAATTTCCCACCGTGTGCGCGGCGCCGGGTCGCGGACCTTTATCGAATCCAGATATTCGATGAGATTTGAAATGAACATGCGTCCTTGCCCTCTGCTATCCGGAGCCTTTCGGCCAAGTTAAGCGATATGTTACCCGATTTCCAGTGCCGGACTGGATTTTGCTTCGAAAAAGCTGGTTAAAATCGTCAAAAACGATTATTATTCGAATATTGATTATAGGGATCGATAAATGAGTACCTATTTGCCGACATTGAAGCAATTGCAATATCTGGTTGCACTGGAAGAACATGGCCATTTCGGCAAAGCTGCCGATGCCTGTTTTGTTACGCAATCCACGCTGTCAGCTGGCATTAGGGAATTGGAATCGCTTTTGGGGTTGATGCTGGTGGAACGCACCCGCCGTGTGGTTCGGTTCACCCCGCTGGGTTTGAAAATGACTGCAAAGGCGCATCGCATCCTGCGTGAGGCGGAAGAGCTGGCCGAAATGGCGCGGTCGGCCGGCAAGCCCTTAGCCGATGACTTACGGATGAGCGTGATTCCTACCATCGCCCCGTTTCTTCTGCCTAAATTGCTTCCCGCGTTGCGTAAGCAATATCCGGACCTGAAACTCTATCTGCGAGAAGAAGCCAGCGCAGCAGCGGTCGAGGCGCTGCATCACGGGGTGGTCGACTGCGTTTTGCTAGCGCTTCCCTTTGCAGCAGGGGATGTTGAAAAGGCGAAGCTATTCGATGACCGTCTGTTTGTAGCATTTCCCAAAGACGACCCGCGCGATCCACCCGACAGTATCACCCCTGACCTGATTGATGAGAGCAAATTGTTATTGCTGGTCGATGGCCATTGCCTCAAAGATCATGCACTTGCGGCGTGCAACCGCCCCGAATTGCGGGCATCGGCAACCATGCTGGGGACATCGTTGCATACATTGGTACAGATGGTGGACAATGGATTGGGCGTCACATTGATCCCCGAAATGGCGGTCGAAGCGGGTTTGCTAAATGGCACGGATGTGCAGGCGCGCCCACTGAACGCCGACAATGCGACCCGCGAAATCGCGCTGGTGTGGCGCACCAACAGCCCGCGGCGGGAAGAATTCGAGATGCTGGCCGCCGCGTTGCGTAGCTTGCGTAACGCCTAGGCCGACGCACTCGGGCGCGCAGACACGCGTTCGTACCATGCCTTCAGCGCGTCGGCTTCCTCGGGAATCGGCACGCCGATAAAGAGGCCGAAACCCATCGTGCTCAGCAAGGCGATATCGGCCATCGAATAGCTGTCACCCGCCAAAAAAGCGGTCTTCCGCAGCGCTGTGTCAAAAACCATCATCGCCGCATGCGCCAGTGGCCGGTTGCTTTCGCCAAATTCGGTATATTGATGCTTCACCAATCGCGCCGTCAGGGGGTGGGTGTGGATCCAGATATTGCGGATCGCCGCGCCGTAATTCAGCTCCACGCGGCACGTCCACATTTCAATCTCGGCCATGCTGGCAGGGTCGCTGCCGAACAGCGGCGGTTCGGGATGCAAGGCTTCGAAATAGCGGCAGATCGCAATTGTTTCGCCGATCATCCGGCCATCGTCGAGTTCCAACACCGGCAATTGTCCGGCAGGATATTTGGCCACAAAGTCTGCACCCTTATGCTCGCCCGATAAGATGGAGAGCGATAGCATCGGCACGGATAGCCCTTTTTCCGCCAGATAGATGCGCACCCGGCGCGGGTTGGGGGCTGGCATTGGGGCGTCGTATAACAGCATCAGTCTATCCATTTCTCCGCGCGGGCATCGTCGGTACTTTTCGCCTCAACCCATAGGGCGCTGCCGTCGGTGCGATGCTCTTTTTTCCAGAAGGCGGCATCGGTTTTCAGACGGTCAATCAGAAAGGCGCAGGCGTCCAATGCCTCGGCGCGATGGTGGGCGGCAGTGGCGACGACCACCACTTGCTCCCCCACCGCAATTTTGCCGACACGGTGAATCAAGACGCACCCTAGCAGCGACCACCGCGTCATCGCCTCATCAGCAACGGCGTGCAGATTCTGTTCGGTCATACCGGGATAATGTTCGAGCTCCAGCGCCACAACGCCGGAATCGGCCCGCGCAATGCCGGTGAAGCTTGCCAGCGCCCCGCCGCCCAGATTTTCCAGCGGGGTCAGTGCCATGGCCGTACTTATAGATTCTGCGGTGATCGCAATCTTTTTCATCCGCCGGTGACCGGCGGGAAAATCGCAAGTTCGCGATATCCGGCAAGCGGGGCTTCGGCGGTCACCATCTGCTGGTCGAGCGCATAGCGCAGGCGCACCGGATCAGCAAAGGCCAAAGCATAGCGCGTATCGCATTGCCGTAACCAGTCGAGGCAGTCCTGGATGGTATGTACCGTGGCAGGTAAGTCGCGTTCCTCGCAATCCATACCGATAGCTTCTCTAACGCGCGCAAAATACACCAAACGCATCTGCATCAATCCATATGCTTGATGCCGACACGCAAATAGTCCCAGCCGGTTATCATCGTGAGGATGGCCGCAATCCAGAGCAGCGCCAGCGCCGCCAGCTTCAGCAGCCCCCAATCAGGCAACGCGCCAGCCAAGATGATACCGCCAAGGGAAACAATCTGGAATGTCGTTTTCCATTTCGCCAGTTTCGACACCGGCACCGAAATCTGCAAACCTGCAAGGAATTCGCGTAATCCCGACACGATCATTTCGCGCAGCAAGATAATCAACGCCGCGATCACGTGCCAGCCATCGACATCGCGGGTAAAGACCAGCATCAAAATAACCGCCGCAACCATGATCTTGTCGGCTATCGGATCAAGAAACACACCCAATTTCGATACAGTCCCCTGCGCCCGCGCCAGATATCCGTCGAAATAATCGGTTATCCCCATCAGGCAGTAGAGGACAAATGCAAAGGCATAGTCGAGGGGCAATGGCTGTAAACCCAGATCTTTGGTTCCCGGCCACAGCAAGAACACAAGGATCGGCACCGCTAATATGCGCGAAAGGGTCAAAATATTAGGCAAGCTGAGCATATCCTACCGATAGCTTCCTAATTCAGTAAAATCACGCTGCGATTTCGTCATATCGACAAAAGCGCTTTGCCGCGCGCAATCAGGCGGCTAAGGCACGGCAAACATAGTGAGGTTTTCGAAAATTATGTCGACTTCCATGTCGTTGCTGAAACAGCGACGGTTCCTCCCGCTATTCGTGACCCAATTGCTTGGGGCGTTTAACGACAATCTTTTCAAAAACGCGATGGTGCTGTTCGTCGTGTACGGCGTGTATAACGACGAAAAGGCGGAGGCATTATTCAGCGCAGTTGCAACCGCTGTTTTCATCATCCCGTTTTTCCTGATGTCGGCGCTGGCAGGACAATTGGCCGATACACGCGACAAGGCGCGGATCATCCGCATCGTCAAATTCTGCGAAATCCTGATCATGATTGTCGGTGGAATAGGGCTGGTCATGGCATGGCTTGGTTTTGCTGTGACGCTTATCGCGATTCCATTGATGATGCTGGCCTTGTTCGCAATGGGGGTTCATTCGACATTTTTTGGACCCATCAAATAAGCCATCCTGCCGCAGCATTTGAAAGAAGACGAAGTGTTGGGCGGCACCGGGTTGGTTGAGGCAGGCACCTATATCGCTATACTGCTCGGTACTATTTTGGCAGGCGTTATCGAGGTGGAATGGGCCGCACTCGGCGTCGTCATAACCGCAATTATCGGCTATTTTACCGGACGGCAGGTCCCACCAGCTCCGCCCGAACACGCAGAGTCCGGAATCGACTGGCACATATTGCGGTCATCCATCAACCTCGTCAAAAGCACGCTGCACATCCGCAAGCTTTATCTGGCCATCGCTTCGATCAGCTTTTTCTGGACGATTGGCGCGGTGCTGTTCATCCAGTTTCCGCCCTTGGCGAAAAATGTTCTGGGTGCCGACAAGGAAGTGGCCAGTCTGTTTCTCGCCATTTTTTCTGTTGGCATTGCCATCGGTTCGGTCGCGATCAACCGCATGTTGAAGGGCGAGGTTTCGGCTCGCTTTGCCCCCGCATGTGTGATTGTTATGGGTCTGTTTGTCGTCGCATTCTATTATGTTTGTCGCAACTGGCATGTCATCGGAACGGGTGAGCTGTATAATATAACAGGGTTTGTCGCGCACCCCGATGCGATCCCGCTGCTTTTGTCTTTGCTGGGCATCTCGGTATCCGGCGGAATGTTTGTCGTACCGCTTTATGCGTTTTTGACAACGACGGTGCCCAAGGACCAAACCGCCCGAACTGTCGCGGCGAACAATATCGTCAATTCCGGCGCGATGGTCATTGGCTCTTTGATTGCACTGGGTCTAAGTGCCGCGGGCGTCACAATAGTCAACCAGCTATTATTGGGCGCCGCCATGTGCCTCATCTCCGCCTGGCTGGCGCAGCAATTGCATAGGGCTTGCGACTAGGCCTTCGCCCTGAACGGTTCAGTAAATAAAGCTGCTGATCGCGACGAAAAAGGCGCTGAAGCTCAGCATGAAAAGATGCGTATCTTCCTTATGCCACCACCGTGCCTTGCGCGGCATGGTTAGCGTGGCATCAAGGACGGGGGGCGGCAGCATCCTGCGGAAAGGATGGCGGGCAGCTTCGTTGCGACAGACGAGTGTTCTTTTCAACATATCGGGATGTTAACGATTTGTTAGCCACGATGGCTATTGATAAAGATGGTTAAAACGGACACGTTTTGGGACTGTCCCGAACTGTTACAAATGCTATCCTCCCATTAACCATGAATCGGGAGGAGTTTCATGCAACTCGTTGGGAAATTGGCCTTGGTGACCGGCGGCACCGATGGAATTGGTCTGGAAATCGCCCGTCAGTTAAAACGCAAAGGTACCGATATCATCGTCTGCGGTCGGCGCGAAGATTTGCTTGGTTCGGCACGAACCGAGGGCTTTGAGGCGATCAATGCCGACCTTTCAAATGCAGAAGGGTGTCAGGCTTTGGTCCAGGTGCTCACAAACCGCCCGCTCGATATTCTCGTCAACAACGCGGGTATGAGCGGAAACTTCGGTCCCGAAGATCCGTTGGACCTCGCGCTCACTGACCGGGCGATATTTTTGAACCTCAATGCGCCCATGCATCTGATCGGACAGTTTCTGCCCGGTTTATTGACGCGACCTGAGGCGGCGATTGTTAATGTGACATCTGGCCTCGCCATTGCTCCGCGTGCAGGTGGCCCTGTATATTGCGCCACCAAGGCCGGTTTGCGTAGCTTTACAAAGGCGCTTCGATATAATCTGAGGCATAATAAGGTACACGTGATCGAAGCTTTGCCACCGGTCGTCGATACAGCGATGACAAGGGGACGCGTTGGCGGAAGTAAAATGTCCGCCAAAGAATGCGCGTCGCAAATTGTCGATGCCATCGAAAGCAACTCCCGCGAAGCCAATGTCGGCATGGTGAAGCTTTTGAAAATGGTTTATTCCATCTCGCCTGCACTGGCGCGGTGGGTGATGATTAGATTTTAGCGTTTGGAAAATATTGGTGCCCACCCGGCGGACAAAGTCCGCCCATCCGGAAAGCCGGGGCAGCGTTCGAACTATGTGAGAATGGTGCCCCAGGCCGGACTCGAACCGGCACTCCTTTCAGAACAGGATTTTGAATTGCTTTTGAGTCAGGTAAAATATGTTCTAACATACTGATATTACTAGATTACATTACATAGAACTGCGCTAGTGTGCTAATCAATGTGCTAATTAGAATTGGCAATCTGACCCCAAATTTGGCCCTGAGAGGCCCCAAGAAGCGATTTGGTGGGATTGGCCATGCAAGTCCCACGGGCAGCGTTGGCGTCCTTTATGGAGCCTCGCTATAGGTCGTGTCAAAAAGCGAGGGCTGGCGCTGCTTCACCCGCCTCTTTCGCATATAGCATGACGCCCTCTCGCGGGAAATTGCGTTACTGACTCCGTCCCGGCGCATCGCGCGTTATCAAATGACCGCAATGGGGTGGAAAACGGCCAGGCCGGTTTCGGACGTCAGCGCAGCGTAAGCAGACATTCGCGCATTATGGTGAGGTTGATAAGTGCTTCTGTGATCAGCTGTAGGAAGCGTATTGAGCAGCCCTACAATCCTGACGCATCAGTGGGTTTAGACTTCGGCTGTCTGACGGTCGCCAGCCTCAGAACGGCAAACCCAGCCAGAGCCGACAGGATCGAACCGCCCAAAACACCGATCTTCACTTCGTCAACCAGCAAGGGGTCGGCAAACGCCAGTCCACCGATGAACAAGCTCATCGTGAAGCCAATACCGCACAAGAGTGCGGTGCCGTAGATTTGAAGCCATGTGGCACCGCTCGGCTTTGCCGCGATACGATAGCGGTCGCATGCCCATACCGCGCCGAAGATTCCCAACTGCTTGCCGAAAAATAGCCCTGCTGCCACCCCAAGCGGTAGCGGTGCCAGAATGTGCTCAAGGCTAATTCCAGCGAATGACACACCCGCATTGGCGAACCCGAAAATCGGGATGATCGCGAACGCCACCCACGGATGAAGGCCGTGCTCCAACCGATGGAGAGCCGATGATTCGTCATCGGGTGTTCCGGGCGAACGTTGTATCGGGATCATAGTCGCGGCCAAAACCCCTGCAATTGTCGCATGAACTCCCGAAAGCAGCACCGCGAGCCAGAGGAGGAAGGCCAAGGCGAGATACGGCCAAAGCACCCGCACACCGAGACGATTGAGGACATACATGGCCCCCATCAAAACCGCCGTCGCCAGCAATGCGAGGCCGCTAATTTCGGTGGTATAGGCCAGTGCAATGATGGCGACCGCGCCCATGTCGTCCACGATCGCAACCGTGGTTAGAAACAACTTCAGTGAGGTGGGCACCCGCTTCCCAAGCAACGCCATCACACCGATAGCGAACGCGATGTCGGTTGCAGCAGGAATCGCCCAGCCCCGCGCCAACCCCGCCGTCGAACCCGCAATGCCAAGATAGACGGCAGCGGGAAGCGCCATGCCGCCCACCGCCGCGATCGAAGGTAACAACCGGTCGGTCCACGTGGCGAGATGGCCGTCAACGAACTCGCGCTTTATCTCCAGCCCGACCAACAGAAAGAACAGCGCCATCAACCCGTCGTTGATCCAGTGAGCAACCGACAACGGACCAACCTTGGCTTGGAGCGCGCGGAAGTAGGTTTCGCTCACCGGGCTGTTCGCGACGAACATCGCGAGCGCCGCCGCACCCATCAGCAGAATGCCACCTGCCGCTTCGTTGTGCAGGAAATGGCGAATTGCCGACACAGGTCCCCGTCGAACCAATCTGAAAATGCCCACGAATGTCTCCGAAACGATAGCCACCTATACTGGGCGAACTCCTCGCCTCGTCAACATTCGTGTGCCCTTCAAATGCGGCCCTTCAATTCGAGGCGCTTCAACGCCAGCAGCACCCGATTAGTTTGTATCACAGGCCATAGTGCCAGTTTGATCATCAGGGACGTGATCAGCATAGCAACGCTAGGCAGGCCCCAATGGAGCGCGGTCATAATGTCCGTCGCCTCGTAGAACTGCCATCCG
>NZ_JBGSRI010000025.1:0-11735 GCF_041737645.1 Sphingorhabdus sp.
GGCGGCCTCCTTCCTCCGGCCCGGCAGCCGGACAGCGATCCGTGGGCTTTATTGCGCGGGCGGCGCGACCCATCCGGGCGCGGGGGTCCCCATGGCCGCCTTGTCGGGGAGGCAAGCGAGCGAAGCCTTGCTGTCCGACCATATTTCGACACGCTGGTTCCACCGCAGGGATATCGCTGGTGGTATATCGACGCGCTCAGTGATGACGAACGCTACGGGCTGACCATCATCGGCTTTATCGGCAGTGTTTTCTCGCCTTATTACAAGAAATCAGGGCGCAGCATTCCAATCGACCATAGCTGTCTGAACATCGCGCTTTATGGCCGCAAGGGTGCGCGCTGGGTCATGACCGAACGCGGCGTTTCCGACACCATCCAGCAACGCGACACGTTGAATATCGGGCCAAGTGCCATGCGTTGGGACAACGACAGGCTCATCATCGATATCGAAGAACGCGATATTCGGCTGGGCATCCCGTGGCGGCGGCGGGTGAAGGGGCAGATCATATTGCACCCCGAAATGCTGAACCATCGCGCCTTCAAGCTCGATCCCAAGGGACGGCATCATTGGCAAGCGATTGCCCCGCGCGCCAGGATCGAAGTCAAGATGGACGCGCCCGACATAGCGTGGAAAGGCAGCGGATATCTTGACAGCAACCATGGCAGCGAACCCATCGAGAACGGCTTCAAAAGCTGGCACTGGTCACGCGCCCATGTGGCAAAGCAGGTGGCGGTCATTTATGAAGGCACCCGCCGCGACGGCAGCGAATTTGCTAGCGCGCTCCGTTTTGATGCGAGTGGAACGCCGCAGGAAGACGAGCTTCCACTGGTCGCGCCCTTGCCGCTAACCTGGTGGGGCATGTCGCGGCAGACACGTGCCGATCGAGGCCATGCATCGGTCATCAAGACATGGGAGGATTCGCCTTTTTATGCCCGTACCGCCGTAGCTGCGCGAATGTATGGGGAACCGGTGACAGCAATACAGGAGAGTATTTCGCTCAACCGGTTGGTCAATCCGGTTATCCAGTTCATGCTGCCGTACAAGATGCCGAGGGAAACTTAGTCGGATTTGGAAAGCTCGTCTTTCCTCGCAGCCTTTTCCTTATCCTTCGCAATTTCGCGATTGATTGACCACAGCTGCCAAAACCCGAGTCCAAGGGCTACGGCGCCGGAAAATATGATTTCGACAAAACCCAGATTATCCCACGCGCTTGGTTCCATGTCGGCTCTCCTTCTCTTTCTGTTTAGCCGATGCCCTGTTTTTTCGCAAACCGCGTTATGCTGTCTGCGGCCTGCTTTGGGTCTTCCTCATGCGCCAAATGGCCGAGTTTCTCCATGACCTCTAAAGTGCAGTCGGGAATAAGCGCCGCAGCGTCTTCGACCGCCGCTTTCGGAATAGCCGAATCCTGGCTTGCCCGTATCAACAGCGTCGGGGATGTCAGGTTCGACAACTGGTCGCGTAAATTTTCAAGCCGCCAGTTGGCCATCATGCGGATCGCGCCATCGCAATGGCCCGATTTGCTGAACAAGCGCGTATAGTATTTCGCGCCCGCTGTGTCGATGTTCGAGCCTGTGGCGCGGGCTAGAAACTTGGCGGTTTGGCCTGGTGCTTGCGCCATGCGGGAAAAGATGATCGACACAAAAGGATTGGTGAAAAGCATCTTGGCGAGTTGTGGAAACAGCCGTGCGGCAAGGCCCGGAAAGGGCATCAGGGCAGGGGTGAAGCCGATGAGCGGGATTTGCCATTTGCGGCCGAGTAAAAGCTGGGTGCCGATGGCCACACCGGCGCTGTGGCCGACCACAAAGGCGGGGGTGAGTTTCATTTCGTCCAGCAACGCCGCGACTGATGTTGCCATGCCTTCCAGCGTTGGCCTTTGCCCAGTGCCCTTGGTGAAGCCGTGACCTGGCAGGTCCATCGCGACAACGGTGTAGTGCTTGGCCAGCAAAGGCATAACGTCGCGCCAGCTGTGTGTTGCTGCGCCGGTGCCGTGGATGAGGAGGCAAATAGGCCCGCTTCCCATAATCTGCACATGCCATTCATAGCCGCCCGCCCGCACAAAGCTGCTCGCCGTGCGGTTTGGCCAGTCCTTGCCGTCGGTCGCCCAATCGGGGTAGCGTCCACTCACTGCGCGTTCATGCTTTCAATCGCCGCGACCATCGCCGTACTTTGCGCTTGGGGTAGCGGCAGATAGCGACCATTGAGCGCGACGGCCAATTCGGCGGCTTCTTCGCGAGGGCGGGGCGAAATGTCGATGACGATGCAGTTTAGTCCGAGCGCGGCAACATTGCGCGCCGCGTTATGCGCTTCCTCCATCGCCTTTGTGCGACTTGCGGTTCCGTCCATCGCGACATTGCCCTTGCCGTCAGTAAGGATCGCGATTGTAGGGGTTTGTCCGGCGCGCTGCGCGACCTCTGCCAATTGCTGCGCCGCTATCAGGCCTGCTGCCAAGGGTGTGCCGCCGCCGCCGGGTAATGCGGCCAGTGCCCGCCGCGCCCTGGTGAGCGAGCGTGTTGGCGGAAGCAAAATTTCCGAGCCCGATTGCCGGAAAGCAATCAATGCCACCTGACTGCGTTTGACATAAGCTTGCGCCAGCATCATTTCGACCGCGCCCTTCGCCTCGGCCAACCGCGACAAGGCAGACGAGCCCGACGCATCGACGGCGAATATGGTAAGGCTTTCGCGACGTTGTTCGTAATGGCGGACGCGAAGGTCGGATTTGCGAATGTGGATAGTACGTGTGTCGCCCGGGTGCGCCGCTTGCCGGCGGATAGCTTGCCAGGGCGCAGCGGTTCGCAACGTGTCGATAATGGATAGCTTTTTGCCATGTCCGGGCATACCGGGTCGCGCCCCTAATGGACGCCCGCGAAGGGCGGATTTCTGTTTTTGTCCTGAACGGCCCGCTTGCCCTTTCCCGCCTCCCTTTGCTTTCTTGTCGATCTGGTCGAGAATATGTTTCGGGATAGCTGCGACTGCTGCGTCCAACACTATATCGTCAAGATCGATATCTTCGATCTGGCGGCTGTCGGTATCGTTTGTATTGTCTTCGGGTTGATTTTCGCCGGTTTCCGGTTCTGTCTCAGGTTGCGGCTCTTCAGAAGGAAATCGAGTGGCTCGCGGCGCCAACACCAACCGGACGGCCGCAGCAATGTCATCGCCGTTTGCAGCGTCACGCCCATTTTGCATCGCGTGCATTAGTGCGACCCTATGTGCAAAAACAAGCGGCCGCACCGAGCTTATCCCCAACGCCCCTGCCGTATTCGCAAGTGCCGTTAATTGCACATCGGTGAGTGGTGCAGCATTTGATGCAGACTTTGTGATCGGCCATCGGCCGGGATTTACGTCAAAACTTCGCAAGTCGGATATATCACAATGAAACGCGATCCGTTCGGTCAGGGCAGGCGAAGGGGATTCTTCATCCTGAACAGAATCGTCAAGCAGGATGGCCGCAAGATTTCCGCCGTCCATAACCTGAGCAATATGGGCGGCAATGTCGCTTGGGGTCCGTTCGGCCATTGGCACAATGACTGCGCCGCCGCTGGCATCACTTAGCAGGCCCGGGCGCGTAATGGCCCGACCTGCGGCCAAAGTCGCCGATAGATCTAATCCGCCCAATAGCCGTTCACTGTCGATATTGACCGGAATCCGTTTTACCGGACCATGTCGGGCAATTGCGTCCTGTGCAAAGGCGACCATGCCATCGCGAACCGGACCGTCGCCGCGCAGCATTATTCCGCCTAATTTACGGGGGTTCTGGACGAACAAATGAAGGGCAAGTTCCGCGTCACTGATGTCAACATCAATGGCGCCGTCGATACTCACCCGAAGCACTCCTCCAACGCTCTTTCAATGCGAACGGTTGACCCTGTTTCATCCAGAACATTTCGCCTTAGCCGGTGGCGCAGCGCGAGCGGCGCGATCGCTCTGAGTTGGGCGCGGGTCACGGTCTTTTTGCCTTCCAGTGCCGCAAGCGCACGCGCACCGCGCATCACGGTCAATTCTCCGCGCAAGCCATCCGCACCGACGGCCTTGCACAAGGTTGCCGTATCGGTGAGGATAGCTTCAGGAGTTTCGACTTTTGTGATACCGGCTTTCGCCTTGGCGATCCGGCGCAGCACTTTTGCGTCTTCTTCTTTCCAAAACTCGGCAAAAGCTGAAGCATTTTGTTCGTGCGCGTCGCACCGCTTCATGATTTCGACCCGGTCTTCCACAGCATCGGGTGTTTTGACTTCGACGGATAGCCCAAAGCGGTCCAATAATTGCGGGCGCAATTCCCCTTCTTCGGGATTGCCGCTGCCGACGAGGACAAAGCGCGCCGGATGCCGGATCGAAAGGCCGTCGCGCTCGACCAAATTCTGACCCGATGCCGCGACATCGAGCAAGAGGTCGACGACGTGATCTTCGAGCAAGTTGATTTCGTCGATATATAGAAAGCCGCGATGCGCCTTGGCCAACAATCCCGGTTCAAATTGCTTTTCACCATGCGCCAGTGCGCGTTCGAGGTCGAGGGTACCAAGCACCCGGTCTTCGGTCGAACCCAATGGCAAGTCCACAAACGGAACCGGCATTTTCCTTGATTTCCTGGACGTACATGGATCGGGACAATCGTCGCGCGCATCCGGGGCGCAGTTGAAACGGCATGCGTCGACCATCGCAATAGGCGGCAAGGTTGCGGCCAGGGCACGCGCTGCGGTAGATTTTCCGGTACCGCGATCACCAAAGATCATCACACCGCCAATACGTGGATCGACCGCAGCAATCAGCAACGCCCGCTTCATCTCATCCTGACCGACAATTGCGCTAAACGGAAAAATGCTCATTGCGTTGAAGCTAACAGAAGAATGACCAACGGCAAGATACTTACCGCAAATGGATGCGCAAATTAGACGATTTCTGCAACGCAGCAGCTCCGGGTTGCGCGTTATATTTCATTAAAGTTACAGATAAATGACAATAAAATTGCATTATATGTCACTAAAGTGTAATATTTGGCCTTGGAAAGAGGAGAATTGTCATGAAATCATTATTAGTCAGCGCTTTATTGACCGCTAGTCTAAGTGGAGTCGCCTATGCTCAGCCTGGTTCCAGTGGCGAAATTGGCTATCCTAAAGGATCGATTGGTTATGATGCGTTAGTTGCCGGCGACAACCAGCGTGCGATTTCCCAAATTTTGAGCGGTGAGAGAGTGAGTCGGCGTGATCCGGCGTTGCTCATCAACCTTGGGCAGGCATATGCCCGAACGGGGCGGACCGCCGAGGCTGCCGAATTGTTTACCCGGGCGATCGAAAGCCGGGAGTCTGTTGAGCTGGTTCTCGCCGACGGCCGGATCATGGATTCAAAAGAAGCCGCGCGTCAGGCATTTTCTGGCTTAAAGACCAAAATCGCAACGCGCTGAACCGGGTTTTACCAGAATTTGGTGTATTTTAGCCTATTTGAGGGCGGGTCGTGTGACCCGCCTTCTTTATTTTACAAATAATTAGGGGTCGATACCACGCGATTCCGCAGATGTCACATAATTGCAATAAAAATGACTCCGTATTGAAATCTAATAAACGCCGCTTTGTCACAACCTGCTTCTATGGGCAGACTAGACAGCGGGTAAGGCCTTCGTTGATTCGTCGCTGGTCCGTTGCTTCTGCCTGAAATCAGGCGATATTATTAGTTGCGGAGAATCAGAATGTTAGATCCAAAATTGCGTGGCATTATATATGCGACCGCTGCTGCTGCTCTCGTTGCCGGTTGCGGCGCGGATGACATCGCATCGCCGGGTTCGGGTGGTCCGATCACCATCAACAATCCAGCGCCTCCTCCTCCTCCTCCTCCGCCACCTCCTCCGCCCACAGTCGTTACTGCCGCATCTCAGTGCCCGACGATTTTGGATCCTCAGGGATTGCGTGACGCAGGAACGTTAACAGGCCCAACCGGTTCTTATCGCGTTTGCGAATTGCCGGCTTTGATCCGGACATCGAGCACCTTGCCCAAGGTTACTGGTGTAGTTTACTCGATAAATGGACGGGTTAACGTTGGCTGCGACGGAGGCTTCCGCGCACCGACTGTGGCTTTGCCTAATACTTCAACAACTATTGGCTGTACTGCGGCGCCTTTGACCGCCGACACCAATGTCGTCCTGACAATCGACCCCGGTGTAATCTTGTTCGGTGCTACGCAGCAGTCCTGGATTGCTGTAAATCGTGGAAACAGGATTGCGGCCGTAGGTACTGCCGCTCTGCCGATTATCTTCACTGCACGCGATAACATTGTTGGCGTAACCAGTGACACTTCGCAAAGCCTTTGGGGCGGTGTGGTCCTTTTGGGACGCGGTGTGACAACCGACTGTACGGTCGGCACGGTAGCTTCGAATACCTGTGAGAGAGATACCGAAGGTTCGGCTGACCTCGCACGTTACGGCGGTACCGATAACACATATAATGCAGGCCGGATGAGTTATATCCAGATCCGCTACTCGGGCTTTCCTTTGACTGCGAGCCGCGAATTGCAGGCATTGACCACCGAGTCGATCGGAACTGGCACGATCCTCGATCATATCCAGACGCACAACAGTTCGGATGATGGCGCAGAGTTTTTTGGTGGCGCGATCAACTTGAAATATTACATCGCGACCGGCGCTGACGATGATAGTATCGATATCGACACCGGGGCCCAAGCAAATATCCAATATGCCTTGCTGATTCCGCGTGTCGGTCGCGGCGATGCGTTGATGGAATTTGACAGCAACGGCGCAGAAGCAGACACGCCGCGCACAACAATCAGACTTGCCAATTTCACGGCCCTGCAACCGCAAAGCTCGCCCGATAATGAAGGAAGCTCTGGTGCGAATGCTTCGACACTTTTCCGTGGAAACTCCGACGTGACGCTGATCAATGGTGTTATTGCGACGCCTAACAACGAATGTATCCGGATGAATGGCACCGGCGTGACGCCTGTCACATTGACTGCACGTTCGGTTGCGCTTCAATGTAATGCGACCAAGTTCCTTGGAACAGGAGCTTTCAATGCATCACAGGTTAGCGGCTTTTTTGGAACCGGAGCCAATAATAACAATGATGCGTTCACCGCCAGCTTCACTTCATTGTTTATCAATGGTGCCAATGAAACAGCTATAGTGGCAACAAATCCAAATACTTTTAGCTCGTTCTTTGATGCAACTACGCATGTTGGAGCGGTTCGGGATGCGAATGATACCTGGTTCGCAGGCTGGACTTGCAACAGCGCAACTGCAACTTTTGGTACGAGTGTGACAGGACTTTGCACGTCTCTGCCAACATTCTAATCTGTACATTAGGACTTGGGTGGGACGCTAGCAATCGAGCTGCGTTCCACCCTTTTTGATAAAAAAGTAGGGAAATTCTGATGTTGAAGCCATATAGGTGCGCCAGCCTGCTGCTCTTCACTACGGCACTTGTGACTCCGGCTTTGGTGTCGGCACAGGTATCGACTGAAACACAACCTGAGCAAGAGGCTGTCGATCCTGCGGCAGAAGTTGCCCCAGCCGAAGCCGATCCATCGGTAGCTGAGGGTACGGATCAAACTACTGATGCTACGCAAGCAGAAGAGGAAACCGAAATATCGGTACCTGGCGGCGAAGAAATCGTTGTTCGCGGTTTTCGTGATCGCAACATTGCAAAAACATCTGCTCAGGTCGTTTCTGTCCTTTCGAGCGCCGACATCGCGCGTACCGGTGAAGGCAATATCGCAGGTGCACTTGGCCGGGTCACTGGCCTTAGTGTAGTCGGTAGCGGCTATGTTTACGTGCGTGGACTGGGTGATCGTTATTCTTTGGCCCTGCTCAATGGTTCTCCACTTCCAAGCCCTGAACCACTCCGGCGCGTGGTGCCACTCGACCTGTTTCCAACTGGTGTCATTGCATCATCTCTCGTACAGAAGAGTTACTCCGCCAATTACCCCGGTGAATTTGGCGGCGGTGTTATTAACCTGACGACAAAAGCAACTCCACGCGACCCATTCTTCACGATTGGCGGAAGCATTTCTGGTGATGGTGAGACCACAGGACATTTGGGCTATACTTATTTTGGGGGCGGTTCCGATTGGACGGGCTACACCAATAGCAATCGCAACCCGACGCCAGCTTTGTCCGCATTTTTGTCGAGCGGTGAACGCCTGAGTCAAGGTAATGTCGACCTACAGGAAGTTGGCAAGGGTATCTTTACCGGGCAAAATGCCATCGTTCAGCGCGACGGTAATCTCCCGCCAAATGCTTCAATATCTTTTTCAGGCGGAAAGACATTTGATGTAGGGACATCCCAGCTGGGGATCATTGCAGGTGGTGGATATAGCAACAGATATTTGACCCGCGATTCAATTCAGCAGCGTTCTTTAAGCGCAGACGTTTCAACTGCTGACTCCGACTTTCGTGAAGTCAATACCGACCAACGGATCGTTGTGAATGGCCTGCTCGGCTTGGGTTTCGAATTTGGCGAAAACAAGCTTCGTTGGACAAATCTCTATATCCACGACACTATCAAACAAGCACGGCTTAGCCTGGGCAATCTTGATCAAACAAGCGCCGATATTTTGCGCCAGAAAACGGCATGGTATGAGCGCCAGCTGATTAATACCCAGCTTGTCGCAGAATTCGACATCACGTCAGATTTGGACATAGACTTCAGGGCCGCGTACGCAGAATCGCAGCGTGAGGCGCCTTATGAATTGTCTACCGAATATGTACGCACCAATTCTGCGGCAGACCCTACCGGAGAGTTTTTCGTCAACATATTGAACCGACAACGCGGTGACGCGCGCGTCATTTTTTCAGACCTGAAAGAAGAACTCTTGTCTGGAGGAGTGGACGTAACTTACCAACTAACGCCAGATATCGGCATTACAGTCGGCAATGCTTATTCCGACACTAATCGCGTCAGTTCGCGGCGAGAATTTTTCTACGACGCAAACGGATTGCCATCGGGCGTAGGTTTATTGCGTGCGGACCTCTTGTTGGGCCCGCAAGTGATCGATCTGTTCAATATCAGTCTATTGGAAGCCGATGAAGGCAACCCTGCGTTTGAGGCAAAGCTTCGCACATGGGCGGCTTACGGAAAAACCAATATACAGATCGGCGACACGATCAACATCGACGCCGGTGTCCGTTGGGAAAAGGCGGATCAGTCGGTTGAACCGATCCAGGTGTTCAATACACCAGGCGCATCAGGGGCGTCGACGGCTCTTTTGCGTGAATATTGGCTTCCTGCGGCTACGGTGACCTTTGACGTTACAAGCGAAATAAAATTTCGCGTAAGCGCGTCAAAAACGATCGCGCGTCCGCAGTTTAGAGAGTTGATAAACCAGCCTTATTTCGACCCTGAATCGAATAGGGCTTATCGCGGAAATCCACTTCTGGTGGATAGCCAGCTTCTTAACGGAGAAGCGCGGGTAGAATATTATTTTGCGCCAGAGCAACGCTTGTCAATCGCCGGTTTTTACAAGAAAATTGACAACCCGATTGAGGCTTTTGTTTCGCCAGATTTTACGACCTCATATGCTAACGCACCAGAGGCGACATTATTTGGAGTTGAGATTGACGCTCAAAAATATTTTGATTTGAGCACGATCAGCAGCAGTGATTTTTTTGCGACGCGACGCTTAGTATTAATCGCCAATTATACCTTCACCAAGTCAGAACTTAAAGTTGCTGCGGGGGACACCACGGCTGTTTTTGGAGCATTTTCGACAAACGCAACCGACTTTTTCCAAGATGGTTCGCCTTTGACCGGACAGTCTGATCATATCGTCAACCTGCAAATTGGGATCGAGGATCAAGACAAATTGTCGCAGCAGACATTGTTGCTATCCTACTCGACTGATCGGGTATCAAGTCGCGGAATCAACGGAACGCCTCCCCAGCCGGATGTTATTGAGCGCCCAGGGTTCCGTCTCGATTTAGTTGCGCGCGAAGGTATTAAAATCGCTGGACAGGAAGCAGAATTCAAGTTCGAATTACGCAACATAACCCGCACGAAGTTCCGCGAGTTTCAAAAGAGCGGCGACAATATTATTATCTACAATCAATATGATCGTGGCTTAAGCGCGTCGGCAAGCTTAAGCTTTAATTTCTAACCACACCCATACCCCCACTAACGGCAGTGTATCTTCACCGATGCACTGCCGAAATTTTATTGGCTGCTATCGGCCAGTGGATATCTTCGTCATTAAAATGTAATTTTAATGTCATGCTTAAGTCACAGTGCCGCCTTACGCCCGCAGTGTTGTTTGTAGAATCACGTTGTAAAAAGGGTGGCGATCTTGATGGGGGTGAGGGTTAGTCTGCAATCATTCCGGTTGGCCGCAATCCCATATGCGAAGCTGGTCTTGGGGTTGCTTTCGATATTGTTGGCCATTCAATTTGCCCGCCTGGCCTTTGTACTTGCCACTCCGGTCGGTCCAGTGGGGCAATGGCGCTCCGCTCCGGTAAACATTGTGCCCCAATCGGCGCGTAGCGCTTTGTTTTCCCGCTTTGACGCTTTTTCTCGAAACGAAACCGCCGCCGTGGGATCGGAAAATGTAACGTCGCTCAGCCTGACGTTATACGGCATCCGGTCAAATGAAAATTCTGGCGGCGGTTCCGCGATTATTGCCGGCGAAGACGGGGTTCAAAATAGTTATGCGGTTGGCGAAGAAGTGTCGCCGGGCGTGATCCTCGACGCGGTGGCTTTCGATCATGTGATTTTATCGCGTGGCGGGGTGAAGGAATCGCTGTATCTGGACCAGTCGGTACCCGCCGACAATATCTCCGCTGGCAACGGCGCCGCATCGGGTGTGATGCCGCAGGTTCCTGCATCATCCGGGGCCGAAATGAATGCGGAAAGTCTGCAAAAATCAATCGGCCTTGCCCCGCGCAACGAAGGTGGTCGTGTTACCGGCCTGGTTGTGCAGGCGCGTGACGATGGCACCATGCTGCGCTTGGCCGGATTTCAGGATGGTGATGTCGTCGTCACCGTCAACGGACGCCCTGTTTCATCTGCCACCGACGTGGCCTCCCAATTCCGACCCGGTACCCGCTTGAGTATTGAAGTGGAACGCGGCGGATCGAAAATACCCATTGCACTAAATCTGGAAAAACCGTGAACTCTAAATTCTTATTATGGCTGGCGAGCGCTGGACTTGTTTTGGCAGCTCCTTTGTCTGCCCAGCACTCGCTGAATGTGCGCGATGCCGACGTTAGAGCATTTGTTCAGGATGCAGCGCGGGTCACTGGCCAGACATTTATCGTCGATGGGCGTGTAACCGGGAAAGTCTCTGTCGTGACGGACCGGCCTTTGTCCCGTTCCGAATATTTTGAGGTGTTTTTGTCGACCTTGCGGGCCAATGGCCTGGTCGCAATACCGATGCGTGGTGGCGGCTATCGCGTGCAACCATCGGAAGGGGCGGCGACCCAGCCGAGCCGTGTCGGCAGCAAGTCCGCTGCACCAAGCCAGTTTGTCACAGAAGTGTTCCGCTTGCGTTCGATTGATGCAACGACAGCGGTCGAGACGCTTCGTCCTTTGGTAAGCCGCGAAGGCTCGATGACCGCAAACCGCAACGCGAATAGCCTTGTCGTTGCCGATTATGCCGATAATCTGCGCCGTATCCGTGAACTGGTGCGCCAGATTGATAGGGACTCGGCGGCAACGCAGATTGTTACGTTGGACAATGCCGGCGCGCGCGAAATTGCGACGGCGTTGCAAGGGCTGGCGGGTCAGGGCGGCGGCGAAGGCGGCCGGCCG
>NZ_JBGSRI010000035.1:0-96680 GCF_041737645.1 Sphingorhabdus sp.
GGCGGCGGCTTCGGCGGCGGCGGCGCATCGGGCGGCTGGTAAGGAACGGATAACATGGCCTTACACAAAATAAACCGGATAACTCAAGCCGACCATATTCGCGTGACCGAGGCGGTTGCCGCCGCGGAAGAGCATACGAGCGGCGAAATCGTCACGATCGTAACCGACCTGTCGGACCATTATGAAGATATCGGCCTGTTCTGGGCCAGTGTTGCCGCGTTCCTCGCGCTTGCCTGTTACGGGCTGTTCCCCGATTTCTATCTGGGTCTGGTCAACGGAATGTCCGGCGGCTGGGCGCATGACTATAGCACCGGCGAGATTATGGCGATGATCTTCGTCGCCATGGTCCTCAAATGGGTGGGAACCTGGTTGATCCTGAAATGGATACCGCTGCGCCTCGCCCTCACCCCCAAAGCAATCAAAATGACCCGTGTGCGCGCCCGGGCGATCAACCTGTTCAAAGTCGGCACCGAAGCTAAAACTGTGGGGCGCACAGGCGTATTGCTCTATCTGTCGATGAAGGAGCATCGGGCGGAAATCGTCGCCGATGAAGAAATCGCCAAGCTGGTCACGCCCGAAATATGGGGCGATGCCATGGTCGCGCTGATTGAGCGGGTCAAAGCGGGGCAACCAGGCGAGGGCATGGCCGAAGCCGTGCGCCAGATGGGCATTGTTCTTGCCGAACATTTCCCCAAGGGCCACGAAAACCCCAACGAACTGCCCGACAGGCTGATTGAATTATGACGATCGATGCCGAGCCTGAGGAAATCATGTGGCAGGGGCGTTTCATAACCGCCAAAACACGCGGAAAATGGGAATATGTATCGCGTGCGCGTGGCATCAAGGCGGCAGTCATATTGGCGGTCGAGGATGACCATGTGCTGCTCGTCGAGCAATATCGGGTGCCCTTGGGTGCATCTTGTATCGAATTGCCCGCTGGCCTGATCGGCGACGAGGACGCCGGCGAAGACACGCTCACCTCCGCCGCGCGCGAGTTGGAAGAAGAGACCGGCTATCGCGCCGCGAGACTGGACATCGTCGGAGAGTTTTTCTCGTCCCCCGGCATGGTCAGCGAAAGCTTCACCCTCGTCCGCGCGACCGGCCTGAATAAGGTCGGCGATGGCGGCGGTGTAGATGGTGAAAACATCCTCGTCCACCGCGTGGCGCTTGGGCAACTTCCGGCCTTTGTGGCGGACAAAAGGGCCGAGGGATGTGTGGTGGATGTTAAGTTGCTGATGCTGCCGGGGATGGTTTTTTAGGCGGGGGCTTGGGCTGAGAGGCTGTGCCCGTTTTTTTTCGCTAAAAGGAAAAAGGCAAAAAGGAAGAAGGCGTCGCGCCTCCCTCGCCCCTTTAGGGGAGATTATACGTAGCCTTGGCCGTCAGGCCTAGGCGAAGTTGGAGAGGGGGAAGTTGGCGGACAAACCTCACGGATCTCTCAAAGAAGCCCGAATAAGGTTCGCACAAAGTTGCGAAGACACGAAGAGTATTTGTCTCTCACATTACAGTCACCCTGAACGAATGGCTGGTTTTAGAGTATCCGAAAACAACCGGAAATGACCGGAATGTTGTGGAAAAGCGAATGGCTGCAAGCAAGTCAAACAAGCTAGCCTGATTAACGTTTCGAGGTTGCCAGTCGCGATAAAAAGCGGGAACAAAGGGCTAGCTTAAACTTCGAGTCCTGCTCACATGGTTCAACTTCGCGAGATACCCAAGAGGCCAAGGTGCCCCGCCCTCGATCCGGAAGATGAAGAGCAGCTTACGGAACTATGCTTTTACCTAAAATTAGTAGACGATGCCGACGTGATTTTCGTGTTTGGAAACAACATCCAGCACAATGAACAGTCCAGGTTGGTCGCCGCTATTTGTCAGAACCATCCCCGCGCGTCACTTGTGTTGACTGGTGGGAAACCGAATTACTCGGAAAACTTGGGCGACAATCGCGTTTCGTTGGCGGAGAGTGAGGCCTTGTATCAAAGCCTGGCGCAATCAGCTGACGTCGGAGATCGCAATATCTTTCTCGAGCGGAGATCGCAAAACACATTGGAGAACGTGGCCTTCGCTGCGAACCACATTCGCTCGCTTGTTCCGAAAACAATGGTTTATCTCAGCCAGTCATTCGCTCAAGGACGATCGGCGATGACGCTCAGGGCACAGTTACCGGAGATTGTCAGTGTCGGATCAATGGGAATGGACCGTACCGTTGAAGGTGAATTGCTGACCAGCTCGACGTGGACCCAAAGCGCTATTCTGCGGGACGTTATATGGGGCGAATTCCTTCGCATGGTCACCTATTCCGTGCGAGGCGACATCGATCCCGGTCCTCACTCGCTGACCATCTCACAGCTCGCATGGAAATATCTAAAATGAGTGGTCACGGGCCCCCGAGGCCTACGCTCGCATTCATTCTGGGTGCGCCAAATGACCGTGAGGGAGAGCTATCTCCTGTCTCGCTGCGGAGGATTGCGTCCGCCCTTGAGCGACAGCGAGGAGATAGAAGCCTCGTTCTTTTGGCGACGGGCGGCTTCGGGCGCCATTTCAATTCTACAGAAACTCCCCACCGCGAGCTAGTCTATCGGCACCTTGAAGCAATGGGAGCTACAATCGACCGGGCGGACGCAAGCGATCTTCTGAGCTCAAATACCGTAGAAGATATTGCCCTCATCGTGGGTATGACAAAGACGCGCGGTATTGATGCCTATTGTATCATTACGTCGCGGTTCCATGTCGCCAGATGTCGCTTTATCGTTGATTGCCTTGCTGACAAGCAGTCCGTGAACATTATTGCAGCTGACGATCCAGTAGAATTGGCAGCTGAGGCGAGTGCCCACGAAATTCGAGCGCTTCGGCAACTATCTGACCAAGGCGGCGTTATGGTCGGAGATTTTCTTTACTTGCACCCGAGATATTCAAAGGCTTAGGTCATAAGAGGCTGGTTGAAACGACCGGTTTGTTGTCGTTTCCTGACAGTCCGCTCTGGCAGAATTGTTGTGGTTAGCAGACGTCGCAACGTGTAGGTTGAACAGAATGAAAAAGGCGGTCGCATTCACATTAATTTGGTTCTGTATGGTGGCTACGCCAGCAGCCGCGTCAGTGCTTGAGGGACGAGCCACGTTTTGCGGTTATTCCCCGATTATTGATTTGCAACCCGGTGAAACAGTTACGACGCTTCAAGGTGGCATACACGGCGGTAGTTTCCGATGGGATGGTGCTTTTGGTTCGCTGGTTGTCCATGGGGTTGGCTGGGCTAGTCGTCCGAATGGCCGACTTGTGGTCGCGCCATCTGAAGTGAACCCCGGCCGTTTTGCTCAACGAAAACGAGAAGGGAAATATACCATAGCGATATGGAACGGTCGACAAGGGGCCGCCTATTTCGAATCTCCTACTCGCTTTACCGAGCAGCAACGGGGGGCAATCGAACGGGTGCGCCTATTTCAAGAGGGGGAGGATCCTTTGAATTGTGATTTGCGCACCGTGTTTGCTTGGACGATTGAGGAGTGAACGTTAGCTTAAGTTAATGTCCGCAATGTTGTCGCGTCCCGATAGTCCGCTTTCAACAAACTTTCCGGATTACCAGACATAAAAAAGCCGCCCCCCGCCCCAAAGGACGCGCAACGCCTTCTTCCTTTTTGCCTTATTCCTTCTAGCGAAAAAGACGCCCTAGGGGCTGTCCCAGCAAAGTGAAGCGGCCCCCTAATCGGCAGGCCCCCGATGCTTCGCCTCGATTGCGAACAACAGGCCGGCGATCCACCACAACGTCCTCCCCGCCCTGGACATCGCCGCCCCAAATTCCGGCAAGCAGACCGATGGCGCATTGTACGGTTCCGGCGGCGAGCATCGCGGCGGGGAGGACGTTGCGGTGGAGGATGGAGAGCCAGGCGCCGACAATCGCGATCAACAGGACAAGGCCAAACAGCACGTTAACGCTATTGCCTCTATTGCCGATCATGCCGATTCCAAGGTTTGACCAAAAGACCAGAGAGCCGGCGAGGATAGCAACAAATCCTCCTGCGCGGGAAAACAGATTAGTAGTGAGGAGGATGTTCAATTCCGCCAGGGCGCCGATGATCCCGAATATGGCAAAGGCAATGATGAAATCCGTTTCGGTCCACTGCACTTCGTGGGTAAACTGCATCGCCACCAGCGGCGTCAGAAGCAATACGACCGCGCTGCCCCAGCCCAATACCCGCCAGACAGGAATGCGTCGCGGTCCGGGTCCCCCAACGCCAATGTTGTTCATCAAATATTTGCCCCGTTTGGTGATTGTCCTAAAAGCATTGGCAGACTAGGGGCTGGGCGGCATGATGTGGGCATGAGCAATTGGTGAAAAATGGACTGGGCAATCCTATATTTCGATGATTTCCGGCTTGATCCGGAAAATCGGCTACTAACGCGTGACGGGGTGCCGGTGGAGCTGAGCGGGCGTTATCTCGACGCCTTGGCCTTGCTGGTCGGTGCGCCGGGGAAGCTGGTGTCCAAGGAGCGCTTTCTGGACGAGGTCTGGCACGGTGTGCCGGTGACCGATGAAGCACTGACCCAATGTATCATGGCACTGCGGCGGACGTTGGGGGACGATGCCAGCCGGCCACGGTTCATCGAGACTGTACCCAAATATGGATATCGCTTTATTGCCGACGTGTCGGCGGTGGAGCCGGAGGTGGCTGCGCCCGTGATAGCGCCCTTGGCCCTCACCGGGTCCGCATTTCTTGCAGCGCCGCCTTTGTATGCGTTTGACTGGGCGCGCTATTGGCTACTGGCTGGGGCGGGCGTTGTCGGCGGCGCTTTGGCGGGTGTCGTGGGCGGACTCTTCTACGGATTTATCGCTGCGGGTCAAAGCACGCAGGCCGGCAGTTCGGTGGTGATGGTGTTGACGGCGCTGACTGTTCTTTTCTCCATAATCGGATCGGCGGGGGTAAGTCTCTGCCTTGCCGCGGTCGCGCAGCACCGTACCGGTTGGGGCGGCTTTATGGCCGGTGGCGCCCTCGGCGGGATGGTCATCGGCGGATCTGTCAAGCTGCTCGGGCTGGATGCGTTCAGCCTGTTGTACGGAAGTGCGCCTGCAACCTTGACCGGCGGAATGGAAGGTGTCGTGATCGGCGCCGGAGTGGGGCTTGGCCTGTGGTTCTCGCGAGAATCGGGGCCGGTGCGGCTTTGGCCCGCGGCGCTGATCGGCGTGGTGATCGGGGCAGCGATCCCGGCGTTTGGGGGGAGGTTGCTGGGGGGCAGTCTTTTTGCGGTGGCACAGATGTTGCCACAATCGCAATTTCGACCCGACGATATTGGCGTGCTGTTTGGCGAGGATGGTTTCGGCCCGGTCAGCGCGATGGTTTCGGGCGCCCTTGAAAGCCTGCTGTTTGTCGGGGGTGTGGTCTGGGCCATGGCACTCGCGCGGCGGCAAATGGACAGGAGGGACAGGCCCCGTCCTACTTCGTAAAGAAACGAGGATAAGGTCCGCCCCCTCGCCGTTTCAATTAGGCGGCAAGTTGCCAAGTTTAGCTCCTCTCGTCTAAAGGGCGCTGCCCCCGACCTTCACGTTAAACATCGCTCGACTCCCGGCGGTGTCAGGGGCAATAGATTTATTGATTCGGGAAGGACCATTGATTGCATGGCTAGTGTTGTAGGCCGCCATTTTCGTTGGATAGTGGTTGCGGTCGTCGTGTTTTTGGGGGCCTTTGCTGTGTGGAGCCTCGTGACCGGATGGACCCCGGCGCGCGATGAATATCCGGTGCAAGGTGTCGTTGTTGCGGAGGCTAACGGCGCACCGCAATGGGCAAAGCTCGGGGCGACCGGCGTCGATTTTGCCTATATCACCGCCGTCGAAGGGGCGCGTGGCCGTGACCCGCAATTTGAAACAAATCTGGAAGGCGTAAAGCAAGCGGGCATCCGGTTCGGTGCGCTGCATCATTTCGATATATGCCGCCTGGCCTCCGATCAGGCGATGCTGTTTATCACGACCGTGCCTCGCAACCCCGCCGCTTTGCCGCCTGCAGTACAGCTCGACTTTAGCGAAAATTGCACCAGCCGCCCCAACCGCGCCCTCATATTATCCGAACTAGCGACGTTTCTGAACCTGATCGAAGCGCACAGTGGTTCGCCCGCGGTCCTTTTGCTCACCGCAGATTTCGAAAAGGAATATCAGGTGAGCAGTGCAATCGACCGCACCATATGGCTGGAGCGCGATTGGTTGTTGCCCGATTATTCGGCGCGGCCCTGGGTGATGTGGACAGCCAATAGCAGGCTGCGTATTGAAGGCATAGAAGGCCCCGTTCGTTGGGCCGTGGTGAGGAAATGACGCAAAACCTTGTAAATGCTGCAATTGCGGCTGCGGCCAATGCCTATGCGCCCTATTCCAACTTTCATGTCGGTGCGGCGCTGTTGCTGGATAATGGCGACATTGTCACAGGATCGAATTTTGAAAATGCCAGCTATGGCATGACATTATGTGCCGAAACCGTGGCGATCGCCACCGCGAACAGCGATGGTTTGCTGAAAAATATCGTCGCCATTGCGGTTGCCGGTGGGCCTGCCGATAAGGTCGCCGCTAACGCCAAAGCCATCACCCCTTGCGGACGGTGCCGTCAGATTATCAAAGAGGTTGCGGACCTGACGCAGCGCGATATTCCTGTGCATTGTGCCCATGCCAATGGTTACGACACTTATCTGCTTTCCGAACTGTTGCCGCACGGTTTCGGTCCGGCAAATCTGAAATAAAGGAAATATATGTCCATTCTTTCCGACATCTGGATACGCGAACAGGCACAAGCGACCGGCATGATCGAACCGTTTGTTGAGGCGCAACGGCGCGACGGGTGTATCAGCTATGGCCTTTCTTCTTATGGTTATGACGCCCGCGTTGCCGATGAATTCAAGATTTTCACCAATGTCGACAGCTCGATTGTCGATCCCAAGGAATTCGATCCCAGAAGCTTCGTCGACCGCAAGACCGATGTCTGCATCATTCCGCCGAACAGCTTTGCCTTGGCGCGCACGGTCGAATATTTCCGCGTTCCGCGTGATGTGTTGGTGATCTGTCTGGGCAAAAGCACCTATGCTCGGTGCGGGATTATCGTGAACGTGACCCCGCTGGAACCCGGCTGGGAAGGCCATGTCACACTGGAATTTTCCAACACCACACCGTTGCCTGCAAAAATTTACGCCAATGAAGGCGCGTGCCAGTTCCTGTTTCTAAAGGGTGAACAGCCCTGCGAGACAAGCTATGCCGATCGCGCGGGCAAATATATGGGCCAACGCGGCGTGACCTTGCCGAAATTATAACAAGACTTTGAACTGTTTGAGAGGATAAGCGAGATGAGCAAAGGCAGAGAGTTCGACATCATTGTCTATGGCGCGACCGGATATACAGGCCGGTTGGTAGCGGAGTATCTAAAGGATAAATCCGGCCTTAAATGGGCGATGGCGGGGCGCAGCGCGGACAAGCTTGCCGAAGTGCGCGACCTGATCGGTGCGCCGGCCGATACGCCACTGGTGGTGGCAGATGCGTCGGACCCCGCCTCTTTGGATACCATGGCGAAACGGACTTCGGTTATTTTGACCACCGTCGGGCCGTATCAATTGTACGGCAACGAACTGGTTACCGCGTGCGTCGCCAATGGCACCGACTATACCGATTTGTGCGGCGAACCGGCGTGGATGCGGCAGAAGATTGACGAACATGACGCGGCCGCCAAGGCGTCGGGTGCGCGTATCTGCTTTTCTGCCGGTTTCGATTCCATCCCCTTCGATCTGGGCGTCCTGATGCTGCAAAAGCATTGCATCGAAAAATTCGGCGCTCCAGCGCCTCGTATCAAAGGCCGTGTGCGCGCAATGGCGGGCAAGTTTTCCGGTGGCACGGCGGCCAGCTTGAAGGCTACCATGGCGGCGGCGGCAAAGGACCCTGCAGTTATCGGCTATCTTACCAATCCGTTCAGCCTGGCCGGCGGCTTTGAAGGACCGGCGCAGCCTGCGGGTAACAAGCCCGAATATGACGAAGCCTTGGGCAGCTGGGCGACCAGCTTTGTGATGGCGCCGATCAACACCAAGAATGTCCACCGCACCAACGCCTTGCTGGGTCACCTTTTCGGCACCGATTTTGTCTATGACGAAATGATGCTCACCGGTCCCGGCGATGCAGGACAGCAAGCGGCGGAATATGTGGCGAAGACGCCGATGATCGGTACGCCCGACGACCCTAAGCCCGGCGAAGGCCCGACCAAGGAAGAACGGGATAACGGCTTTTATGACGTGCTGTTCATCGCGGAATATCCCGATGGCCGCACCGCACGGCTGAGCGTTAAAGGCGACCGTGACCCGGGCTATGGTTCCACCTCCAAGATGATTTCGGAAACCGCGATTGGCTTGTGCAATAGCAACGGGCCGGGCGGCGTGACCACACCGGGCGCGGCCTTGGGTGAAGCGCTGGTTACGCGGTTGCAGGATCATGCAGGATTAACTTTTGCTGTCGAGGGCTAAACCCTTTCAAAGCATGGCCCGTGCGCTTATATCGCACAGGCCATGTTAGGTCGCCTCTTCAAAAAAACCGTTACATTGCGTCCGCTCGATACCGCGCGGGTGCCTGATGATATGCGCGTTTACGCCATTGGCGATGTGCATGGCCGGAACGATCTGCTGCATCAACTGCTCAAAAAGATCGAAGCGGATGACCTCGCGCGGGGGCGTAAAGAGACGCTCATCATCTTTTTGGGTGACCTTATGGATCGCGGTCCGGACAGTGCCGGTGTCATCGAAACCGCGATGGCGTTGCATAAGGCGGGGCGGAATGTCCGTTTCCTAATGGGCAATCATGAAGAAGTGTTCGTGCGCGCCTGTCGCAAGAATGATCCCAAGGTGACTCGCTTTTTCATCCGTATCGGGGGGGAGGCGACGGTGCTTTCCTATCCGATCACCCGAAGCGAATATATCGCGTTGGATATGCATCAATTGTCCGAACGGTTGGGCACGCTGGTCCCCGAAAGCCATCTGGATTTTATCGACAGCTTTGAGGACCAGATCGTCATCGGCGACTATGTTTTTGTCCACGCAGGCATTCGCCCCGGCGTCCCTTTAGCGAACCAAAAGCCAAGCGATTTACGCTGGATCCGCGAAGATTTCGTGGAGCAACGCGGCAATTTGGAGAAGGTCGTCGTTTATGGCCACACGATTTACGACGACGTGGAAGAACGCGGATCGCGTATCGGCATCGATACCGGGGCTTATGCCTCCGACAAATTAACCGCCATAGCGTTGGAAGGCGGCGAACGCTGGTATTTGCACACCTAAAAACAAAGGGCGCAGCCTTTTCAGACTACGCCCTTTTAGTTTCTTTCGGGTGAAAGCGGGTAATCAGGCAACCATGGGTTGTTCCATTTCGTCAAGGTCACGCAGCACATAGCCACGGCCCCAGACAGTTTCGATGTAATTCTCGCCACCGCAAGCCAGCGCCAGTTTCTTACGCAGCTTGCAGATGAAAACGTCGATAATCTTGAGTTCGGGTTCGTCCATGCCACCATAAAGATGGTTGAGGAACATTTCCTTGGTAAGCGTAGTCCCCTTGCGAAGCGAGAGAAGCTCCAGCATGGCATATTCTTTGCCGGTCAGATGGACGCGGCTACCGTCGACTTCGACTGTCTTGGCATCCAGATTGACAGCCAGTTTGCCAGTGCGGATGACCGATTGCGAATGCCCCTTTGAACGGCGCACAACGGCGTGAATACGGGCAACCAGCTCTTCGCGGTGGAAAGGCTTGGTCACGTAATCGTCGGCACCAAAACCGAACGAACGCACCTTTGAATCCATTTCGGAGATGCCGGATAGAATGAGAACCGGCGTCTGCACCTTGGCGACGCGCAATTTCTTGAGCACATCATAGCCGTGCATGTCGGGCAAGTTCAAATCGAGCAATATGATGTCATAATCATAGAGCTTACCCAGATCGAGGCCTTCTTCGCCCAAATCAGTGGTGTAGACATTGAAACCTTCGGTCGCGAGCATCATTTCGATGGCCTTCGCCGTGGTTGGTTCGTCTTCAATCAAAAGCACACGCATTGGGCAAACCCCTCTTTGCTTATTGCAACCCCGCAACACCACCAGACCCATCCAGCGGTGCGTTGGTCTTTATTAACCATAAGGGAAATGAACTGAAAAGGTTAATTTCATCTTAACGTAGGAAATCCGGCGAGTCGCATAGGTTTACAACCACAAAAAATGACTCGTTTACGGGGACTTGGCCGTCAGCATGGGTATCAAAATTATTTTTGCCTTCCTCATCATCTGAAGCAGTAGAAGCAAGCTAAAGCCGTGGTCAAGGGGAGACGACCGACACTGCTGGAGTTTTGAGTGATCCGGGTGGCTTTGTAAAAATAAAGTCCGAAACGATAAAGTATCAGGGCGCGGAGCAATTCGGGCCCTTTCTCTTCCCTCCGCTTGCCCCCTTGCATCTTGCCCACTTGAACACCATTTGGCTAATATTCCGGCGGTCAACTTCCCCGTCGATGCGGACATACTCATGACGCCTGCACTCCCCTTACCCCTTTCCATTGAACCACGGCCATTTGCTTCGCTTGGCAAGCGTGACCATGGGTGGCTGAAACCAAATTTCCATTTCAGCTTTGCAGATTACCACAACCCGGACCGGATGGGCTGGGGCAATATCCGCGTCTGGAATGACGACGAAATCGCCGCGCAGTCCGGCTTTCCGCCACATTCCCATGATAATATGGAAATCATCACTTATGTCCGCGAAGGCGCGATTACGCACAAGGACAGCATGGGCAATGTGGGCCGAACAGAGGCTGGCGACGTGCAGGTGATGAGCGCCGGCACCGGCGTGACGCACAGCGAATATAATCTGGAAGACGGGCTATGCCGTTTGTTCCAGATTTGGATTTTACCGCGCGAACGCAATGTCGCACCGGCATGGGACCAGCGCCAGTTTCCCAAAGGGGACCGGTCTGGAACCTTTAACGTGCTGGCCAGCGGCTTTGGCGATGAAGGCGCGCTCTCGATCAACGCCGACGCCCGCGTGCTCGGCGCGACGATTGCGGCGGGTGCGACGGTGGATTATAATCTGGGCAGCAGGTACTGCAAAGTTGCAGACCAACCTATGCAGATGTACGGCGAAGAAATTTTAATGCCGGCCCCCAGGAACTACGCCTATCTTGTCATTGCAGGCGGCCGTGTGCGGATAAACGGCACCGAATATGGCGCACGCGATGGTATCGCGATCCATGGCCAAAACATTCTGCGGATCGAAGCCATCGAAGACGCCGAATTGGTAATGGTCGACAGCGCGTAATTTTTCGGCAAACAATTCTGTCGCAATCCCGGTCTAATTGCCTTTCATCCGTTTCGTCTTGCTGGGGCCGTTCTAACCCCATATGCAGGGCCAATTGAAAAATGGTGCAGTTTATTGGGGATGACTGTTATATGCGTGTGCTGACCTTTGCTTTGTTATTAACTTCATCTGCATTCAGTCTTCCGGCAATCTGTGCCGAACGTCCGATTGAAGAATTCGCCAGCCTGCCGGTCATCGAAAACCCGTCATTGTCACCAAATGGTGAAAAGCTGGTCGCCGAGATTTTGATTGGCGGCAAACAAAGGCTGCTGATTTTGCCAGCAGGCGGAAAAGGCGAACAGACCCAGGCCGGGCTTGGTGATGTCAAACTCAATTGGGTGAGATGGGTTAACGACGAATGGCTTATTGCCAACGTTACATCAATGGAGCTGGTCGAAAGCCAGGAATGGCCAATAACACGGTTGGTGGCGTTCAAATCCGACGGGACAGGTGCAAATACGATAGCCGCGCGGAAAGCCGCGCAAAATGGCGGCGATGTGCTGTGGATCGCCAAAGATGGCAGCACAGACATACTTCTTTCCTATCAACGCTCCATTTTTCCCGACAAACTTGAATTTTACCCACAGGTCGACCGGGTTGATGTATCCACCGGAAAAATGAAAATGCACGTCGGCTCGCGGCTCGGTGTATTTGATTGGTTTGCCGATGAAAACGGCGTTGTACGGGTGGGCTTTGGCCGGGAAAAAGAGGGCTTACGCAAAAGGTTGCTTTACCGAAGTGGAGAGGGCGAAGCCTTTCGTGAAGTTGCCAATGTCGACAGCGACACAGAAGTGCTTGTCCCACTGGTGTTCACGTCGGAACCGGACACAGCGATTACGTTCAGCTCTGATGACGGGTTCGCGGCCGTTTACAAATTGGATCTAAACAAGATGCAATTGGGGGAAAAGATTTTCGGTGTAAAAGGGTATGATGTCGACAATATTTATACAGATGCCACGGGCAAAACACTTGCGGGCGTCAGTTATGAAGACAAAAAATTTCGGATAAACTGGTTCGATAAATCGAAACGAGACATCCAGAACCAACTGGATGCTTCATTACCAGGGCAGTCGCCGCAGGTCGTATCAAGTGACAGGGCGCAAAAAAAGCATATTGTCTATGCAGGCAGCGCCAGCAATCCAGGGACATATTATCTCTATTCATCCGATACCGGTGCGGCAACGATTCTTGCCTCGCGCCATTCGGTTATCAAAGGCTCCAGCCTTGGACCTGTGAAAACCATAGAATATACAGCGCGCGACGGGTTAAAAATCAGCGCAGTGCTTACCCTTCCCAAAGACAAGCCTGCAAATAACCTTCCCTTGATTGTGTTGCCCCACGGCGGACCGTCAGCCCGCGATTCCGAGAGCTGGGATTGGTGGACTCAGTTTCTCGCAGACCGTGGATATGCAGTAATCCAGCCAAATTATCGGGGGTCCACCGGCTTCGGCAGTGATTTCTATGACAAAGGCCAAGGCGAATGGGGTCTTGCCATGCAAGACGATGTCGACGACGCACGCGCATGGGCTATCGAACAGGGGATCGCCGATGCATCCCGCATCTGCGTCGTGGGCGCCTCCTATGGCGGCTATGTCGCGATGCGCGCGGCGGAAAGGAACCCTGAACTTTACAAATGCGCGATATCCTACGCCGGGGTCTCCGATCTCGCCGAGATGATGCGTAAAGACAGCTTGTTTCTCTACGGTAAAGTGCGCCGCAAATGGATGAATAATCAGGCCCCAGATTTTGCAACGGTATCGCCGATCAAGCGACCAGATAAATTTGGTATTCCAATCTTGTTAATGCACGGAAAAAAGGATCGTAGGGTCGATGTTGGCCAATCCCGCGAAATGGCAGAAAAGTTGAAGGCATCTGGGAAAAATTATGAGTATATAGAACAGCCAGAAGCCGATCATTTCTTTTCCCGCAGCGAGGATCGGCTACAGTTCTTGCAGGAAATGGAAGAATTTCTGGACAAATATAATCCGTCGTAAATTTGAATGAGTATCATGGCTTTCGACCTTCCTGAAGATCTGCTCGAAGAAACGTTCCTCGCGTCCACCGGGCCGGGTGGGCAGAATGTGAACAAGGTTGCCACTGCCTGCCAATTGCGGGTGGATGTATTTGCGTTGGGGTTGCAACCTTATGCTTTCCGGCAATTGAAAATATTGGCGGGGTCCAAAATGACGGTTGCGGGCGAACTCATCGTGACCGCCCGCAACCACCGCACCCGTGAAGCGAACCGCACAGAGGCTCGGGCGCGCGTCATCGAGCTGATTGACCGCGCGCATATCCGCAAAGCCCACCGCGTCGCGACCAAGCCAAGCAAGGCCGCCAAAGCGCGGCGCGTTGACACCAAAAAGGGCCGATCCACGGTAAAGAAAAACCGTGGCAAGGTTAGCGTCGACTGATACAGAGCCGCCTTATGTACGAATTTGCAATCAATATGTCAGCGCCCAAATCCGAACTGTACCGCGAAATTTTGCGTTCGGCGGACGCGCTGACCGCGGGCGAAACCGATGGCGTTGCCAATATGGCGAATGTCGCCGCCTTGCTGTGGGAATATCTTGCCGATGTAAACTGGACCGGATTTTACCGGATCGTCGATGGCGAACTGGTGTTGGGTCCGTTTCAAGGCAAAGCAGCCTGCATCCGCATCGCATTGGGTGATGGCGTATGCGGCACCGCGGCGGCAAGCGGCCAGACGCAATTGGTCGACGATGTCCACGCTTTCCCCGGCCACATTGCGTGCGATGCAAAAAGCGTTTCCGAATTGGTCGTGCCGGTCATTCGCAATGGTGAGGTGATTGCCGTCATCGATCTCGATAGCCCGACACTGGCCCGCTTCGATTCCTATGACACCGCCGGAATAGAAGCGCTTGCAGCGTTGCTTGCTAACCGTATCTGACAAAGATGCGTCATTTTGAAACAAGGCGTTGTTTGAACGCGTAATTTACATCCGCGTGCATCGCCATTGCCATCAAAAACTGTTAACACCCTCTTAACCAAATGCGCCGGGTCTTTTCGGCGCAGACGATGAATGGGGAGTCGTTAACTATGAAATCCGTTTTGTTATCAGGGGCTGCGGCCGCCGCTTTGCTATTGACGACGACCCCTTCTTTCGCCGGCGAATCGGCACAGGCGGTCACCAAGACGGTCGAGAAAAGCTCGACCGTTATCGTGAAGCATGAAGGCCCGGACCGCACCGGAGACTTTCGCGAGCCCGAAATCGGTCCGGAAATGCACGCCAATGCCCAAATTTATAACTGGAACGACGACGCTGTATTTGCGACGCCCGACGGGTCCAGCTACAAATATGATGGCGAATGGGAAGGCAAATATGTCGATCCGCAACGCCGCGTATTTGAAGGCGACTGGAGCGGAAAAGTGATCCGGCAAGAAGGTGTTTCAGCGCCGGGTTTCCCGATGCCCCCAGTCCAAAATGACGCGCCGGAATATGACGAAACCTATGACGAAGCCTATGACGAGGAACAATATGATGTCCCTTATGGCTATGAAAACTACGAACGTTGCCTGAAAAGCAACGGCCTGAAAGGGGCCGCTATCGGTGCCTTGCTCGGCGGCTTTTTGGGTAATCGCATTGCGGGCCGTGGCAATCGCACCGGCGGTACATTGGCCGGGGCCGGTATTGGCGGGCTGCTTGGCGTTGCCGCAGAAAAAGCGAACGACAAGTGCAAAAACGAACGTCCACGCCGCCCGCGCGGTCCGGGATATTACCCTCCGCAATATCAAAACTGGTCGCACGGATATTATTATTATCCCCAGGCACCGGTGGTAACGGTTACTGTTCAGCCCGCTGTGACGACCACGACCGTCACCGAAGAAACCTATTATGAAACAGTGTACGTCGCACCGCGCAGAAAAGCAGTGCGTAAATGGAAGGCAAAGGCAAAGGCAAAGCCACGTTGCGTTTGCGGTTGATTAGGACTTAGGGTCAGGACCAAGGGTCAGGACCTATTAAAAGCACTTGCGAGGTTTGAGGCCATTTTGCTCAGGGCAAGGAAGGAAGCCGCAGGGATATGAATATATCTCAAGGCTTTCTGACGCTGCCGTGGGCAAAATGGGTCAAATCCTTCGGACGTCAAAATGGCTTCGATCTCGGACCAAAACACGCTAGCCGATAGAATGACTATCGGCGGCGCGCATTTTGGTCCGATATCTTCGCCATTTTGACGCCTCGCGAGTGCTTTTAATAGGTCCTGACCCTAAACGACCTGCTCGGCCGGGGCAGGTTCAAACCGCTCCCATCCTTCTGGTCCAAGGCGTTGCAGCGGGGTGTACCGGATTTTATACTGCATCCGGGCCGCGCCTTCGACCCAATAGCCAAGATAGACGTAAGGCAGACCGGCCGCTTTCGCGCGCATGATATGGTCGAGGATGATGTAATTGCCAAGGCCTGGGCGGCCTTCGACTTCGGGATCGTAGAAACTGTAAATCATCGACAGGCCGTCGGCCTGCTGATCGGTCAGGCATGCACCCACCAACTCGCCCAAGCGGCCAAAGCGGCCCGGCGTACGATATTCTATGACATTGCTGCGAACCGGTGATTGTTCGACCATGTCGGCATAATCCATGTCGTCCATATTTGTCATGCCGCCAACGGGATGGCGCTGGCCAAGATAGCGTCGCAAAAGATCATATTGCTCGGATGTCGACCACGGACGACAGGCGCTGACGACCAGATCGGAATTGCGACGGATGATACGGCGCTGCGTGGCATTGGGTTGAAATTCGCTGGTCAGCACCCGAACCGATACACAAGCCTTGCAGTCTATACAGCTTGGTCGATACGCGACATTCTGACTGCGCCGGAAACCGATGCGGCCAAGCGCATCGTTCAGTTCGTCGGCATGCGGTCCGTTCAGTTCGGTAAAAACCTTACGTTCCGTTTTACCCGGCAAATAGGGGCAAGGACCGGGGTTCGTGACAAAAAATCGTGGAAACCTGACAGGTGCGCTCATCGATTAAAGGCCCTCGAGACCAAAATATATGTGGGTTGTTCACCCTATATGCACTGATGTCAGTAAAGTGAAAAGAGTGTTTACCATGAAAATTGTGGAAGCCGGTTTACTTGTTTAATTCCACCCGCTCGACAAGGTAACCAGCGGCGTTGAGCCCGTCGACAAGCCCCTGTAATTGTTCGGCATCCCGCGCTTCACATTCGATGTCGGTAATCAAGCCCTTCGCAGGCAAGGTCGTGAAGATGCGCTGGTGATAGATTTCGATAATGTTGACATTATGCTCGTTGAACAGGCGCATCACCTTGTACAAAGCGCCCGGACGGTCCTGCAAAGTGAGGCGCAGGCGCGCGAGCCGGCCCGAACGGGCGAGGTCCCGCAACAAGACATTGGCGAGCAAACGCGTATCTATATTTCCCCCGCACAGAACAACACCGACATTTTTTCCAGCGAATATTTCGGGATTGGCCATAACGGCAGCAAGCCCAGCCGCACCTGCCCCTTCGACCACGGTCTTTTCAATTTGCAACAGCAAGCTGACCGCAGTTTCCAATTGCGCCTCGCTCACCAGCACAATGTCGTCGACCAGCCCCCGGATGACTTTGCTGGTAAAGCTACCTGGTATTTTAACCGCAATCCCCTCAGCCAACGTATCGCCCTCACATGGCAATTGCTGGTTTTTAAGCAAGGCGTACATGGACGGATACAATTCCGCCTGCACACCGATCAAGCCGATATCCGGATTTAACGCCCGCGCGGCTGTGCCCATGCCTGACAGTAATCCGCCGCCGCCAATCGGTACAACCAGCATATCGAGCGATGGAATGCTTTCCAGCATTTCAAGGGCGACCGTCCCCTGCCCTGCGGCAACATTGGGGTCGTCAAACGGATGAACGAACGTCAGGCCTCTTTCAGCCTCCAGTAATCGCGCGTGCTTGTAAGCGTCGTCAAACGTCTCCCCATGCAAAACGACCAAACCGCCGACGCTTTCGGTTTGCATGACCTTCACCGTTGGGGTTGGTACCGGCATGACAATCGTCACAGGTATTCCAAGTCGCGTGCCGTGATAACTTAACCCCTGGGCATGGTTGCCAGCCGACGCCGCAATAACACCCTTGGACCTTTGTTCTTGCGTTAACAGCAGCAATGCGTTCAGCGCGCCGCGTTCTTTATACGCAGCGGTGAACTGAAGATTTTCAAACTTCAGATAAATATTGGCCCCTGTTAGTTTCGAAAGGGTCTGGCTGTGCAAGGTCGGCGTGGCCACAATCGAATCGCGGATTCGTTCATGGGCGGCGCGGATATGATCGAGAGTTAGTAAATCAGACATAACGTGCGGCCCTATCGCATCTAGCGTTGTGTGAAAACAAACATTAAGAACCCGTCATGACTAGAATTGCTTTCATCGGTTTGGGCGTCATGGGCGGCCCTATTGCGCGGCACCTGAAACAGGCGGGGCATGAATTGACGGTTTACAACCGTTCGCGTGCCAAGGCGGAGGCTTGGGTTGCGACCCACGGCGGAACGATTGCCACTTCGCCAGCCGAAGCCGCGCGCGAATCCGAAGTTGTAATTTCCTGCGTTGGCACCGACGATGATCTCGCCGGCGTTACATTGGGCCGTGACGGCGCATTCGCGGCGATGGCAAAAGGCGATTTGTATATCGACCATACGACGGTGTCGGCACGTATCGCACGACAATTGGGTGTAGAGGCGAAATCACGCGGACTTCTGGTCGTTGATGCGCCACTGACCGGCGGGCAAATCGGCGCTGAAAACGGAACATTGTCGATTATGTGCGGCGGCAGCGAAGCTTCCATGGACGCCGCCCGTCCAATCATGGAGCCCTATTCGAAGCGCATCGTCCATGTCGGCGGCCCCGGTACCGGACAGACAACCAAGATGTGCAACCAGATTGCCTTTGCAGGGGTCATCCAATCCCTATCCGAAGCTTTACGTTTCGCCCAGTCGGCGGAACTTGATGTCGGCAAGGTCTATGAAGCGATATCGGGCGGCGCAGCGCAAAGCTGGCAAATGGACAATCGCTGGGCCACAATGGCGGAAGACAAATTTGATTTCGGCTTTGCCGTGGACTGGATGCGTAAAGACCTCGGCTTGGCGTTTGAAGAGGCCCGCGCTTTAGGCGCGACGCTACCGATTACTGCGCTAATCGATCAGTTTTACGCCGATGTGCAGCAAATGGGCGGCGGTCGCCTCGATACCAGTGTCATTGTAAAAAGGTTGCCAAAAGGATGAAAAAAGCATCGGTCTGTCGGTTGATGGCCGGCAATATAAGTGCTCTGTCGCTACTTTCACTCGCGGTACCGGCCTTTGCCGATGGCCTAGTCGAAAATGTAAACGGCATCACGCTGGATGCTGACGGCAAAGTCATCCGCTTTAACGCCATTCTCATCGGCAAAGATGGCAAGGTCACCGAGCTTTTGTCCAAAAAAGACAAATTGCCACCGCAACTCGATTTTCGTCATGACGGCAAAGGGGCGACGATGTTGCCGGGGCTGATAGACGCGCATGGCCATGTCATGGGCCTCGGCTTTCAACTGCTGACGCTTGACCTGTCCGCCACCAACAGCTTGGCCGAAGCGCAAGCAGCCATACGCGACTATGCCGCCAAAAATCCGGAGCGGCGCTGGATTATCGGGCGGGGATGGAATCAGGAAAAATGGGGCTTGGGCCGTTTTCCTACTGCAGCCGATCTGGACGCTGCGGTCGGCGATCGTCCGGTTTGGCTGGAACGTGTTGATGGCCATGCAGGTTGGGCGAACAGCCGGGCGATGGAAATTGCAGGCGTAACGGCTGCGTCCAAATCTCCTCCGGGCGGACGGATCGAAATGGTGAACGGAAAACCGGGCGGTATTTTTGTCGATGCGGCGTCCGAACTGGTCGGCAAATTTGTGCCCGCGCCCAAGCCCGCAGAACGCGACATCGCACTGGGTCAGGCGCAGAACAAGCTTTTGTCGCAGGGTATTACCGCCATCGCCGACATGGGAACGTCAATAGATGATTGGCAAAGCTATCGCCGCGCTGGCGATGGCGGCTGGCTCTCTGTCCGCATTTTCGGTTACGCTGCCGGTATTGAAAACATGGTCGCCATCGCCGGACCGCGCCCTACGCCTTGGTTATATAATGACAAGCTTCGTCTTGGCGGCGTGAAATTATATCTTGATGGTGCCTTGGGCAGCCGCGGGGCCTGGCTGAAAAAACCTTATGCCGACGCACCGGATCAAACCGGCCTGCAATTTCTTGCCAGTGCCGAAATCCGCAACCTGATGGTACGTGCATCGATGGACGGGTTTCAGACCGCGATCCATGCGATAGGTGATGCCGCCAATGCAGAGGTTATCGGTGCAGTCGAAGAACTGTCCGCAGCCTATAAAGATGATCGCCGCTGGCGGATCGAGCATGTGCAGATAGTCGATCCGGCTGATCTTCAGAAATTGGGCCAATACGGCATCATTTCGTCCATGCAACCTGTCCACCAGACGTCGGACCGACTGATGGCGGAGGCACGGCTGGGGCAAGAGCGCCTAAAAGGTGCCTATGCGTGGCAGTCGATTGCGAAAGCGGGCGGGAAATTGGCATTCGGGTCGGATGTACCCGTTGAATCTGCCGATCCCTTTGCTGGCCTCGCGACGGCCATGACTCGCGAAGATGCGGCGGGGCAACCCTTTGGCGGATGGCGGCCCAATGAACGGGTGACACGCGAACAGGCGATTGCCGGCTTTACGACAGGGGCCGCTTATGCTGCGTTTGCCGAGAGCAAAGTGGGTTCCTTGACCCCTGGGCATCATGCCGATTTCATATTGATTGATGTCGACCCCTTGCTTGCAAGCCCTGCGGATTTGCGTAAAGCGGTGGTCAAAGAAACTTGGGTCGGCGGAAGACCGGCTTTTCAAAACACAGCGGTAACTGCCGCTGAAAACCAGAATGATGGAGAGAGACGATAATGGCACGCGCATGTACTTTGGCTAGCCGTCCGGCAGGACTTCCTAACGATAGCAACTTTGCTATGATCGAAACGCCCGATGCCCCATTGGGTGACGGCGAATTTCAGGTCAAAAATGGCTGGCTGTCGGTTGACCCTTATATGCGCGGCCGCATGAACGATGCGAAAAGCTATGCCGATCCGTTTGCGCTTGGCGCCCCGATGACAGGTGGCGCGGTCGGCACTGTCACGGCCAGCAATAATGCCGATTTTCCCGTAGGCGCGAAAGTGTTGCACATGGGCGGCTGGCGCGACAGCGTCGTATTGGGCGGCGGCAACACACCGCCAGCAGGAATGCCACCGGTAAAGCTGCCTGATTTGGGCGTACCTGACCAGCATTGGCTCAGCATCATGGGAATGCCTGGCGGAACTGCTTGGTTCGGGTTGCTCAAGGTTGCCGAAGCCAAGCCCGGCGAAGTTATTTTCGTATCGGCTGCGGCTGGTGCTGTCGGCTCGACCGTCACACAGGTTGCCAAAGCCAAAGGCATGAAAGTCATTGGTTCAGCAGGTGGCGCGGACAAATGCACCTGGGTCAAGGAACTCGGCGCCGATGCCGTGATCGATTACAAGGCAGGCAAAGTATTACCGCAATTGATGGCCGCGCTGAAAGACATGGGCGAAACCGGCATTGATGTGTATTTCGACAATGTCGGTGGCGAACATTTCGACGCGGCGCTTGCCACTTCGAAAGAATGGGCGCGCTTTGCCATTTGCGGGATGATTGACGTCTATAACGACTTCAAGGCGCAACCTATGCAGTATTTGCCGATGATTATCGGCAAGCGCATAACGATAAAAGGCTTCCTCTATCCCGATTTTTACGCACAGGTCCCCGAATTCAACGCCGACATGGCGGCGCTCATTACATCGGGCGCTGTCAAAGGGCGCGAAACGGTGAAGGAAGGCCTTGAAAAAACCCCCGAAGCCTTCCTCGGCCTTTTCAGCGGCGAGAACACTGGAAAGATGCTGGTTAAACTATAACCGATATAGGGGCGGCCACGTTCAAGGCCGCCCTATGTTGCAATTTTGCCGCAGTTCGTCGAATTGTCACGTTGAACCGTTGCAATCAGGTGACCTGCTTCCCCATTTGATTTAGCATATGCTCAAAGAAGCGAAACAAGCTAAACAAGCGGGAGAGTATGATGTCGAAGACCTTCACTGTAGCCAGAACTGTGCTTGCAATTTCAGCAGCCGTGGGAGCGTTGGCTTTTCCCGCGCTGGCATTTGCACAGGATGCCGAAACTGCAGACACATCCGAAGATGAAATCGTCGTAACCGCACAGGGCCGGACGCAGTTGCTTTCGGATGTTCCCGTTGCAATTTCCGCAGTAAATGCGGAAACCCTGCAAAACAGTGGTGCGAATGACATTCGCCAACTCAACCAGGTTGCGCCATCATTGCTGGTTTCCTCGACCGGATCGGAAGCGAACGGTTCGGCGCGTATTCGCGGCATCGGAACTGTCGGCGACAACCCCGGTCTGGAAAGTTCGGTTCCGGTATTCATCGACGGCGTGTACCGTTCACGTTCAGGCATCGGCCTGAATGAACTCGGTGAAATCGACCGGGTCGAAGTGCAACGCGGACCACAAGGAACGCTCGGCGGACGCAACTCTTCGGCCGGTCTGATCAGCATTTATTCGAAAAAGCCAAGCTTCACATTCGGCGGCAGCGGCGAGCTGACCTACGGTAATTTCGATTTCATGCGTGCAGCGACAAGCTTTACCGGACCGATCACCGAACAGCTCGCATTCCGTGTGGACGGCGTTTATGTAAAGCGTGACGGTTTCTACACTGACGACCAAACCGGCCGCGACGTCAACAACCGCGACCGGTATTTCCTGCGCGGGCAATTGCTGTTCGAGCCCACCGACGCGTTATCGGTCCGCTTGATTGCCGATTACACCAAGCGTTCGGAAGAATGCTGCGCTGCGACCTATGTCGATGGCACGGTCAACCAGTTCATCGGCAATCTGAACAATCCCTCGACCCCGCTGGCACCGCTTTCGACGTCGGGCAATAACATCATCAATGTACTGCGTGACCTGGGTCAGCCGCTGGCGGCGTTCAGCCAAGGCTATGGCCGCAATATCTCGGTCAGCGCCAATCGCGAGTTCTCCGGCGAAACCAAAGATTACGGCATCTCCGGCCAGATTGACTATGATTTCGGTGGAGCGACCTTAACCTCGATTACCGCTTATCGCCAGTATCGCTCGGGTCAGGCTTCCGACACCGACTATGGCGAAGTCGATATCCTCTATCGCGCGCCGAGCGACGATGCTTATCGCCAGTTCCATACCTTTACGCAGGAACTACGTCTGCAGGGCGAAGCCTTTAACGGAACGCTCGATTGGCTCGTTGGCGGTTTTTATGCCAATGAAAAGCTGACCGTTCGCGACAATCTGCGCTTCGGTAACCAATATGGCCGCTTTGCGACTTGCCGCATCATTTCAGGTGGCGGTCTGGCGGGGCTTTATTCGCCGGGCAGCCCATCGTGCGTCGTTCCAGGTGTTGGTCCGGCCACTATCGCCGGTGCATCGGGTCTCTCCGGCCCGGATGTTGTTGCCGCATTCACCCAGTTGGATAATCTCAACAATCTGGGCACGACCAACGACCGCTATTTCCAGAACGGCACCAACTGGGCGATATTCACGCATAACATCGTGCATATTACCGACACGCTCGATCTGACATTGGGTTTGCGTTACACCAAAGACAAGAAGCGTTTCAATGCAACTTTTGGCAACGACAATACCGCGTGTACCGCCGTTCAGGCCCTTGTCCTCGACGATGCCGCCAACCCGTTAACTACTGCAACGGGTCGCGCACTAGCTGGCGCGTTGATCGGTCTTAGCTGTCAGGGTAACTCGACGGCCGAGTTGAATGGCGTGTCAATCAACGACAGTCGGAGCGAAGACGAGTTCACCGGGACCGCAATTCTATCGTGGAAACCAACCGAAGATCTACTCCTCTACACCAGCTTCGCACGCGGCTACAAAGCAGGCGGTTTCAACCTCGACCGGTCGGCACTCAAATCACCCATACCAACTTTCGCATCTGTCGGTGGTGCACAAGCATTGGTCGGCAATCTGCAGTTCGATTCCGAGCTGGTTGATAGCTACGAGTTGGGCGCGAAATATTCGACCGGGCCTTTCAGCCTTAGCGTTTCGGCGTTCCGTTCGGACTTCTCCAACTTCCAGTTGAATACCTTTAACGGCACAGTGTTTTTGGTGCAGACCATCAATGGTTGTAACAATCTGATTGGCGGACCAAACGCTGACACTGATCAAAATGTTTCCGCGGCGGGCAGCAATTTCAATGCCTCACCAAATACAACGGGGACCTGCGCTCCTGGAGACGTAGGCTATGGCGTTCGCACTCAAGGTGTCGAACTTGAAGCTTCACTGGTTCCGGCTCGTAACTTTCGCGTCGCTGCCGGTCTGACCTATGCCAGTACCAAATATCAGGACGACCTGATCGGCACGAAGCTTGGCACCGCGCTCGATCAGGCTCTTCGCAAACTCCCGGGTGACAATCTGTCGAACGCGCCCGAACTGGTAGCGACCTCGAGCGTTACATGGACGCCGGAAATCGGCAGCAGCGGTCTTTCAGGTCTATTCTACGTCGACACCCGCCTGACCAGCGATTACAACACCGGTTCTGACTTGTTCCCGCAAAAGGAACAGGATGGTTTCGCCGTATTCAACGCCCGTATCGGCCTGCGCGGACCGGACGATTCATGGGGTATCGAATTGTGGGGCCAGAATATCTTCAATCAGGATTATGCCCAGGTCGCATTCAACTCGCCATTCCAAGCTGGCACGACCTCCGCTCCTTTTGTTGATCCGCAATTTCCCGGCGGTCGTCAGGTGTTATCGCAATTCCTTGCTGAACCACGGACATACGGAATCACACTGCGCGGCAAGTTCTAACTATCCCTCACGGGAAACAAAAAAGGCCCGCAGCGATGCGGGCCTTTTATTTTGCGCGTGTCCGAGGACATTGTGACGTTCCCGACGGCGGCAATTTTTAGCTAAAAGGAAGAAGCTCGCTCCGAGACAGGAGCTGAGGTCTTATTCCTTCTTCTCTTCTTCCTTCTAGCCAAAATTTGGTACGATTCGCGTTGCGTTATCACTCGCGAGCCAAAAGCATTCAGCTTCCGAAGCCAACACCTAAAAATCCGGGCATTGGCCCATTCCATCCGTTGTCGCTTGCGGTTTCCGCCGCCTTTTGCGGGGCAGCAGGCTTTTCACGGGCTGGCTTTTTGTCTGCCGGGGCACTGGTGGGTAGCGGATTTTCCGGTTCTGCCAATGGCTCCTTAGCCACCGCTTTGCGCCCCCGCTTTGCAGGTGCGCGCTCCGCCTTCACAGCTTCGGGTGCATCCACTTTACCAACCCGTTCGATCTTGTTGCCGATCAGCTTTTCGATACTCTCGATTGCTTCCTCGTCCGCCTTTGTAACGAAGGTAAAGGCTTTACCCTTTGCCCCTGCCCGTCCGGTGCGGCCGATGCGATGGACATAATCGTCGGGATGCCAAGGCGCATCGAAATTGAACACATGGCTAACGCCTTTCACATCCAGTCCGCGTGCCGCAACGTCGGACGCAACCAGAAAGTCAATGTCGCCATTTTTGAAGGCTTCCAACTGTTTCTGGCGCGATGCCTGATCGATGTCGCCGTGAATCTCGCCAGAGCGAAGCCCGTGACGTTGCAGGCTGGTGTTCAACTCGCGGACTGTTGTCTTGCGGTTGCAAAAGATAATTGCGTTCGACACCTGCTCACTGCGGATCAGATCACGCAACACATCGCGCTTTTTCATCGGCGATACGTTGACCAGAAACTGTTCGATGTTCGTATTGGCCGTCGCGGGACGTGCCACTTCGATATATTTCGGGTTGGTCAGGAACTTGTCCGCCAGTTTCTTGATAGGCGGCGGCATCGTTGCCGAGAACAGCAAGGTCTGGCGCGTGGTCGGCAATTTGGTGCAAATATGTTCGATGTCGGGAATGAAACCCATATCGAGCATTCTGTCAGCCTCGTCGATGACCAGCATCTCGCATCCGGTTAGCAAAATCTTACCGCGTTCGAACAAGTCCATCAAGCGACCGGGTGTCGCGATGAGGACATCGACACCCTTTTCCAGCGCCTTGACCTGATCACCCATCTGCACGCCGCCAATGAGCAACGCCATGGAAAGCTTGTGATATTTACCGTATTTTTCAAAATTTTCGGCGACCTGGGCGGCAAGTTCGCGGGTTGGTTCCAAAATCAGGCTGCGTGGCATCCGGGCGCGGGCCCGGCCGTTGGCAAGCACGTCGATCATGGGTAGAACAAAGCTGGCGGTTTTGCCCGTTCCGGTCTGTGCGATGGCAATAATATCGCGCATCATCTGCACTTGCGGGATTGCTGCGGCCTGAATGGGGGTTGGCTCATCATAGCCAGCCTCGGTAACAGCCTTTAATAATTCATCAGACAAGCCGATATCGGCAAAACGCATAGGATAGTTCCGGAAAAGCGACACATGCCAAACAACATCGCCGAAGCGCGTCTTGGCCTGCGCGGCCTTTGGTCTGTAAGCACGCAAATGTCAAGGAATTTGGCGGTGTCGCGTCTGCGGGTCAGCGGGGAATGAGCAACCTGAATTTGTCGACCTCGCACTTTGCGCCGGTACGGGCGTGCAGCAGGTCACGATCAATACACAATTTGCCGTCATAGGGACGCTCCATATACGCCCCTGCATAAAATTCCCGCGCAAGGCAGCCATCGCCAAGATATGCCCGGATCAACACACCGTCGCGTGTCAAAAGCTCTAGAGTGCCTTTGGGACCGGGACGGGATCCGGCCAATTTGTCGATCCACAGGCATTTGCCAATCTTCTGTTCTTTATACCTGATTTGAGCTGACTGCTTTGAACGCCCGGCTGTTGCATTCATCGGCGCAAAGGATTGGCTCGGTAACCGGACGATCACGCGTTGATCGACCCTGACCTGACTAAAGATGGTCTTTAACCGCAATATCGGGGCGAACATATTGTCCGAACGATCCACTTCGATTTGTGCGGAGGCATCGCGGGACAGCATCGTGCAGCCGATCGCGATTATTACTATGGCCAATACTGCACGCAAAGGTTGATCCGGTATGAAGTTGAAGTTCTATCGGCTTTAGTCGATAGGGTTGAACAGGGTATGAATTGGGCAACTGTTCGTCGCTGTCAATCTTTTGGAATCCAATGTGCCAAATATAAATGCTTTGTCGGAATTGAAGGAATATTTAGGCCCGAAAGGCTTTTCCGATGATCCTGATATTCTCGCCCCTTGGCTTACAGACTGGCGCGGTCGCTTTACCGGTCGTGCAGCAGCGCTTGTTTCCCCTGCAAATCGCGAAGAAGTCGCCCATGTGGTCAGCATTTGCGCGCAAAACGGCGTAGCTATCGTGCCGCAAGGCGGCAACAGCGGTATGGTTGCCGGTGCTACTCCCGACACAAGTGGCGAACAGATTATCCTGTCCCTGCGCCGGATGAACAAGATGGAAGGGATTGACCCCGACAGCGGCCTTATAAGTTGCGAAGCTGGCGTCATCCTTCAAAATTTGCATGAAGCAGCTGCGAAGCAAGGGCGCCGTTTCCCGCTGACACTCGGCGGCAAGGGGTCGGCAACAATTGGTGGCCTTGTTTCAACCAATGCGGGCGGCACGCAAGTGCTGCGTCACGGAACCATGCGTAACCTGATCGCCGGGGTTGAGGCGGTATTGCCCGACGGCAGCATATATGACGCCATGACACCGCTCAAAAAAGACAATCGCGGTTATGACCTCAAGCATCTTTTAATCGGCGGTGAAGGCACGATAGGCATCGTAACCGCCGCTGTTTTGCAGACCGTTCCTGCATTGCTGGACCGGTGCGTGATTTGGGCAGGCGTTGACAGTCCGGATCAGGCGTACCGGATGCTGGTTTTCATGCAGGCACGGGCGCGGGAACGGCTGGAAGGGTTTGAGATTCTTCCCAGCCATGCCCTTGACTCGGTAATCCGGCACATCTCCGGAACACGCGCGCCTCTGGAAACGACGCACCATTGGCATATCCTGATGGAATTGGTGCAGGATCACCCGACGCAATCATCACCTGCGGAATTGGCGGCCGAGCTGCTGGAAAGCGCGATCGGCGTCGGTTTGATTGAAAACGCGACACTGGCGAGCAGCGAGGCGCAGGCCGACGCATTCTGGAAAATCCGAGATTCCATAGCGGAGGCCGAACGCGCCGCCGGTCCTGCGCTGCAACATGATATCAGCGTCCCGGTCGATGCGATGGCAAAATTCATCGAATCAGAATCGCCGGCTATCGAAAAACGGTGGCCCGGAACCCGCACCGTCGCTTTTGGCCATTTGGGCGACGGCAATATCCATTTCCATGTCAAAGCACCGCACGGCATCGAGGTCGATCTTTGGTATGCAGGCGATGCCAAGGCAATCACCGCTTATGTGTACGACCGTGTTGTTGCGTATAAAGGATCATTGTCGGCGGAACATGGCATCGGACAGGCGAAAATTGCGGAATTTGGTCGCCTGACCGACGCCGTCCGCATGGCGTCGCTGCGTGCCATCAAAACCGCTTTTGACCCGCTGGGTATAATGAACCCGGGAAAGCTTGTTCCGCTTGCGAAAGCGGCTATCTCCGACTAAGACCCGCAAGATTTTTTTGTCGCAATAACAACATATGGAGTCTCCCATGGCCACCGCGCCCCAAGCTACCAACCTGCCACTTCTGTATCAGGATCTGGTTCCTCTCAACAGCAACGAACATGCAAAATGGAAATCGCGCATGCTCGAGAATGCCAAGTTCATGGATGGCCAGCACGCTATCCCTTTGACGATTGAGGAATTTGTTGCCGCCTCGCGCAACTACCCCATCATTTTCTCGGCCAGCGAAACCCCTGTTCCGCTGGTGTTGATGGGAATGAATGAAGGTGTAAATACATTCATGAACGAAGACGGGCAGTTTGATCGCCCGGTTTATATTCCCGCTTATATTCGCCGCTATCCCTTCATGCTCGCAAAGCTGCGGCCCGATACGGACGAATTGTCGCTTTGCTTCGACCCGACATCGGGCGCAGTTGGTGAATTTGAGGAAGGAAACGACCTTTTTGATGGCACCGATCCTAGCGACAACACCAAGTCCATCCTCAAATTCTGTGAAGATTTTGAAAATGCTGGCGCGCAAACCCATGCTTTTGTTGAAGAACTCAAAAAGCTTGATCTTTTGATGGACGGCGAAGTTTCAATTCAGCAAGAAGGCCAGGAAAAGCCATTTGTGTATCGTGGATTCAAAATGGTCGACGAAAACAAGCTGCGCGAACTGCGTGGTGATGCGGTTCGCAAATTGAACCAGAATGGAATCCTTGCATTGATCCACGCGCATCTGTTCTCGCTTCAATTGATGCGCGAAATATTCTCGTTGCAAGTTGCCCAAGGCAAAGTGCCGCAGGTAACGGAATTGCCGACCAACTAAATCAGAATCAGTTTTAGCCCCGCCAGATCATCTTTGCATAATTTGGCGGGGCTTTGACAATCAGTGTTGGATATAACCAACCGCCTTTAACGCATTCGCCCGCGCAAAAAACAAGTCAAGCGCGTCATCGGGCAACATTTCCTTTAGCAATGTTTCAAATTGCGGCCGTGTATCCACATTGGCCAGACCAATGGCTTTTACAAGCAACATCTCATCCACGCTCGCGCCGCCGCAACATGGCCTAAAAATCGCAAAAGGCTGGGGCCAAATTTGGGTTACAACCTCCATCAGCAGGTTGAATTGCAATGTGACATTTGGACACCCCAGATATCCCGATATACTCTTGTTCGGATCAAGGGCAGCCCGTCTTAAAATGCACCAGCATCGTGCTGCCAGAATGTACCGGGCGTCGGCCGATAGCATATCGGGAAGTCGGGGCTGTTCGGGCAAAAATAGATTGATGAGCATGAATACCTCCTGCCTCACAGGATTTATTGATAATCATTCTCAATAGCAAATTATTTTTTATGATTCGTCGAATTTGGACGAAAGTCGTAAATTATTCTTTCTGTGGGCTTGATTTTGCCCCCTATCGCCCCCATCCTTTGAACAGGACGGAAATATCCCCTCCCATTTTCGTCCTACCGGTGCCGTTAGGCGGCACCACCTCCCTGAACCTTGGCCACCCCGAATTTATTCGGGGTGGTTTTTTCTTGGGATTTGCGAAAACCCTCTATTCTGCGGCGATTAGCGTGGCCGATCCTAAAGCCTGATCCGACAATGCCCGTACAAGATTACCAAGCAGGATGGTAATCGACGGTAACAAAATGGATGGCTCCCGCAGCGTCGAATCGAGATATAATGAGCGGTCGACCTCCAACTGCAGGGCATGGATATTTCTCTTGGGACTTCCGTGACGCTGCAAAATATGTTCGCCCGAATAAGGATGGTTTAACGCCGCACGGTATCCGGCAAGCTGAATCTGCTGAATAAGAAGTTCGGAAAAAACCGATGAAGAACTTTGCCCAAACCGGTCACCAATCACAAAATGCGGTGGATCGCCTTGCGGGACATTCCGGATAGGCGGCATGCTATGCAGATCGAGCAGCAACGCTATCCCGAATTTTTTGTGCATCTGCTGCAAAATATCCCCAATGGTTTCGTGATATGGCTTGTGAAAGCTGGCAATCCGGCCTTGAATATCGTCAAGTTCGAACTGCCCTTTCCAGATATCACCGCCATCCGACAAGCGGCGTGGAATCAAGCCCAGCCCGCCGCGTTGTTTTGCGCCTGGGGGTGGATAGTCGGCAGCGACGGCATTTCGGACCATTTCGACGTCAATGTCACTTTCTGCACGGTTCAGGTCAATCCAAGCCCGAGCGCTATGCGCGACAATTGCAGGAAATCCAAAACCAATAATTTTCCGCAACAACAGATCGGCATATCTGTCTTCCAGCCGCACAAGCGATTCCCTTGAAAGACGTAACGAACGAAAAAGTATGTCAGGATATTCGCGCCCGGCATGAGGCACCGAAACCAACAGCGGGATCGATAGTGACGGGCATCCGTACACCGCAAATCCGCCGTTTTCGATAAACTCCATTGGTTGTTGTCCTTATGCCTTATCGATCTCTTGCCACATTTTACCGTATTTGGTGCAAAAAATTAAATCTCTGCCGTTATGGACGTCTGCAATAGAGCGAAGTAGATTCCGAGAATAAGAAAAGGACGTTTGATGACCCGTATCTTGCTTGCAGAAGACGAACAGGCAATGCGCGAATATCTGGCGCGGGCGTTGGAGCGTTCGGGCTATGAAGTCGTCTCGGTCGACCGGGGCACCGAAGCCGTGCCGCTGTTGGAAAACGAGCATTTCGACCTGCTATTGACCGATATCGTGATGCCCGAAATGGACGGCATCGAACTGGCACGGCATTGCAGCAAAGTATCACCCCAGACCGAAGTCATGTTCATTACGGGATTTTCAGGCGTCGCCCTGCGTGCAGGCGAATCGATGCCAAACGCGAAAATCTTGTCCAAGCCTTTCCATTTGAAAGACCTGGTGCTCGAAGTGGAGCGGCTGTTTGCTAAGGAAAGTTTCAGCGAACTTAAATAGGCTTGAATGATACGGCAACCCCCGCTAGAGGCTGCCGCAGCGTGGGCGTATAGCTCAGTGGTAGAGCACTGTGTTGACATCGCAGGGGTCGCAAGTTCAATCCTTGCTACGCCCACCATTTTCCTTCCAGAATCGTGATGGGCCCGGATCCACTCAGTAATTGGGCTTATTGTCCCGTGTTTTCCGCCGCTTATTAGGACGGCGCGGGCTGGCGCTTGGTCAGAGACCATTTGTAGTCGCGACATATCGCCAGATCTGGTCGATATTCTCTGTTGGATCCCCGTTCTTTTGCGTTTGGCCGTTGGCGTCGAAAGGTAACACCATGTGCAGCTCATTTCCTCGGCGGACCAGTTTGGCGGGAGTTGAAATGGTGTAGCGAGCAGCTGTACCAAGCTGACTGATGGTCGCGGGCCTTAGGCCTGCAAATTCTTCTGGTAATCATAAGCGCAGTGTTGGCTGCCGCGATCGCTATGGAAGATGCAATCCTAACTGCCTCTTTCTTGAAATCTTCCCTATGCTTGATCGCCATGATCGGTCTCATGAAGTGATGTATATAATCTCAAGTGACCGGAACCAAACCGGTAAACGTCCAGAAGGCCTACCGATAATCAACTAATCGGCAGGCGGCTTCAGTTCCTGTATCTGCCGTTCAAGATTGTTCAGCAATGGTTCCACCATCGCCTCGTCCAGCCCATGGACGAGGCGGTTAATGGCCATGCCTTCAATCGTTTGCTGCGACAATGCCAGCGCCAGATCGAAATTCGTGCGGTTCTTCTGCCATTCGGGGAAAGCCTCGATCGACAGGGCATATCGCCGCTCGCGAAATTCGGCCTGTGCGGGTTCGAGTATCTGGGCCAGCCCCTGATCGGTCCGCGCGGCAATCGACAGTTCGTGGAAGGCGGTGAAACTCGAGCTGGAAAGCTGGTGCCAATAGGCCCGCACGACTTCGTGGACACCCCGGCCGGCAATATCGCCACTGCGCCGAATCGCCCGCAGGCGCTTATCATTTAGTTCGGCGATTACGGCGCGCATCAGCGCTTCGCCGTTTTCAAAATGATGGAGCATTGCACCGCGAGACAGACCGGCCTCTGCAGCGACGCGTGAGGTGGTCGTTCTCGAATAGCCGAACTTGACGATGCAGCGAATGGCACCTTCTATCAGGCGCTTCTTAGTCTGGGCACTCTTGAGCCATTGCTGCGTTGGCGACGCAGGCGCGACATCTGCAGCGGGTCGTTCGCTTGAGGCAGCTTGATGTAATTTCCGCATGATTACCATGTTTACTGCCCGTCAGACTGCTTCATGAAAGCTGAGTTCCATTTCCTCAGCAAGACACTCAAGAATTGGGGGGACCAGTCGATCATGAAAATCGATACTCATGTGATGGTCAAACGCCGCCTCTGATTTGAACGTCGCCACGCAAAAATATGTGTTTGGCATATCGGCTGATTTGAACAGCTCATAGATTTCACAATCAGGTTCGTGAACATGAACAAGGTCGCGCAACTCTATTTGAAGCGCTTCCAGATCGGCTGCCTTTTCTGGCTTAGCAACGAGCTTGGCGATGAATGACTTTCTCATGGAATCAGGCCTCTTGTAGTTCAGTGATAAGGGTGTCGCGAAGGCGGAATTTTTGAATCTTCGACGTCGACATTGGCCATTCGCTGACAAAGCGGACGTGCCTTGGAAGCTTAAAGCTAGCTAGCTTTCCGGTGCAATGGGCGATGAGCTCGGCTTCGCTCGCGCTCTTACCTTCATTAAGTTCGACAAATGCAGCCGGCACTTCAACATAGCGTTGATGCGGAATGCCTGTAACCTGCGCAAGCTTAACGGCCGGGTGAGTTTGCAGCGCCGCTTCAATCTCTGCTGCGGCCACATTCTCTCCGCCGACTTTTAGCATGTCTTTGGTTCGGCCATGAAACATGATCTGCCCTTGCGCGTCGAACGAACCAATGTCGCCCGTGTGGAACCAACCATCTGCGTCAATCACCTCGGCGGTTTTTTCTGGGGCGTTGTAGTATCCCGCCAACATATTTGGCCCGCGAGCGATGATCTCACCCTTCTCATCACAGCCGCAAACATCGCCCGTTTCGATGTCTACGATCTGAACTTCCCATTCTTCGAGAGGAACTCCCAGCCGCCAGCCGCGTGCTTCCCAAGGGTCTGTCGTCCTGCTTGTGCAAATTGTGCCGGAGCCTTCTGTCAGGCCATAGGTTCCAACCATGATCGTGTGCGGCATGGCTTTGACCATCGCATCTCTGATCCAGTCTGGCTGTACACCCAAATTAGCATTCATCAGCCGAACGCTCGACAGATCTGTTTCAGTAAATTTTGGATGTTCAATCAGATCCTGCATGATGGTTACAAAGCATGGATAAGCATGCGTGGCTTTTTCGGTTTCCAGCATGGAAAGCGCGACGCCGGCATCGAAGTTGGGGATTGTCAGGTAGGCGCCGCCAATGTCCAGAATTGACACAAGAGGCAAAATTCCAGCGATGTGGAAAATGGGCAGAGGTGACCAGAATCTGTCACCCGGCTGCATTTCGTAGCGCCGACCCAGATTGCGACTATTCCCGACAATCCCGCGGTGGCGAATGAGGCAGCCTTTCGGATTGGCGGTTGTCCCGGATGTATAGAGGATCATAGCTGTACTTTGAGGGTCAACAGCGTCGATCCGAGCATCAATCTGGGTTGAGATCTGAGCAGTCAAGGGTGCGGCCGGCAGCGCAGTTCCCGCCGACACCAGGCCGGCCGGGCAAGGCTCGTCCAAGCAGATAATCGATCGAAGCTTCGCCGCTTCTGTAAGTGACAAGTTTTCGGGGTCTACCGCTGCCGCGAGCGTCGGGAGCGCTTCCATCAGTCGCTCGCTGAAATCGAGTGAATCAGCCACGCGACCTGTGGTGATCAGGCAAACCAAGTCTGCATCTCTGACAAGAAATGCAAGCTCTCCGGGTTGGTAACGCGCATTCACGGGTACAGCGACAGCCCCGGCCATCGCAATGCCGAACAGCGCTTCCACAAATTCAGGGCGCGTTGTCAACAAGAGGCCTACATGATCGCCAGGCTGAACGCCGCGCGCGATGAGCGCGGCCGCCCAGAGACGTGCCCGGTCATTCAAATCAGCGTAGCTCGTGCGCTTGTCGGGAAAGATAAGGGCCATCTCTTGAGAGTGGAGAGCGGCCCCGTTCCGCAAAAGCTCTCCCAGAGTGTAAATGAGTGTCATCCTTCTATGTGCCTCAGATATTCTCTGGTGTACGTACCGTCTATACACTCTATCATTTTTTCTATGATGCCTGTGCTCGCGGGGTTGGCCTGGTGGGCATTGTCAGCAGCTTCATCAACAAAGCTTTCAAAAACCGCGAAGGCATGTGGCGCATCAAGGCGATAAAATTTATATGCCAAAGTTCCGATTTCCTCGGCGGCGTTCATTTCCATTTGTGGGATCAGCGTCAAGAATTCTGCTTCTCGGTCTGCCTTGATGTTAAAGCGTGAAAGGAAGGTCCAGCTCATTTTCAAATCTCTCCATCAATATAGCGGTCGAGCTCGGCATGGAAGTGGCGCAGCCTTGCTTCCTGTTCGCTCCAAATCGGTCCGCGGAAGCCCCGCGAACGTGACCCTTTTTGAACAATCGGTAATAGTTCGGAATCTTGATCCAAGACCTGTCCAAGATTGGGCGGCTCGCCAAGCGGGACGCGTTCGATTTCAGGGCGCGTCATCCCCGTTGTGTCGGTCCCGTCGGCCAACCCCATCCAAGCAGGTGGGCCATAGCCCGGTGCATCGACATGTGCGAAAAGAATGCAAGTGTCATAGGTGAACCGATTGGGATCATCTGGATGCGGCAGGAAGCGATGGATGAATACTGCTTCAGGGTGACAACCGATCTGCACATTAGGAAAGATGCCATAGATGGTTGAGTCGCTAAGTTGGGTATCGCTAAACTTGTCATAATCGAGACCAAATCGCTCGGCGCGTTGGCGCTTTGAAACTTGGATTGCGGCGCGGCTGTCTTGTGCGGTGCCTTCAAACGCGTCTGGATCAATACCGGCATCGCGCAGCATCATTTTAATGCCGTCATTCACGCTGATTTGATCAGGAAACCGAGGTGAAGGTTGCCCAAATGGGACGAACTGACGGCTCATTCCGTTGGGATAGAGGTCGATTTGCGTGCGGTCATCCATTACGCCTTGCGTTTCAGGATGAACAGCGTGGAGGTGGTAGATTTCATAAAAGGCATCCACGCCGCCTTTCCAGTTCGCTGCCCATTCAGTTTGCTTATGCTGAATGACGTTCATCGCGCCAATATCATAGGACGCCAGCTGGTCTGCGACCGGCCCGAGCCATTCGCGTAATGGCGGCACATCATTTGAAAGAGATATAAAGACAAGGCCCGCTACATCTTCGCATCGTACTGGCGTGAGATTGCGGTCATGGCAAAGAGCTTCAGGATGAAAGGAGAATTCGTCCGTCACTTTTATATTGGTACCGTCAAGTGCAAATTGCCAGCTGTGAAAGGGGCAAGTAAAGTTCCCGACCGAACCAAAATCGGCGAGGATCAGCTGGCTCCCTCTATGGGGGCACACATTGTAATGCGCCTTTAAACTGCCATCCTCTTGTCGCACCACAATGAAGCTCTCGTCCGCGATGTCGAACCGGACAAAATCTCCATCTTCACGAAGGTCACTTGTAGGGCCCGCGAGCAGCCAGGTTTGCGTCCACATCCGGTTCCATTCAGCGTCCTTATAGTCCGGACCATGATAGCGTTTCGGGTCAGGTCGCCCAGTTCCGTTGTCTATTCTGGGCGCCCGATCATTGAAAGGGTGATGCACACCTGTGTGAATATCCCAGAGCCGAAAATCGAAACTCATTGAATGTACTCCTCTTACCTTTGGGGCCTACAATTACATGAATTCGAAAAAAAACAAACATGATTGATTGTTATTTTAATATGTGGCAAGCCATGGGTTCTAGGTGGCACGAAAGCAAAAAAACGGCTGCTTGAAGAAAATCTTATGGGGAGGATCTAATGGGCAGTAAAATTTTGACTCGTGGTATTGGCGCAGGCTTAGTTCTGGCGCTCGCAACACCCGCTTTTGCGCAGACAACTGACGAAACTTCAGACGATACTGGCCTGTCGGACATCATTGTCACGGCAACGCGACGCGACTCCAATCTCCAGACGACTGCGATCGCAATTACCGCAGTGGACCAAACAATCATCCAGCAAGCAAGCCCTGACAATATCGGCGATCTTGCTTCCTTTGTTCCCAATTTCTCCGCTGCAAAAATCACCGGCTTCAATGCAGCCTCCTTCGCCATGCGTGGTGTTGGCCAGAATAACATTATCGTTTATTATGAGCCGTCTGTGCTCGTAACCGTTGACGATTTTGTGATGCCCAGCGTTCAAACCCAGTTGCTGGATACGTTTGACGTGCAGCAAGTTGAAGTGTTGCGCGGGCCGCAAGGTACATTGTTCGGCAAGAACGCAGACGGCGGCGCCGTGACTGTCAAGACGAAGCGGCCAGATCTTGCAAATTTTGGAGCTGAACTTCGTCTTACGGCGGGTAGCTTCAAGTCTTACAGCGGAAATGCGTCAGTCAATATTCCAATCATCAAGGATAAGCTCGCATTGCGCCTTGTAGGCGGATACGAGTATTCGGACGGTTTCATGCGCAATGGCGCTTGCTACGGCCCAGTTGGAACCTTTCTAACGACGCCACCGGCGCTGCCCGCAACCACGGCGAAATTTGTTGGCCAGTCGGGTTGTGGTGATGGTCGCCGGGTGGGCGGCACAGATGTCTTCAACTTGCGTGCCAAATTGCTTTGGGAGCCATCGGATAATTTTGATGCGTTGCTGCAATATGAAATGATCCGGGATAGTTCGGAAACTCCCGCGACGGTTAATGAAACGCCGGTCAACGGCGGCGGCCGTTTCTTCTTGTTCGATGCCCTGAATGTTGGATCGCGCGGCAACCCAAACAGCGACCCCATTAAAAACGGAGGCGTGTCGAACCGTCAGGATGGTCTGATGCGGATGCAGGATGGCCATGTCGTCAATGTCGATGGCGTCTACCTCAATATGAATGTTGATGTCGGCATGGGTACGTTCACGTCAATCACTGGCTGGCGTAGCCAGCGCTCGCGTTTGCCAAGCACGTATACCGGTCAGGCTCCAGTGGCGGCAGACGGTTCGGTTCTGTCTCTGTTCGATGCCACGCGCGACGACGATCGCAAGACCTGGCAGCAAGAATTGCGCTTTGCCTCAGATTTGGGAGGTGCGTTCGATTTTGTTGCAGGCGGTTTCTACCAAAGGGACAATGTCGACTTCTGTGTGAACCAGTTACTCGGCTTCCTTGATCTTACGGGCGGCCCCCTGCCCTTCGGCGCCTGGAACGATTCCCCTTACCTGTTGTGCAATGCGCAAAAGGCAAAATCGACAGCTGTGTTTGCCGAGGGCACCTTTAAGGTGAATGACAAGATCTCCCTTACAGCAGGCGGTCGCTACACCTGGGAACGCAAGACCTGGCGCGGTCGCCAACAAGTATTCATACCGCAATTGGGCGGGGGATTTGATCCAAGCATCACAATCAACCGGCCGCTTGATGCCAGTGTCTATAAATACACAGCCGGCGTCGTCACTGTGCGGGCAAGTGATAATGAGCCGACCTACCGGTTTTCCGCGTCGTATAAGGCCAGTGATGATACGTTCCTGTATGCGACCTATTCGCATGGTTTCAAGGGCGGCGGTTTCAACGACCAGATTGGTGGCTTTGGACCATTTGGAGCTGACTTGGCGGCATTTGCCAATGCAGCGGCGGCAACCAAGCCCGAGAAGGCAGACAGCTATGAGGCTGGTATAAAGACGCAGTTCCTCGACAACCGCGCGCGGCTCAACGTGACCGGCTTCTGGGTGGATTACAGCGATCTCCAAAAGCAGATTGTTGTGCCCATCACTGTTAATGGCCAGCCTAATCAGGTCACACGTTTCTTCAATGCAGCCAGTGCCCGGGTAAAGGGCCTTGAGGTAGAGGCAACACTTATTCCAACCGACGGGTTAACCCTTCGCGGTGTACTTGGTTATCAGGACGCTAAGTACCTTAAATATGAAACGCCGATACCCGCAGGCTATGATTTGTCGACAGCGCCGTTGGACCGTGCACCTAAATGGCAATGGTCCGTTGACGGGACCTATTCAACACCTATCAGTGGCAACCTGAAGGTGGCGTTTAATGCGAATGTTAGCTACGTCGGTCGAAACCTGTTTACGCAGTCGATTGCGGATGCACGGGATAATACCTTCCTCCGTGCTCGGACGCTGCTTAACGCGTCGATAACCCTTGCCGATCTCGACGATAAATATTCGCTGCGTCTCGTTGGAAAGAACCTGACCGACGAGCGTTATGAAACGGCGAGCCAGGTCGTCGGTGGTTTGTGGACATTCACGCTGTACGGACCGCCACGCTATTTTGGCGTTGAAGCTGGTGCAAAGTTCTAAATAGAAGCGAGGATAAGGTTATGCGACGCAGTTGGATCGGACTGGTTTTAGCTGCGTCGCTTGCCTTTTCTGGGTGCAGTCAGCCTTCGGCTGACAAGGTCGGCGGAGAACGAGTAACATCGACCGACGAATTCCAGTCGCGAGACGGCCCGACCATTGATATCGAGAAACACCCCGGAAAGGGCCTGTTTCAAGAAAATTGCGCGGGCTGCCATAATGGTGGCGTACCAAAAGCGCCACAGCAGGTATGGCTTGAGATGATGGCCCCGGACGCCCTTTTGGCGTCGATGAATGGCGGAATAATGAGCCAGCAGGCCGCCAAACTTTCTTTATTGCAACGCCAGCAGATCGCAGAATATCTGACCCGCACACCGCTGGCAGATTACAAGGCACCCGCACCGCCTGCTTCATGCGCTTCTCGGCTTGCGCGATTTGACAAAGGATCACCTCCGGCCCGGACGGGTTGGGGTCACAACAACAATCGATATGTGTCGGCCCAGCAAGCAGGTTTGACGAAGGAACAGGTCCCGCAGCTAAAACTCAAATGGGCGTTCGCCTATCCGAAAGCTCAAAGGGCCAGGTCTCAGCCTTCCATCGGCTGGGGTGCGGTGTTTGTCGGAAGCCAAGACGGCACAGTTTACGCGCTCGATCTCGAAACGGGCTGTATGCGTTGGTCTTTCCGGGCATCCGCTGAAGTGCGCACTGCTGTCGTTTTAGATCCGGCGACGGAGCGGCTTTATTTCGGGGATGTGTTGGCTCGCATATATGCTCTTGATGCCATGACGGGTAAGCTCGTTTGGAAGTCAAAAGTTGATGATCATTCAAATGCAACTATCACAGGATCCCCCACGATTGGAGGAGGGCAGCTCTTCGTTCCTGTCTCATCGCTTGAGGTGACAGCGGCCGCCGATCCAAACTATGCATGTTGCACTTTCAGGGGATCGGTTGTTGCGCTTGATGCCAAGTCCGGTTCCGTAAATTGGCGGCATTACAGCGTCACAACTCCGGGAGTTCAGCAAGGCAAGACCAAAGCTGGAACCAATATCATCGGACCCTCGGGCGCTCCAATTTGGAACAGCCCCACTTTTGATGCGGCAACGAATAAGGTCTATTTCGGGTCAGGAGAGAATTACTCTTCTCCCGCTGATGGGAATAGCGATGCCGTGTTTGCCGTAAATGCAAAAACGGGCAAGCGGATTTGGGTGTCCCAGCTGACCAAAGGCGATGCCTGGAATGTTGGTTGCATGTTGGGTAATGACAATTGCCCCAAGGAAAACGGCCCTGATCTTGATGTGGCGGCTTCTGTACTTGTCGTGCCAATTGGTGCCGGCAAATCTATGATCGTTGCAGGACAGAAATCGGCAGCTGTGTACGGACTTGATCCGGACACTGGGAAGCCTGTCTGGAAAACTACCCTTGGGCATGGGGGAACGCAGGGCGGCGTCCATTTCGGGATGGCAGCTCAAGGGAGTCTTGTTTACGTTCCAATCAACGACATGAAAGATACGCGCGACGGCCGCGTTTATAATGCAAAGTTGCGCGGGGCTGGTCTTCACGCCATCGATGGCGCAACTGGTCGGGTGTTCTGGAACTCACTAGCAGATAATGTTTGCGGCAAGAGAGAAAACTGTGATCCCGGCATTTCCTCGGCAGTCACAGCGCTAACAGGATTTGTCTTCGCAGGGCATCTTGATGGTCGCTTTAGGGCCTATGACAGCCGCACTGGCAAACCGATATGGACAGTTGACACAACACTACCCGTAAAGACGATCTCAGGCTTAGAGGCGAGAGGCGGGGGCATGAGTGGCCCGGGTGCGGCAGTGGCCAATGGCCATGTCGTCGTTAACTCGGGCTATGGTCTTTATTATCATATGCCCGGTAACCTGCTGATGGTCTTCGCGCCTGCGAAAAAATGATCGCGGCAGCGCTGGGGCCCTGTTCAGGTCAGGACTTGTCAATCCAGTCGCCAAGCATTTGTTCGACGCGCATTTCAGCCGGCACGCGTTCGGGACCTATCCGGCGATCTGCTTCCTCGTTCCAGTGGTAGATGCGGCGTTCCTGATAGTTGAGGGGGATGCCCAAGAAACCGGGACCTTCGATCGATTCCTGAATTTTTGCCGCGAACTTTAGATCTTCGAACAGGATCGTTTCAAAATTCCTGATCCGGGTGTCCCAGAGCGAACTGAGATCTTCTTTTAATATTTTAGGGCCGAACCAATGGCATTCAATCCGCATCGAGTTCCTCGTTTGCGGCCAGAAAACAAGCATGGGAATGCCCGTTGCTGTCGGCGGCATCACGATGTTGGGAAAGATGTTGTAGCTGACGTTGTTGATGCGTGGAATCTCGGAGACGGAGGCGATTTCAGGCATCCCCCGCGTGCCGGGATCGATCCAATCCGGGCGACGATTGGGCGTGATCATCCTTGAATGGCCATGCGGCCACAGGGTAGCAGTCATGCTGCGGTGATCGAGAAATCGATCAGCCGTGTTCTGGTGGATCGATTTCAGATGATACACTTCGAGGAATACATCCAACAGCACTTTGACGTTGCAGGGTACGTCATAGCCGCGCGAATGGACGAGCATGAGATTGTCGAGATCGAATTGCCGAAGTTCGCTCTCCAATGGCCCCAAGCTTTCCAGCAGCCCCAACGCATCGGGATCTTCGTTGATAAAAATCCAGCCGCCAAGCGTTTCACAGCGAACCGGTAGCAGCGACCGACACCCAAAGTCGAGATCGACGAAATCGCGCTTGTCGCGTACCGATTTCAACTGACCGTCGAGCGCATAGCTCCAGCCGTGATAGCTGCAGACAAAGCCTCGGCCAAGACCGGCCTCTTGCGTGACAAGCGGGCCGCCGCGATGGCGGCAGGTGTTGTAGAAGGCACGCAATCCACCTTGCAAATCGCACACGATCAGAATTGGCGTCCCGGTATTGCGTGTTAGGAACCAGCTGCCCGGTTCAGCGACTTGGCTGGTGTGGCCGGCATAAAGCCAGCTGCGCTTCCAAAGGCCCTGCTTTTCCAGTTCAAGAAATTGCGGATCGATGTAGCGGGCCGCTGGTATGTCGGGCAGCCGTGGAAATCCCGCCGGGGGCTCGGTGCGTGCGGCTTCGAATGCGATGCTGTCTTTGATCCGCCGCGTCGTGTTCGCGTCCATAGCCCATGACCTTTTTAGAGTGCTCGTTTCTCGTATAGAGCGCTAACATGAAACGACAATCATGTTTGCTTTTTCAAGGTACTTCAGGCACCTTTTGGGACAGCGTGGACGGACTTGCCGAAGGGATTTACATGAATTTTCGACTGACCGGACACTATCTTGATCAAGGACGTTGAAACCGTGAAAATCGCCGTCGCTCCGCTTGCCGACATTCCCGAAAAAGGCACCCGTACGTTCGCACTGCATGGAAAGTCTGTGCTTGTCGCCCGTACCCCGGCAGGCGTGTTCGCCATCGAGAACAGGTGTAGCCATGCCTTGCAGGCCCTCGAAGGCGGCAAACTGAGGGGGTTTCATATCTTCTGTCCGGCGCATGGTGTTCGCTTCGACATGCGTGATGGTTCCGCCATGGGGACATTAACAAAATTGCCGATAAAAGTCTGGGAGGTCGAAATAATCGACGGTGTCATCTACATCGGCATGGACGTCGCATGAACAGGCTGCTTCATATCTGTGCCAGTCCGCGCAAGGATCGGTCGCGATCGGCCATGGTTGCCGATCATTTCCTGGCGCGCCTTAAGGAGCGATATCCGGCATTGGTCGTCGAGCGGCTTGACTTGTTCGACGTAGACTTACCCTCGTTCGATCAAGATGCTGTTGAAGGTCGCTATCATTTGCTCGCCGGCGACGCGGTTGATCCAGCGCAGACAGCCGCATGGCAGGACCTGAAGAAATGGAGCGATCAATTCCTGTCATTTGATAGCTGTTTGATTGCCACGCCGATGTGGAATTTCGGCATCCCGTATCGGCTGAAGCAGTATATTGACATATTGACACAGCCGGGCCTGACATTCCGCAATGACAGCAACGGCAATGTCGAAGGGCTGGCCCAGGGGCGGCGGGTGATCATCATAGCAGCCAGCGCCATGCCCTTTGGCAGCCTACCCGAAATCGACGGGCTGGATTTCCAGCTCGCATATTTGAAGGCCTGGCTCGGATTCATCGGCGTGACGGACATCGGCGCGGTGCGCGTGGCAGGAACCTTCGGCCCTGAAGATGTTGTCGCTGCGGCCATGGCGCGGGCTTTTGCCGACGCGGACCGGCTTGCCGACACGATCTGACCGCACGGCGGGCTAGGTTGTTCTATTTCGGCGGGTATGTGGGCCCCGCGTCCAAGCTTAGCTTGCTGGCTGATCCGCGACAGGCCGGAATTTCTGCATGGTGATTTCATCCGACCACCGCTCGAAAACCACTTCGACGGCGACGCCACATTTGACGCTTTCGACGTCGCAGCCGATGACATTACTCATCATGCGAGGCCCCTCCTCGAGCGTGATTAGGGCGATGACGTAAGGGACATCGGCGGCATAGGCGTCCGATACGGCGCGCGTGACGATAGTATAGGTTTCCACAGTGCCGCGCCCGCTGGCTTCACGCCATTCAAGCTGTTCGGACATGCAGTTCGCACAGATCACACGCGGGTAGAATTGATGTTTGCCGCAGGCCGTGCAGTATTGGAGCAACAGTTTGTGATCGCGGCAGCCCTGCCAGAAAGGGGCGGATTCTGGGGTCGGGCGGGGGAGAAATTTGTCCATCTGGCCATTCATCAGTGGCGCTCCCTAGCCAGGATCACCGTGGCATGGCTTGACATGATGCCTCCCTGGCCATGCACAATCGCGACCTTGGCATCCTTGACCTGACGCGCGCCCGCCGTGCCGCGAAGCTGGATGACGGTTTCGGTGAGCGCAAACATCGACCCCGGGTTACCCGGATGGCAATGGGACAAAAGCCCGCCATGGGTGTTGACTGGCAACATGCCGCCAAGCTCGATATTGCCATTTTCTACGAACGCTCCGCCTTCACCCTTTTTGCAAAAGCCTAGGTCTTCAAGCTCCACCAGCACCGTGGGCGTGAAGCAATCGTACAACTGTGCGAAGTCCATGTCAGACGGCCTAAGGCCCGCCATGGCATAGGCCCTCTGGCCCGATTCCACGGCGAAGGACGTGGTTAGGCTTTGTGCCTGACTGATATGTTCATGGCCATGCCCTTCGCCGAAACCCAGAATATAGATGGGGTCGTGAGGGAAATCCGCGGCTCTATCAGCCGAGGTCATGATGATCGCTGATCCACCGTCCGAAACCAGCGAACAATCGAGCAGGTGCAAAGGATCGGCAATCATACGCGAATTCATGACGTCGTCGACGGTGATAGGGGTGCGCATTTCGGCCGTCGGGTTGAGGCAGGCATGTTTGCGGCAGGCTACGGCGATGGCGGCAAACTGTTCGGCGGTCGTGCCATATTTGTCCATATGGGCCCGAGCGATGAGGGCATAGAAGGCAGGGACCGTGGGGCCGAAGGGAATTTCAAACTGAGAATGGCCGGCGGACGACTGCATTTTCATGGCTTGGTCTCGTGTCAGGCCGCTGCGTAAACTGTCCCCCATCGTGATAAGGACGGTTGTGCACATGCCGCTGACGATCGCAGCGGCGGCATGATGCAGGATCGAAAAGGTCGTGCTGCCGCCAGCGCTTACGCTCATGCAATAGCGCGGGAATATCTGCAGATACTCGGCCATTGCCTCGGCGTGATACATATAGGGTTCGGCCATCGAATTACAGGTGATAAGCCCGTCGATCTGATCCTTCGTTATATTGGCATCTGCCATCGCGCGGCGTGCCGCATCAATGCACAAGCCGGTGGGGCTGAATTGGGGAAGCTTTCCCACCTGGGTATCCGCAGCCCCAACAATGGCTACTTTGCCCCGCAAGTTGTCCATTGTCGTTCCGATCAGGCCTTGTCGAAAGCAACGACGGCAGTGCCGGGTACGATCACGTCGCCGGCTTCGTTCTTGATGAAGATTTCAAGTTTGGCGGAACAGTTGTCATGATCCACCGAGAGCACACGGCCGCCAGAAGTGACGGTCTCGCCGATATAGGCGGCTTTGCGGTTCGAATATTCAAGGTGCGTCATCCGGCCCTTACCATCCAGCCATTCTATGACACATTGGGTCAGCCAGTCGCCGAGCATCGGCCCCGACATCACAATGCCGGGATATCCCTCGACTTCAGTGGCGTAAGGCATGTCGAAATGGATCCGATGGGCATTCCAAAGAGCAGCGCTGTACATGAAATTCTGGACGTTATCTGGACAATAGGCGCGGCCAGGTAAGGCGTCGTCCGGCTTTAGGTTCGTTATTTTCGACATGTTCATTATCGCAAGAGCCGTGTTGTTTTTTCGATGAGGACAAGTTCGCCGGCGGCCGTTTCCACGCGCATAACAACTTCATAGAAAATGATTGGCCCCTGCGAGCCAGATTTTTCATAGATATTGGTCAGGGTGCGGGTGGCCACCAGAATGTCCCCTGCCATGATAGGCCTAAAATAATCGATGCTGAGGCCACCGGCCATTGCTTTTTCGAGCGGAAATTTCGGGAGCAACCCATCGATTGAAACGCCGTCGGGGGTCAGCTTGTCAAGCTCCACCATGTCCCAGAACAGAGCGAGATGAAATAAGGGTGGCGCTTCATCGCCATCAAGATATTCTTTTTTCTTCCAGCCCGTCGCAATTGAATATTTGCGTATTTCGCGGCGCGAGACAATTTCGGTCCGGGGTGTCGACGTTCGACCTATGCAGGAAAGTAATTCATCACCCAACAGTCCACTTGCGTTATCCCTGTCTGTCTCAGGCGCGTGTAACTGTTGTTGTGCTTCACTCATACTTAACTACTTTTCAAAAAGGTTAAAAACAAACGGTTCTTGATCGCTTATCTGAGAGTCATGATTAAATCCAGACTAGATATTTGACCGACGGAGGCCAAGCTTTTGGCTTTTATGTCGTTCAGGTTTGCCTAAGGAGAGCGCCTAATGTTGCGTGCAGCTTTCGAAAGAAGCCACCCCGGGTTGCTGGGCAGTCGCAATCACAGCTTACGCTTACGCTGTTCCCGGAACGTCTGAATGGACGGCCGGGGAGATGCTGCGTACTTAGCCAACATCCATTGAAGCAGCACAAGGCGTCGAGTACTCCGACGCCCACGCGGCAGCTGTCAGCTAGACTTCATCACCGCCTCGCCGATCATCGGCTGATACTCGCTAAAGTTCGGCTTTGCAGACGTCGCGCCAATGGTCGCCCCGGCATCCGTTGTCAGCGTATGGCCAGTCGTGTAACCTGACTCATCGCTTGCCAGCCATAGAGCCGCATTGGCCACGTCTTCGGCTAGACCTGCCCGCCCGTGCAGAGGCGAGACTTCAGCGAGGATGCGCTTGGCTTCCTCAATATTTCCCGGGTCGCCTGTCAGGACATTCGCAACCATGGGTGTCGCCATGCTCGCCGCAGCAATTGCATTGACGCGAATGCCAACATGGCAGAGCTCGGCAGCGACGTTTTTGGTCATCCCAACGACAGCGTGCTTTGCCGCTGCATAGGCGTGCGGCCCAAGTCCGCCCATTAAGCCGGCGGTGCTGGCCATGCTGATTATGCTGCCGCGTTCCGCGGGCTTCATGACGCGGGCCGCATGCTTCATGCCAAAAAACACGCCATTGATTAGCACCGCAAGCGAACGGGTCCATTCATCTGCCGGGGTTGTATCGATCGGCCCCACAGCGCCAATAATGCCGGCATTATTGAACATGATATCCAGCTTGCCGAACCGGCTGATGGCAAGATCCACAAGCGCCGCCACATGGTCTTCCTGCGTCACGTCGCAAACTGCAAAGGCAGCCTGGTCGCCAAACTGTGCTGTAAAAGCTTCGCCCGGGCCGCGTTGTATATCGCCTATGACAACCTTGCAGCCTTCTCGAATAAACCGGCTCGCTGTTGCTGCACCGATACCCATTGCTCCGCCGGTGATCACCGCTACTTTATTTTCCAGCCGCATTTACCAATATCCTTGTTGCCATCCCCGACCTCTTTAAGACGTGTGAATGTAGTTTAACTAGTGTCATGTCGAATGCCCGCAGCGAAGCCGCCTATGACAGTTTTTTGAATCTCAGTTGCGGAAAACCTTCGTCGGCTGACTGGTCCAAAGCATCATAATAGGCATTGGCACCGCCGAAGTAAATTAGAACGCGCGCACCTTTATCGTCTCGATTGGCGCCCATCATCCAGGAATTGACCTTGTCGCCTTCTGCCATAAGGGTTTGCTCGTGAATATTACTGGTGGCAGCAGTCCATTCACGTTCCGCGTCTTCTTGTGGCTCAAACACGTCTAATCCCTCGCGTTCCATCTTATTGATGCAACGGGAAATCCAAATGGCGTTCTGCTCGATCGACGTTGGCAGGTTAGCAAAGGGCGCTTGTGGCCCTGTCACCACGAACATATTCGGGAAACCAGCGACGCACACTCCCATGATGCTGCTCGATTGGGCCTGCCACTTTTCACTTAAGGTGTGGCCGCCATCACCGCGGATCGGAAATGCCTCCAGCGCGCCAGTATAAGCTTTAAAGCCCGTTGCCAGCACAATGATGTCGAATTCATAATCGTTTCGAGTGGTGCGCACTCCAGTTTCGGTTATCTCGACCAACGGTTCCTGTTCTTTGATATCGATAAGGTGAACATTATCCCGATTGAACGCTTCGAGATATCCATGGTCGAGCGGCGGCCGTTTTGCAAAAAGAGGATAATCATCGAAGCTCGGTGTCAACAAGTCGGCGATCTTTGGGTCTTTGACCCGCTCCCTCATTTTTGCGGCAATGAAGTCGCCTGCCATCCGGTTGGCGTCTGGGCTGGCGAGCAAATCGTCGAAGGTTTCGAAAACCCAGCGGAAGCTACCCGTCCAGTTTTCTTCGAATATGCGCTGACGTTCTTCAGCCGGCGTATCCATAGCGTTTCGACCCACTGGGCTATCGAAGGCCATGCCGAAAACGTGGTTGCGGCATTTGGCCACGATCGCATCATAATTGTTTTTGATTTCCGCTTCCCACTCGGGCGTCATCGGTTTTTGCATTGCAGGCAGTATATAATTTGGTGTGCGCTGAAAGACCGTTACGCTTTCCGCGGTTTCCGCGACAACGGGAACCATTTGTACTGCAGTTGCACCCGCACCAATAATTCCGACCCGTTTGCCCGCATATTCTAACCCTTGCTGAGGCCAGCGGGATGAATGAAAGATCGGTCCCTTGAACCGATCCATACCAGCAATCTTCGGTATCATCGGTTCCGAGATCATTCCCATTCCGCTGATAAAATACTTGCAGGTAAAGACGTCGCCATCTCCCGTCGTAACTTGCCAGCACCCGCGTGATTCCAGATATTTCGCTTCCACTATCTCCGTGTTGAGCTGAATGTGCGGCCACATGTCGCATTTGTCAGCGACGAACTTCATATAGCTTTGGGTCTCTTCACGGCCAGGATAACGTTTCGACCAAGACCATTCCTGCAAAAGTTCGGGAGAGAAGGTGAGACAGTAATAATAGCTTTCGCTATCTGTGGCCGCGCCAGGGTAGTGGTTCCATGCCCAGGTACCGCCAACATCCGATGCCCGGTCGAACACTCGGACATTGAGATCCAGTTTGCGGAGATAATGGATCAGGGCCAATCCGGCGAAACCAGCACCTATGACGATCGCGTCATAGTCTAAGGTCGGCAGGAGTTCGCTGCTTGCTTCGGCTACATTTGTGTCGGCGTTCATTGTCATCACTCTCTCCAATAATTTAACAGTACCTTGACTGGTGCCCGTTATTTTTCCTCAAATTCCTTAGTCTGCAACCACCCGATGAGGATCGTCGGCCCCGATTTCGGCAAGTATCTGGGTCCGATCAGAATCGCGCTGCCACATCTTTGGAAGAACAACGCTGGTATTCTCAAAGCGCGGCGCTGGATGCGGCTGCAGCCAACCTTCAGCTTTCAAATAGCTGTCTCGTGCTCGGTTGTGATCGTATGTTGGTGCTTCGTCCATCGTCAGGACTTCGGTGTAACAGCAATCGTGATGCTGCAGTCTTGCAGTCCAAATTCCGCGCGGTGCTGAAGCAAATATCTCGGTCAGGCGCACCTTCATAGCAGGCCAATTGGTCTGGTCATGCTGCGCTGCGAACAGTGGGTCGCTTGCAAGGCCCAGCAATTCGAGGAGCCTTGCGTAGAACTGTGCTTCTATTGCTCCGATCGCGATTAAACGGCCGTCTGCGCAAGCATAACAGGAATAAAAAGGCGCGCCACCATCCAGCAGGTTCTGACCGCGGCCTTGTTCCCACATCTCGTTGTTCTTGAGTGACCACATGCCTGCCATCAAAACCGCTGACCCTTCGGCCATGCTACAATCAATGACGCGTCCTAAACCGCTCTGCCTTGCAGCCAGAAGCGCTGAAACGAATCCAAATGCCAGCATCATGCCGCCGCCGCCATAATCGCCGATCAGGTTAAGTGGCGGCAATGGCGGTTCGCCTTCTTTACCTAGCGCACCAAGGCATCCATTAATCGATATGTAGTTTAGATCATGCCCCGCGTTCTTGGACATTGGACCATGCTGTCCCCAACCGGTCATCCGGCCATATACCAATTTAGGGTTGCGCTGCATCAGCACGTCGGGTCCTAACCCCAAGCGCTCGGCCACTCCGGGCCTGAAACCCTCAATAATGCCATCAGCGGTTTCGGCGAGGCTACAAACGATATCGATCGCTTCAGGCTGCTTCAGGTCTAGCGTGATAGATCGTCTGGAGCGCAGCAAGATATCACGCCGCTGGTCCTGCAACAGCGGGTCGCTGCCTCCGGGTCTATCGATGCGGATTACCTCGGCACCATGATCTGCAAGCATCATTCCGCAAAAAGGCGCCGGACCGATCCCTGCCAGTTCGATCACGCGCACGCCATCCAGCACTGGACGCATCAAGCCGCTTTCGAAGCAATCCGACTTTTTCATTTGAAATGCTTTCCATCGATACGGCTTTTGGGCACACTCAGGATTGCGGCTTTTGATCCCGTTGTATCCGCCGATTGACCCAACGGCAGCGAATCGACAGACTTTGCCAAGCCAACTCTCCCACAATTTTGGGTGCCTCTATAGGCATCTCTTTCATTTATTTGCTAGCGTCTAGCAAATGAAAAATCAAGCTCAAAAGGTTAAGTCTAAAGTACTGTTATTTATATATTATACAGAGAAAACTGAACGACTCAGTAATCGATCCCAAACGTTTTCGCGGTGGAGTGACGAAAGGCTTCGAATTGCTTTGGCAGGTCGACGCTGTCGGGTGCAACCAGCCACTGATAAATAGTTCCGAAGATGAAACTGCAGAAACCAAAAGCATAGCATTCGGCATCTACTAATTCGTCGATCTCGCCGTTGGCGATGCCTTCTTCGACCCAGTGTGCGACGTCGGCGCGATAAATCTTGTGATATGCTGCAAGATGATCGCGTACATCGTTGGGCGTGCTGATCGACTCAAACCACAGGATGTACATGGCCTGCATGTATCTCGAGTGGCTCGAGAGAAATTCTTCGACGGCGCGCAAAGCGGCTAGACACGCTTGTACGCCACCACGTGTACCGACCTGGTTAGCTAGTTCCTGGGTCCAGCTCGTATTGAAGTGTAGAACAAGCTGGCCGAAAAGCGCGTCCTTCGAACCGAAGCGGCTAGATGCCAGGCCCCGAGAATAGCCGGCGCGCTCGCCGACAGCCTTCAGCGTTGTTGCATGTGTACCTTGCTCGACTATCAATTGCATGGCTGCATCGAACATCCGGGCATCAGACAGGGCCGTTCGTTCCGCTTGCGTGCGTCGACTGACGCGCGGTCTGGCGCGTGCCTTATGCAGAGCAGTTTGTGGGACCTCCTTTACCTCGCGAAGAGAAGCCTTGCCCTTCATCGTGGGTAGTACATTCATGGATTGTTCTCAATCTTTTCAAACTTGGTCTTGCCAGTCGCAATTGCCTCCCGAAGGGCCTGTTTGTCAATCTTGCCAACACTTGTCAGCGGTAGAGTATCAACATGTGCCCAGTATTCTGGTATCCAGAAGCGCGCAACTCGAACCTGCAAGGCGTGTCGCAGTTCTGGAAAATCGGGCCGTTCGCCATCTCGTGTCGTAACAATCGCTAATGGCCGCTCTTCCCAACGCGGGTCGGCCACCGCGATTACTGCGGCCAAGTCAACACCGTGCAAGCTCGATATATGATTTTCGAGTTCCGCAGAGGGAATCCACTCACCGCCTGATTTTATCAAATCCTTTAGCCGGTCTGTCACCTGCACATATCCGCGCGCATCAATCGTCCCTGCATCGCCGGTGTCGAGCCATCCGTCCTCGGTTAACTCACTACCTGAAGCAACGCCGTGATAGCCCCGCGCAATCCATGGGCCACGCAGTTGTAAGCGCCCGATGGTTTTGCCATCTTCGCTGAGCTGCCTGCCCTCGTCGTCGACCAACCGCGCGCGAACTCCGGCGACAGGACGTCCGCTTTTCGCTCGCAAGCGACGCCCTTCTGCGTCCGATGCGTCGGCAGCGGGATGAGACAGAACGCAAAGTGGGCTAGTTTCCGTCATTCCCCAACCTTGGATAAGCGGCACATTCCAGCTTCGCTCGACCTCAGCGATTAGACCTTCGGAAACTGCCGATCCACCCACCACGATAATGCGAAAGCTTCCCATATCGATCGGATCTTTGGCATCTATGCGGAGCAGGTCGTTTAAGATGGTTGGCACGGTGGCGGTAAATGTAGGCGCTGTTCCGCGGATCATCCGGCGGATCGCTTCGGGCTGCAGGTTAGGACCTGGAAGCACGAAATCTGCGCCCGCGAGCCAGCCCGAATAAGGCAATCCCCAAGCATTGGCATGGAACATAGGCGGCAGCAGCAAAATTTTATCGCTGTTGCTTAGGGCAAAGGCGTTTGCGGCCATCGATGCCAGACTATGCAGGTATATCGTGCGATGCGAATATACGACACCTTTCGGATTACCCGTTGTTCCGGACGTGTAACAGGTAGCGGCGGCTGCGGTCTCTTCAGTATCGGGGAATTCGACAATCGGCTCACAGTCGGCGATAAATTCCTCGTAGAGCGTCCATGGCTTTTCAAGTCCCGTAAGCCCGACGGCATTGCCGGTAACGATGATGTGTTTAAGTTCTTCGAGCGAATTGATCTGTGGCAAGAGGCCGGAAAGCAGCTCGCCGTCGGCAATCAGAAAAGCGTCACCGGCATCGGCCATGATGTAGCGGAGCTGATCGGGATGTAGCCGCAGGTTGAGCGTATGAAGCACAGCGCCCATCGCCGGCACGGCAAGATACGCTTCGAAATGGGCAAAATCATTCCAGCTTAACGTCGCAACACGCGTATTCTTATCCACGCCCGCCAAACGCAACGCTGTTGCAAGGCGGCGCGCGCGATTGGCCGTCTCGGCATAGCTGCGCCAAGTCATCTGATCCCCGTCGAACAGGCCGATGCGGCTCGAAGCATGAATGCGTTCGCCGTGGGCAAAAATTGCCGCGGTACCGAGCGGTTCGTGCATCATCGTGGCGTCCATCAAGCCATGCCCTTTACCTGCGCAATGCGCTGGGCTGCATCGAGTAATGCCGGCACATCGTGCTCAAGGCCGCGTTCATAAGGTCCGTCTACTTGATCATTGCGAAACAATACGTAGGCGCCCTCGACGATCACGGCGAGACGCCATAGCGCAAAAGCTTGAAAGTAAAAAAGATGTTCGATTGAAAGCCCTGTTGAATTTGCCCAGCGCTGCGCCAATTCACCGCTCCCGATCACTCCATCAACATTCGAAACGCGCTGCACAAAAGCGAAGCCAAGGGGCAGCCTTTCATCGCGATTCCACATTGCGGTGACGAGCCCGACGTCGACAAGTGGATCGGCCAGCGTTGCCATTTCCCAATCTAGTATTGCCCTGACTTTTGGCTCGTTGGGGTCCATTAACACATTGTCGAGGTGATAGTCGCAGTGGACGATCCGCACGGTCTCGGGCTCTGGAACGTTTTCAGCGAGCCAAGATCCGAGCACTTCGATAAGCGGCAGATCGCGAACCTTGGTAGCTATTCGCACCGCACGCCATCGTTCTATCTGGCGGGCTACAAAATTCCGCGCCTTCGTTACATCCCCCAGCCCTTCAGGAACGGGCGTAATCGCATGTACTTTGGCGAGGGCATCTATCAGTGCAATACCGACAGCATCAATAGTTGCGATACTGTTAGAATAAGCGGGCGGCAGAGTGTCAGTAATTGCCGTTCCCGGCACGAAGCGCGTGAGAGAAAATGGGGCGCCAAGTACATCCACATCGTCGCAATACAATATGGGTTCGGCAACCGGCGCATTGCCTGCAATAGCCGAGATGAAACGAAATTCGCGCGCGATACCGGCACCGGCAAGGTCAGATACCGTATTTGTGGGCGGATGGCGAAGCACCAGCGGACCGCTCGCGGTTTCGACAAGGCTGGTAACATTGGCGTTACCCCCCGTAAGCCTGCGAGCGATTCGCGCTTCAGTAAATCCCGCATTCCCTTCCAACCAGCGGCAGAACCGCTCGGCCGGATCGTTTACAGTCGGCACAGCAACCCACCATCGTTGGAGATTGTTGAACCAGTCATATATGGCGATCCTGCCACCCACCAGACGACATTGGCCAGTTCGTCGGCCGTACCTTCGCGACCAAGTGGAATACTTTCTACGAGTTTCGCTTTGGCACGCGCCGATATTCCCGCCGTCATTTCGGTCGAAACCATGCCAGGGATTACGAGATTAACGCGGACGCCGCGACGCGCAAGTTCAACGGCCAATACCTGTGTGAGTCCAGCCAGTCCGGCTTTTGACGCGCCATAAGCAGCATCGCCGGCAAAGCCGCGAAGGCCGACGACGGCACCGATATTAACGATCGATCCTCCTTCACTCATATATGGCAAGGTGGCCCGTACGCAGTTGAGAGGGCCGGAAAGGTTGGTATCGATAACGGCTTGCCAATCATCCTGGGGGAGAGAACCAATTAGCCCGCCGCGATGCAGGCCCGCATTGTTGACAAGGACATCAATGCCGCCCCAACGCTCGGCAACCTGCTCACAGGCTTCCGCTAAGGACGACGGATCGGTTACATCGGCGATCAAGCCTATAGCATTATCACCAATTATCTGGGCTTCATTCAAAACATTCTCACCGCGCGCAAAGAGGGCAACTCGATCCCCATTGCTCGCGGCGAGCCTGGCGATCGCTAAGCCAAGGCCTCGCGATGCGCCAGTTACTACCCATCTCCGCGTCTCAAGCATTGACTGCTTCGTCATTACAGTCCTGCTCAGAACGATTGAGTTACGGCGACGCCCCATGTCCGACTTGGACGGGGTGCAGCATAGCTCCAGATACCCTGCACGTCGTAGCCGATCGTCCAGCCCTTTTCGTTAGCCAGATTCTTGCCGAACAAGCTAATTGTTGTCTTGTTAAATCGTGCGTTGATAGATGCGTCGACCAGGAACTGCCCGCCGTTGCGCAGGTTGGGATTGTTGAGGAAGGTGATTTCGTGCCCGCCTATGTAATGGACGTCACCTGAAATCCAAGCCGATGCATCGTTACCGATGCTGGCCTCATATGTCCCACCGAGGCTCCCCGTCCATTTCGGCGCGCGACGGATCTTCAGGAACGAGGCATCCACAGGAGTACCTGTACTGAAGATGTCACCAAAAAAGTCCTTATATTTAGCATCGAGATAGCCAAGATTTCCATTAAGCGTGAGACCATCAGATAGCTTTGCGGTCAAATCAAGTTCAAAACCCTTGAACTCCGCCGAAGCTGCATTGATTGTGCGGTTTTCGCGGCCCGTTGACGTGCCTGGTGCTGGTACATCAAGATCCTGCTGCATGTCTTTATATTTCATTATAAAAGCCGCGCCGTTCAGTCGAACCCGGCTGTCTGCGAATTCAGCTTTGAAACCGACTTCGTAATTGTCGAGCGTTTCCGGATCATATGGAATCGTGGCAGCACCAATTGTTGCAGGACGCCCGTTAAACCCACCTCCACGATAGCCACGTGACCACAAGCCATAGACCATCGCGTCATCGGAAAGTTCGTACCGGAGCGAAACTCGAGGCGTGAACTTCTTCCAGCTTGCCTTGACCGGATTTGCCATCACGATATTTCCGGGAAGCGTGGCAACTGGGCTTGCTTCGACCAAAGTCCCATAAATGAAGACTGGCAAGTCATTGACGATACTGGACTTCTTATCCTTCGTGTAGCGTGCACCAAGCGTTAGTATAAGCTTATCAGTGAGTTCATAGTCGCCTTCACCGTAGATCGCCCATGACTTGTTGGTCTGGGTGACATCTTGTGCACTGGTAAGCAGAGGTGGTCCTGCGAAGCCGATATAGTTCTTTAGATTGATCGTATACTGCGAATCCCACAAATAAGCGCCCAGAACAAAGGTCACTGGACCGGATCCACCCTTAGTCAGGCGCAACTCGTTGGTGGTCTGCCGCCAGCGTGCCGGCCGGTCAGTGTGATATAACGTAAATGGCGAGGCGTCGAAGTCCTGCGTGATTGTTTCGTCCGTTTTTAGCCAGCCAAGAATATAATCTAGCTGCATATCGGATCCGACGTCATAGGTCGCTTTGGCGATCGCCATGTCGAGCTTAAAAGTAGCATTTTTCTCGAGCCGTCCGTCGGAGACGCTCGTGTAGCGATCACCCGATGTCGGTACGCCCGGAGAGGGCGAGCACTGTGCGTAAGCGACGCAGAAAAGATCAGTCGGTCGATTTACCGCAAGTAGTTGTGGCGGATCCTGTTTGGTCTTCTGATGATCGTAGCTAATCTGGATGTCGAGGTTGTCGGTTGGCTCGAATAACAATGCGCCGGCAACTGCGTAAAATTCGGACCGTTGCCCGGGCTGATTGTAGAAACTGTTAAAAATATACCCGTCGGACTTCTCATAAGCCCCGCTGACTTTGACCGCCACGTTTTCGGAAATTCCGGTGCTCGCAACGCCTTCGATTTTCAAGGTATCGAACCGGCTGTAGGTCGCGCGCGCCTTTCCAGTAAAGTCATAAGTCGGTCGCGAGCGAGCGAGGTTGATGACGCCGCCGGTGGCATTGCGTCCGAATAGCGTTCCTTGCGGTCCGCGCAACACCTCGACGCGATCGATGTCGATCGCTTTAAGCAAGCTGCCGGAGCTTTGTCCGATGTAAACATCGTCAAACACCACGCCAACTGCCGGATCGACTGATTTCTCGACATCCGCGACGCCGATGCCGCGGATATAAATTGCGGCAACTCCGCCTGGCCCTTGTTGTGTATCGTCGATAACGATGTTGGGCGACGAGTCCGCAAAGTCACGCACATCAGAGTCGAAACGCCTATCTAGTTCGCCTGCCGATAACGCGCTTATTGATGCAGGCACATCCTGAATGTTTTCGTCGCGCTTGCGGGCGGTTACAATAATCTCTTCAAGACCCCCCGATTCCGCCTCCGGCGCCATGCTTGATTCTTGCGCACTGGCTTCCGACGCGGGATATATTATCATCGCAGCGGTCGTCAGCATTAGGGCGATTTTTACACGATTTGTCATGAACATTCCTCCTCCCAAAGTCGGCGTATGTTTTGCTCGCTATACCCTATGCGGATGTCGCGGTTTACGCTCCAATTTCAGAATGCCTCACTTGCTTGCTATCGACAAGCAAATTTTATTAGTGGCCGCATTTTTGTGTCCGGAATACTTACTATCACTCTGTATTTTAATATAAATATTACATCCATTTTAGGACGCCTACATTCTTGCTTGTTCTCATCTAGTAACTATGCAACAAGAATAACCAAAGAAATTGGCCAATGGGAGAGAGCAAAATGGCAGATCGACTGGCCGGTAAAACGGCACTGATCTCGGGTGGCGCGAGCGGACTAGGCGAAGCGCAGGCAATCCTTTACGCCCGCGAAGGCGCATCGGTTTTGGTGGGTGACGTGCAGCAGGAAAAAGGCAACGCTGTCGTGGCCGCGATCAAAAGCGAAGGCGGGCAAGCCGCATTTATCTCCCTTGATGTGACCGACGCCGAAAGCTGGGACGCAGCTGTAGCTCACGCCGTTGCGCGTTTTGGGAAGTTGACGACGCTCGTTAACAATGCCGGTATCTTCCATCCTGGCGGAATTGTCGATGAAACCAAGCAGGGCTGGGACCGCATGATTGCGATTAACCAGACAGGCGTGTTTTTGGGTATGAAAGCAGCAACAGGGGCGTTGCTTTCATCGGGCAACAGTTCAATAGTCAATATCAGTTCGCTCTTCGGCCTGATCGGCAGCCCCGCTGCCATCTCATATCACGCCTCAAAGGCAGCGGTACGCGTGATGGGCAAAGCCGCAGCGCTGGAATTCGCAAGGCAGGGTATTCGTGTTAACACAATTTTCCCAGGCCAGATCATGACCCCGATCCTCGGCGACATCACTCCTGAACAGAACGAAGCTATTAAGGCATCTATACCGATGGGTACCGTCGGTGATCCGATGGATGTCGCCTACGCCAGCCTTTATCTTGCTTCTGACGAAGCAAAATATGTGTCTGGCGCGGAACTATGGGTCGATGGTGCATGGTACGCCGGGAAATGAGTATGGCTTGGCAACAGCAAAGCAAGGAGACTATTTACTGATGGCATGGGATTTTTCAACCGAGCCCGAATTTGAACAGCAGCTGGAATGGATGCGTGGGTTTGTTGCCGAGGAGATAGAACCACTGGATCTGGTTTTTCGCGATCCTGGGGCGCACGTTGACCCACGGGCGCGGGCCGCGCGTATCATGGCACCGCTTAAGGAGGAGGTCAAAAAACGCGGCCTTTGGGCATGCCATCTTGGCCCCGAACTCGGCGGAAGAGGCCTTGGTCAACTGAAGCTTGGACTGATGAACGAAATCCTGGGCCGCAGCCGGTTTGCGCCTACCGTTTTTGGCACCCAAGCGCCTGACACAGGTAATGCTGAGATACTCGCGCGTTTTGGCACTCCCGATCAGAAGGCTAAATATCTCCAGCCGCTGCTCGATGGTGAGATTGTTTCATGCTATTCGATGACCGAGCCGCAGGCTGGGGCTGATCCCGGTGAGTTCACCTGCAAGGCGCATCTAGATGCAGGCGAATGGGTAATCGAGGGCGAGAAATGGTATGCGAGCCACGCTTGCATTGCTGAATTCCTTATTGTCATGGTGATCACTGACCCTAATGTTCCGGTGCATGAGGGATCGACGATGTTAATCGTCCCGCATGATACTCCGGGACTCGAAATCATAAGAAATACTGCAGTTGGTCCAAAGGATGAGATTGGCAGTGGGGTCCACGGCTATCTTCGTTTTACTAACTGCCGAGTGCCTGAGGCGAGTCACCTTGGTCCAATCGGCAGCGGTTTTAAGGTAGCTCAGTCGCGCCTCGGCGGCGGTCGTATCCATCACGCAATGCGGACTGTCGGAATGCTGAATAAAGCTATGGAATATATGACGGAGCGAGTCGTCAGTCGTACCACCAAGGGCGAACGTCTGGCCGACAAGCAGATGGTCCAGGAGAAAATCGCCGACAGCTACACACAGATCCTGCAATTTCGGCTACATGTCCTCTATGCCGCCTGGCTGCTCGACCGGGATCAGGCCTATACGCGTCCAGTGAGACGCGAAATCAGCGCAATCAAAGCCGCGATGCCCGGCGTACTCAAAGACGTCGTATATCGCGCGCTGCATCTCCACGGTTCGCTCGGCATGTCGAACGAAACCCCGCTGATGGATATGTGGCAATATGTGCCGGAAATGGGAATTGTCGATGGACCGACCGAGGTCCACAAAATCGGCGTAGCGAAGGACATATTGAGAGATGTTCAGCCGTTCGCCGGGCCTTTCCCGAGCTATCACGTGCCAGCCCGTCTCGCCGCCGCCCGCGAGAAATTCGCCGCATACCTTGACTGATGCGCGATACATCAAGGAATTTGATATGAAAGAGATCTCTAGCATCGAACAACGCTTAGATCGTGTTGAGAGCCGGTTCGCGATGCACGATCTGGTTAGCGATTATTGCCACGGCTTCGACAAGCGAGACTGGGAACGCTTCAGTGCGATATGGTGGCCTGATGCAATCTGGGACATCGGCCCGCCCTTTGGCAGTTTTGAAGGCGTTGAAGGCATTGCGCATGTCACCAAAGATATTTTGTGGGAAGCTTGGCTTGCATCCAGTCACTTCACCACCAACCTCGTCATTTCCTTTGAAGAAGATGACCGCGCGACCGGCCTGTGTGACGTTGACTGCATTGGCACTACGTCCGATGGTCAGGCGCAAACCGTCAGTGCGACATATTTCGATACATTCGAAAGAAAAGAAGGTGTCTGGAAGATCGCGCACCGCAAGGTGAAGATGCACCACTTCAATCCGCTTCCCGGCGTCACACTGTCGCCGCCTGCTTAGGAGCTTTTATGGCGTATTTTGAAACTGATAGTGGCGGCCGCGTTTACTTCGAGCACCACCGTGCGCCCGGAATGCCGGTCGTGCTGATTCACGGCTGGGGCATGTCTGGAGATTATTGGGCTTCGGCAGTGGAGGCGCTCCTAGCTGAGGGCCACAGCGCCATAGTTATTGATCACCGCGGCTGCGGTCGTTCCGACAGGGATTTTACCGACATGTCGATCGCTGCGATCGCCGGTGATGTTGCTGCGATCATCGAGCGCTGCGATTTACAGCGCGTTGTGTTAAATGGGTGGTCCTTGGGCGGCGCCGTGGCTGTTGCAACTGCCGCATTGCTCGGTAACCGTGTGGCAGGACTCATCCTGACCTGCGGGGCATCGCCACGCTATGTACAGGGCGACGGGTTTCCTCACGGCGGCATGCCTGAGGACGTTCTCGCGATTGCGGGCGCCATTACCGCCGACCGCCCCGGCTTTTTCCGAGCGCTGGCTGAAGGCGCATCGGGTGAAGGCGCAAGCGAGGCAATGATCGGCTGGGTCGAGCGGGGGTTCTTGGCAACTGCGCCGCGCGCGAGCGAAACACTTGCCGGTCTTGCAACGCTCGACCAGCGTGAACTGCTGGCATCCTTTACTTTCCCCGTCCTGTCGATTGGCGGCGCAAGAGATACAATCGCTGACCCTGCGATTGCAGGCTATGCTGCAAACTGCGCTGCGAATGGCACGCTGCTAACAATGGACACCGGACATTCCCCCCAGCTCGAGAGCCCCTCTGCCTATAATGAGGCATTGCTGGCATTTTTAAGGAATTTAGCCTGATGTCTACTGCACCACTTGACGATTTAGCCGCCTTGCTCGCTCCGCTGCATGCACCATTCGAGTGTAAGTCGCTGAAAGCCCCTAACCGTTTCTGCATGGCCCCAATGTCCCGCTATTTTGCTCCCGGGGGCGTACTTGGAGACGACGGGGCAGAATATTATCGCCGCCGTGCCGCTGCTGGGATCGGTACGATCATCACCGAGGGGACAGGAGTGGCTATTGACCACGCCGTTGCCGCAGATTCAGTGCCGCTATTTGATGGCGACGAACCGCTAGCCGGATGGAAGGGAGCAGTTGATGCCGTCCACGCAGAAGGTGGGATGTTTGTCCCGCAATTGTGGCACGTCGGCGGCTGTATAGATTTTAACTTCCCTGATTCACCTCACGCTCCGCTGGTAAGTCCGTCGGGCTTCGCCGGGCCGGACGTCGAGGGTGGGCGCGCCATGACCCAGCAGGATATTGATAATACTGTCGCCGCCTTTGCAAAATCTGCCCGCTTTGCAAAGGAGATGGGGTGTGACGCAATCGAATTGCACGGGGCCCATGGGTATATCTTTGATCAGTTCTTTTGGGACCGGACCAACCTACGTAACGATCGCTATGGCGGGGTCGACATTGCGGACCGCGCGACATTCGCGGCCGAGGTCGTGGCCGCCTGCCGGGCAGCAGTAGGGGACGATTTTGCTATTATCCTGCGGGTCTCGCAATGGAAAACCTATGACTATGATGTAAAACTGGCGGCCAACCCAGACGAGCTGCACCGCTGGCTCGACCCGCTGGCCCGCGCCGGGGTGGATATTTTCCATGCTTCTCAGCGCCGCTTCTGGGAACCAGAGTTTGAGGGTGATCAAAAAAATCTTGGTGGTTGGATTAAGGAAGTTACGGGCAAGCCGGTAATCACAGTAGGATCGATCGGCATGGACCGGGATTTGATGCAGGATTTTGTCGAAGGTGTTTCATCTCCGATGCTGGGTCGATTGGAAGATCTTGTGGCGATGTTCGAGCGTGATGAGTTTGATCTCGTTGCACTGGGTCGGGTTCTTCTTGCGGATCCTAACTGGCTAGAAAAGGTGGAGCAGCGACGCATTGACGAACTAACCCCCTATAATCGCGATATAGCGCTTAAGCATTACGAGCATTCATAATCCGATATTCGAAGTTCCGCGGGGACGACGACACGAAGGCGCCAGTGTTAACTATCGTCAGTGGGCAATGGCGCTCGGAGCACTAATCATCCGGAATGCCGTTTTGCTAAAGGAAGAAACAAATACGAGTCAAATCGATCATTTCATCAGCGGCGGAATAGGCGCCAGTTCAGTGCGTTTTGGCGATGTTATGGACCCCAACAATGGAGGCATTCAGGCGCGTGTGGCACCGGAAGCGCGTTAGGTCAGGACTGCGCACACCACCATTTTCTTAATTTCATTCCGCCGAACTAGGCGGGACTCCGAACCAGCGTTTGTAGGCTCGGGAAAAAGCGCTTAGGTCGCTGTAGCCGAGCAATAACGCTATTTCGCTAAGCGATCGGCTGTCTTCCATGAAATATAATCTGCATAAGTCCTGACGAACGCGATCAAGGAGTTCCCGGAACGGAAGGCCTTGGCTTACCAAATTGCGCCGCAAAGTTCGCTCGGTCATTCCAAAAGACTTGGCCATCCGGTCCAGTTTCGGAGGGGATTTGTCCATTTCACTAGATAAATAAAAATAGCTATAAGCGAGATCAGGCTTGCCTTGCGCCATCCATTTCGCCGGTTGTTCGAAACGTACCGATGCCGCATTAAAAAGTTCCGGATTTGCCAACGCGGATGGCCTAAACACCTGACGCGCCGCGATTTCAAGACGTGTTTCCGGTTTGGAGAATTCCACCGGACAGCCGAAAACAGCCTCATATTTCGAAATATGGAACCGAGCTTTGTGTTGAAAATGGACCGCGCGCAAACTCGGCGCTTCTCCCAATATCTGACGCGAAAGACGGGTGTAAGTTGCAACGGAAAATTCGATAAGCGGCGCATATGGGTTGATAAAATCAGGGTGACATTCCCACAACAGAAATGGCGGCTTTCCCGTCGGTTCAAAAATAGTCCGGAACATCGACTGGCGTAACATCTGAATGCGGACATTGGCCTCGATTACCGATGCAAGGTTCGCCTCTAATCGGGTAGCATATCCAAAGTCGGAAAAATTCTGCATCGACGCTCGCTCGCCAATACGCAAGCTGATTGCCGGGTCCTTGAAATACTGCTCCAGCATTTTGAAAAAGCGCAAGGCCAAAGGGGCGGCGAGCCGATTGAGGGGGTTTCGCAAATGCGCTTCGTCCAGGCCGACCGCAGCCAGCATGACCCGCCTGTCGCCACCCTCCGCTTCGGCAGCACGCAAAATCCGGACAAGCAAATTGGCAGCAATTGTATCGGGAACGATAACTGCGCCATTTTGCGAAAAACTGTTGACCCACCTGTAGATCCCATTGCTCCTGTATGACGTAAGGGAAAGCTTCAACACGCCGGGAAGGCGATGGCAAGCGGGAATTTCCAGCGGGTTGCGGCGTCCAAAATCTGGCGCTAAGCCGTGCGAATGAACCTTGCATCTATACTTGCCCAATTTGAACCGGGCGCAGCAACACATAGCATTGCGATACCGCCGACATGGCATCAGGGGCGGACGTCTTATGGCGGGTTAAGTTCGGTTTTGGCGTATCAGGCGGCCAAACTCACGAGTGAGGATTTGCCCCCGTTGCAATCCGCGCAAATCGCGTTTGTCGGACCGCTTGCCAATCAGGTTGAAGTCACCGCGAAAGTTTTGCGGCGGGGCAAAAATACCGCATTCGTCAAATCGGAAATCGTTGGATCAGACGGCGTTGGCCTGTCGTGTACATTCATCTTCATGAACCGGCGGCACAGTCATCTGGATTATGAAGGGTTGCCAAGGCCCAAGCTCCCGCTGGTTCCAACGCCCGATACGGCACGCAGCGGTCCGCCAGAATTTTTCACAGGCAATATGCAATATCCGGACAAGCGGTTGGAATTGGGAATGGCAACAAACCGCCTGGCCAGTTGGCACCGTTTTACCGAGCATGACGGCCTCGACCATATTGCCGAGTTGATTTGCATCGGCGATGCCTTGCCGCCATCGGCGATGGGCTTGATGACCGAAAAAGGCATGGTGAGTTCAATGAACTGGCAAATTAACATGCTGACCGATGCGCCCGCAACCAAGGATGGCTGGTGGTACTTGACCAGCGAAACGCACCATGCCGCCAACGGCGCAAGCAGCCAGTATATGACGACATATAACAGCGAGGGAGTGCCGGTTTTAACCGGAATGCAGTCCGTCGCGATTTTCGTTTAGATCTTGGATGATTGGCATTCGGCTTCACCGATATAATCCCGGGTAATCGGCAGGCTGCGGCGATTGCGGATATATTGGATCTGGTAATTGCACATCCCGCCCCATTCGAACGCAGCGGTTGCTCCGGCCAGATAGAATATCCACATTCGGTAAAATCGTTCCCCATATTGAGTGATGATATCGTCGCGGTTCGCACGCACGCGAGCATACCATTCGCGCAACGTCATTGCATAATGCAGGCGCAAATTTTCAATATCGCTGTGGATCAGCTTCACTTTTTCGCTCGCGGCAAGGGTTTCGGACAGCGCGGGGATATAGCCGCCCGGAAAGATATATTTGCGGGTGAACGCATCCGTGCTGCCGGGTTTGCCTAACCGCCCAATCGTATGCAGCAACATCACGCCGTCATCTTTCAAAAGATTAGCACAAGCGCGAAAAAAGGTGTCGAATTGCGGCACGCCGACATGTTCGAACATTCCAACCGAGACGATCCGGTCAAAATAGCCCGGCGCCCTTTTTGCCAGCACACGGTAATCAAGAAGTTCGAAATGTACCTTGTCAGAAACACCGGCCGCCTCTGCGCGTTCGCGTGCAAGTTTCAGCTGTTCCTCGCTTAAGGTTATCCCCAAAACTTCGACATCGGCCACGCGGTTAAGATAAAGCGCCATTCCGCCCCAACCGCAGCCAATGTCGAGTATTTTTTGCCCCGGTTCCAAAGCCAATTTTGCAGCGATATGCGCCTTTTTTGCCATTTGTGCCTGGTCAAGCGTAGCATCAGCTTCGGACCAATAGGCACAGCTATATTGCATGTCTTCATCAAGCCACATTTGGTAAAAATCGTTTGAAACATCATAATGATGCGCCACATTTGATTTTGAATTGGCCAGCGAATTGAGCTGCGTCAACGGACTCAAGATTTGTCCCAATAATTTCCGCAGCGGTTTGGGATCGCCAATCTCGCCGCCATTTTCCCAAGGATTGTTGCGCCGGATGAGTTCAACAAAGCCCATGATGTCGTCATCATCAACGCTCACACCGCCGTCCATATAGGATTCGCCCATGCCCAGCCGGGGGTTCAATAAAATCCGGCGTACCGCAGAGGATGATTGCAGGCGCAAGGTAACATCCGGCCAGCCCGCGACACGTTCACCATAATGACTGGTTTCGCCGTCATGGGATATGATCGTCAAACGGCCATATCTTATTTTACCCCGCAAAATGCGGTCCAGAATCGACATCCAGCAACTCCCCGTAGTTTAGTTGCCCATTATTTCGACTGTTCTGTTACAGTTGTTACAACGAAATGGTGAGTATCTGTTAAATATATTTGCGATGACCGATCAACCCAAAGCCGCCTGCTTTTCCTCAGCTAACCGGTCGAGTTCAGCGCGGCTTTTTTTCTCGCTTGAAGATTTCAGCTGTCCACAGGCGGCCATGATGTCACGACCCCGAGGCGTGCGGATGGGCGCACTGATGCCTGCCTCGAATATAATGTTTGAAAAGCGCTTGATGCGTTCAGGGTCAGAACATTCGTAAATCGCCCCGGGCCAAGGGTTGAACGGGATCAGGTTAACCTTGGCAGGCAGTTTATATTGCCGGATAAGGTTAACCAGTTCACGCGCATCTTCATCGCTGTCATTCTTGTCTTTCAGCATCACATATTCAAATGTAATCCGCCGCGCGTTGCTTACGCCGGGATACTCGGCACAGGCACGAAGCAATTCATCAATGCCGTATTTGCGGTTGATCGGTACGATCTCGTCCCGGATTTCCTTTGTCACCGCGTGGAGCGATACCGCAAGGTTGACGTTAATCTCCTCACCTGCACGCGCCATCATCGGCACAACGCCACTGGTCGAAAGCGTAATCCGGCGCCTGGACAGGCCAAGGCCATCGCCATGCATGACGATCTTCATCGCGTCGCGAACATTGTCGAAATTATAGAGCGGTTCGCCCATCCCCATCAGCACGATATTGGTCAGCATCCGTCCGTCGGCGGAATAATGGCCTACATCGTCATCGTCTTCATCGTCGTCTGCAATCGATGCCATATTCCCCTTGGGCCATTCACCCAGCGCATCACGCGCCAACATAACCTGCCCGACAATTTCGCCCGGCGTCAGATTGCGGACCAGACGCATGGTTCCCGTGTGACAAAAACGGCAGTTCAGCGTGCATCCGATCTGGCTCGAAATACACAAGGTTCCCCGATCGGCATCGGGAATGAACACCATTTCATAATCCTGCGCGTCATCGGTTCGCAAAAGCCATTTGCGCGTTCCGTCCGTTGACACTTGCGCCTCGACTACCTCCGGGCGACCGATGACAAAGCGGTCCGTGAGCCAGGGCCGCATCGTTTTGGCAATGTCCGTCATCACCTCGAACGATGTCACGCCTCGATGGTATATCCAGTGGAACACCTGCTTTGACCTCAGCTTGGCTGCTTTTTCATCCAACTGGGATTCTTCGAACAATTGCCGGATCTGCAAATGGCTCAACCCCATCAGATCAATACGCCCATCGCCTCGCGGGGTGATGGCTCGGGGAGTTACAACAGGATCAATATGGCCGGGGATTTGCATTATAAGCGGGCCTATAGAAGCTTCACATCCAAAATGCCAGAATGCTATTTCGATACACAGCCCAAAGCTGCGGCGTCGACCGCGCTGGGGGCGCCTCGCACGGAATAAGTATCTACGATTGAGCGGCCATCGCGACCTATGCTCTCGATACTCAAAGACGTTGCCGAACGCATCGCGGCAATGATTGCAAGGTCCATCCGGCGATCGGTTGCCCAGCCGCTGTCACCATTGGCTTTCAACCTGAATCTGCGGCCTCCTGCGCTTAATATAATACCGCTATTTGTTGATCTTTCCCGCGATAATCGGGCGTAGACCTGATGCTTCACACCCCGTTTTGGCCAGAAACCGACCGACAGATAAGCTTTTTGGGTCGCCTTGCCCACCATGTCTTCAGGTGAAGTTATGGCATAGCAGCGCAGCGTGTCGGCATCACGAAATGCTACCCAACCATGATAAACGCCCAACCGCTCTTTGGCTATCAACGGCGCGGCCAACACCGCGGCACATAGCAGCCAACGGCCGATTTTCACGCACGCTCCCCTGCGCCTTCGCCATTCACAACCAGTTCTTCGACCCCGTCACGGATCATCACCATGCTGCCTTGCGCCAGGCTGCTTGCGATGGGGGCATCAAAGCCGGCGAGCAACGGATGCCCCAGCATTAGGCCGCGCAACACCCGCGCGGTCATCCCGTGGCAGATGACAAGCATATCCTGTTCGAAACGTTGCTCGCCAATCCAGTCTGCCAGACGCGCCGCGACATCATCATACCATTCTCCGCCTTGCGGCCGGACAGAAAACAGCTTGTGCTCCATATCGACAATAGGACCGATTTCGGCGGCGATGTCGGCATAAGTGCGGCTCGACCAAGTGCCTACATCGATTTCCAGCAAGCGGTCATCGCGCGATGTCAGGTGCCAATCGGCATCGATTTCTTCGGCAATCAGAGCCAATGTCTGCAAGGCACGTCCAGCGCTTGACGACCAAAGTTGCGGCCTGGGTTCGTCGCCCAGATAATTGGCCAACGCCCGTCCCATAATGCGCGCTTGCACGCAGCCGTCCCATGTCAGCGGCGTGTGCAATTCCGCTTGTCCCTGCATACGTGCGATCTTGTTGAACACCGTTTCACCGTGGCGCGCGATGAACAGTCGTTTTCCCTGGGTTGAAATCATAATCGCGCTTATTCCACAGCTTATTGCACATGGCAAAAGCTATCGACTTGCCCTTGTGGACAAAGCGGTTAAGGAAGATTCGCCGGAAGACTAACGATTTTTGGCGGATGTACGGGCAAAAAGCCCGATTAGGGGATTTGAAATGAGAGCCACGATAGAACGCGCGACCCTGCTGAAAAGCCTGAGCCACGTCCAATCGGTTGTCGAACGACGCAACACTATCCCCATCTTGTCCAACGTCCTCATCGAAGCCAGCGACAATGGCCAGATTAAGCTGACGGCGACGGACCTTGATTTGCAGATTGTCGAAACATTCGCAGCCGACGTGGAAACCCCCGGCGCGACGACCGTTTCAGCGCACACCTTGTTCGAAATCGCCCGCAAATTGCCGGACGGCAGCCAGGTGCAACTGCAAGCCGCAGATGGCCGCATGGCCGTCAATGCCGGTCGCGCACGCTTCAGTCTTGCAACCCTGCCTCGCGACGATTTCCCGATGATTGCCGAAGGCGAATTGCCGACATCGTTCGAAATTCCGGCGAGTTCGCTGATCCAGATTATCGACAAAACGCGGTTCGCAATTTCAACCGAAGAAACACGTTACTATCTCAACGGTATTTTCCTGCACGTCACCGAAGACGCAGAACCGGTGTTGAAAGCAGCGGCGACCGACGGCCACCGCCTCGCCCGCGTCACTTTGCCCCGTCCCGCCGGTGCAGAAGGAATGCCGGATATTATCGTCCCGCGCAAATGCGTCGCCGAGGTCCGTAAACTGCTTGACGAGGCCGGCGACAATTCGGTGCAAGTCGACTTGTCGGCCTCGAAAATCCGCTTCACTTTTGACACTGTCATCCTGACTTCGAAGCTGATTGACGGCACATTCCCGGATTACAGCCGCGTCATACCGACCGCCAATGACAAGCTGCTGAAAATTGATCCCAAAGCATTCAGCCAAGGCGTTGACCGCGTCGCAACAATCGCGACAGAAAAAACCCGCGCCGTCAAAATGGCATTGGATAAAGACAAGATCACCCTGTCAGTGACGTCGCCCGAAAATGGAACTGCGGCCGAAGAAGTATCCGGCCAATATAGCAGCGACGGTTTCGAAATCGGTTTCAACGCACGATATCTGATGGATATTTTGAACGAAATAAAAAGCGACGTCGTGGAACTCCACCTCGCGGACGCCAGCGCACCAACGCTGATCCGTGAGAATGACAAGTCGGCAGCGCTATATGTTTTGATGCCAATGCGGGTTTGATCACTTCAAACCCGCTCATTCATTCGAAATTTATCTCACTCCGCCGCCTCTGATATCGCGACATTTTGTGGCCCGCGTACCACCGTCCCGGGTAACGCGCCGGTCATTACGCCATCTTTAAACGTCACAACGCCTGACTTGATTGTGGCCGCATAGCCTGTGGCTTTTTGCAACAAACGCTTGCCACCAGCGGGCAAGTCGAACGCCAGCCAGGGTTTTTGCAGCCGCAGATTGTCGAAGTCGATCACATTGATATCGGCGAGATAGCCGGGTTTCAAAACGCCACGGTCATTCAACCCATATAGCCGAGCCGTGTCATGGCATTGCCGCTTAACGGCGAGCTCCAGCGGTATCGTCCCCGCCTTGCGGTCGCGCGCCCAATAGCTCAAAAGGAAAGTTGGTGCCGCAGCATCGCAGATCGTTCCGCAATGGGCCCCGCCGTCTGACAGAGAAGCAAGCGTATCTTCGGATTCCAGCAGTTCTTTCGTAAAGTCCAGATTGCCGTCCATGTAGTTCAGGATTGGCAGATAAATCATGCCGTTGCCGTCATCCTGCATCAGCTGGTCATACGCATATTCAGCGGCTTCCATTCCTGCTGCGCTGGCAAAACCGAACACGCTTTCTTCGCGGGTCGGTTCATAACTGAAATTATCCACCAGCGGAAACTGCATGGCCCATGCGGCTGTAACGAGCATGAAGAAGGGTGCCATGTCAGGCGACGGTGGCGGGATATTGTCCTCGGCCAGGATCTGCGCCTTGAAAGCAGGATCGGACAACTTCGTCTTTTGTTCATCCCATGACAGGTTCTTGATTGTTTCCCAGCTTGGCTTTCGCATGAAGGGATGCACCGTGCCGCGCCAGTTCATGATGACGCCGATACCGCGCAGGCCAATAGCCGCGACGATCTTTGCGCCATTGTCATTGGCCGCCCGCATCGCCGCCATCTGGTCTTTCCAGTGCATCTGCTTGATCGGCGACTGCAACATGGAAAATACGATGGGTTGCCCGGTTTCATCGGACAGTCGCCGCATCCAGCCAAATTCATCCCATTCCGGCAACAGGTCGGAAGTCAGTTCGAAAACACCGTGCCCTGCCCGTGCCATCGCCCGGCCCAGCGCAACCAGTTCGGCTTCCGTCGCCGTTGTCCCGGGTACCAGTTCGCCATCGACGGACTTGTGCAAAATCGTTCGCGAGGTCGAGACGCCAAGTGCACCTGCGCGCACGCCTTCTTCCACCAACCGCGCCATTTCGGTGATATCGGCCTCGGTAGGTTCCTCGTTATCCGCGCCGCGTTCGCCCATAACATAAGCGCGCAACGCGCCGTGCGGGACATGCGTGCCTATGTCTATCGTGCGGGGCAGACGCTCCAACGCGTCAAGATAGTCGGGGAAGCTTTCCCAATCCCATTTCATGCCTTCGGCCAGCGCCGTTCCCGGAATATCCTCGACCCCCTCCATCAATCCAATAAGCCATTCATGCTTTTCCTTGCGCGCTGGCGCAAAGCCGACGCCGCAATTGCCCATGACCGCCGTTGTCACCCCGTGCCAGCTTGAAGGTGCCATCTCGCTGTCCCAGGTGGCCTGTCCGTCATAATGGGTGTGGATATCGACGAAGCCGGGTGCGACAATCTTGCCATTGGCATCAATTTCTTCGCGGCCCTGTGTGCTGATATGGCCAATGGCGGTTATAACCCCGCCGTCAACTGCGATATCGGCCAGAAAGCGTGGCGCGCCCGTGCCGTCAACAACCGTTCCACCGCGAATGACCAGATCATGCATGCCGACTCTCCTTTATCTCCGGCGGCAGCGTAACAGATTTAATTGTGCAGTTAAAGACAGCGCCGAACAACCCGGTTGTGACCGAAAATACTGCAGATCCTATTCTGCAGGCTGCACATCCCGACCTTTGCGCAAGCGGTTTCCTGCGAGCGCCCGCAATGTACCGAAAAAGCGAGGGACAAGTGCATTGCGGTCCATCCAGTCGGCATATTCGGCATAGTCAGGGTCTGCCATCAGGTGCTTTTCTTCGGTTTTGGCACGCCAGACATAGATGCCGCTGACCAGTGCCAGAATGGCAGTGTTGCGGATCATGTCGGCGGTGCTTCCGGTGGTGACCAGAAACGGCATTGTCGCCAGCCACCAATAGGCATTCTTGCTCAGATAAGCCGGATGTTTGGAAAATGCGTAAGGACCATGGGTCAATATTCCGCGGTGTGTAAGGTTTGAAAAACGCAGTCCGAATGCCACGGTCGCCCAGGCATATATGCCGGTCAGTAGCACCAGAATCCCGCCCCAGATCCACAACAGCAATGTCTGCCCTTCAAACCAAAAGGCCCAGTCGCCGGTGCCAATATGGTAGTCAAGCGGCCCGCCATTGTTCATCAAGATAAAGGGCGGATAGCACATTAACGCAGCGACCCATCCGGCCAGATAGGGATTAGCGGACCGGATATGGGCATCCAGCGGCTTCATCGTCAGCATATAGCCAACCGTCGCAAACTGCACATCGACAAGGAACATGGCGGTAATCAACGCATTGGCCAGCCAGACGGGGTTTGTTGCAACGACGGCAAAGTCCATATTGACGATGTCGCGAAATCCGCCCGGTACGATGGAGATCATGAAAGCAAGGAAAAACCCCTTCACCGCCCAAGCACGCAAATGGTGGAATATTTCATCTTTGTCCCAGTCATTGCGGCCCGCAATCCACGCCCCCAGATGCCATGCGCCGTCGCGCTGGTTAACCAGATAGCGGTCGAGCCAAACCACATAAGGCACAGAGATGAGGACTAGCGGAATGGCCGATGCCTGAAACATCTCCATCGAAAAAAGATAATTGCCATCCCAATAGAAGCGGCACAAACCATAAATCGCGGCAATGGCACCCCAGGTCGCCCATAGTCCCGCAATTTTGACGATGCTGACATCGAGAACATCGGCCACGGGTCGCCTTAAGGACCAATCCAGCCCCGTGGACGGCCGCCGATGTACCTTGTCCACAAAGAGCGACCAAAGCACCATGGGTAAACCGCAAAAGACCAGCGCAACCAGAGCCGAATAGCCGCCATCGGCGCGCTCTGGCCAACCGGCAAAACCGAGATTTTCCATAATCGCACCGAAGTTTCGGGCGATACATACCGCCAAGGCCAACCCCGCAAGCCCGCATAGACCGACGGCATTGCTGACGGCGGAAACGGGTTTAGGATCAGGAGTTGCGTCGCGTGTTTTCACGCGCGCATCCTACTGCGAATAGGTTAAAAAAGCGGTGACGGTTAGGCCGAAGCCTCACGCTTCGTTCGCCGGTACAACCACCATAGCATGAAGATAAACAAGGCTGAACCGCCCCACATAGCGAACGGTTCAAAGCCTTCCCCGACGACAGCCAAGGGTGCGTCGCTGCCGCTGCCCGCTACGATTCCTGCAAATGCAACCCCGAACAGGCTTTCCCCCACTATAAGGCCGGTTGCCGCCAGAATGCCCATGCGTTTCGCGGCTTCCGTGTCTTTACGGGTATCGGCCCATTTGTCGTAATAATGCCCTAGCACGGTGCCCACAATGATCAGGAACGTAAGCGCCATGGGAAGATAAACGCCCATTCCCACGCCAAGCGGCGGCAAGCGACGTTTGCCCGCTTTGCCTAACAATTCATCGACAATAACGACAGCGACCCCGATTAAAGCGCCTAGGCCAAGAAGCGGCCAATCCAGGTCGCCGCCCAATACACCCTTGGCCAATGCTGAAATGAGCAACGCTTGCGGTGCCGCCAACGCTGTTTCGCCAGCACCCGCGGTTCCGGCAAAACCGAACGCGTTGTTGAGCAAGTCGAGAACAGGCGGAATTGCGAGGCTGCCAAAAAGGACACCGATGACCAGCGCGATCTGTTGCCGCCATGGCGTTGCGCCCACAATCTGACCGGTTTTCAGATCCTGCAGATTATCGTTCGAAATCGTGGCAATGCCAAAGATAATGGCTGTTGCAAACAGGGCATAGGCGATCATCGCGCTGGTTTCTTCTGCGGTCTCGCCCCGCCCAAAAAAGCCAAGCAGCATCAAGGATGCCCCGACTACAGCCAATATGCCGACGCCTGAAATCGGGCTATTCGATGCGCCAATCAGGCCGGCCATATAGCCACATACCGATGCGATAACGACACCGGCCAATAATATATAAAATATGGTCAATCCGATAATCGGCCCTGCCATTCCGGCAATCGGCGTGCTTTCCAGAAATTGCCAAAGCAGAAATGCAATCGGAACAAGGGTTGCGGCGATGATGGCGCCGACCAGCTTTATGGGAATATCCCTTTCGGTCAGCGGTAATGCATCGCCTGCCGACCGTGCTGCGGAGGCCGCCATTGCGCCTTTAAGACCCTGTATGATTGGGCCGATTATCTTGAGCAACGTCCATATCGCAGCCACGCCGATCGTGCCCGCACCAATGAAGCGGGCTTTTTCCCTGAAAACGGTACCCGCGATTTCAGCGGCATCCGCGCCGGTCACGCCCTGACTGAAATAGGGAACTAGTCCGATCCAGCTAATGGCCATTCCCAACAGCATCGCCAGCCCGACCGAAAGGCCGACAAGATGCCCGACGCCGACAAGGGCGAGGCTAAGCGATGTCGAAGCACCGGTAGCGCCGGCGCCAATTTTGAAAAAATGCGCGATTTCAGCCGCCACCAATTTCATGGCGATCAACAGTGAAAGCCCTGCGGAAAGCAGCGCACTGACAACGATGGTGGTCAATCCGCGCTGGTTCTCTTTCGAACCCGACCCTTCTGCAGATCCGACAATCAACACTTCGGCAGCGGCCTTTCCTTCCGGATAAGGTAGGTCTGATCCGGTCACCAATGCCCGTCGTAATGGCACCGAAAACATGACCCCTAAAATGCCGCCAGTGGCGCACACTGCGGCCGTGGTCAGAAAAGGAAATCCCTGCCAATATCCCAATATCACAAGCCCCGGCAGCACAAAGATGATCGCCGAGAGCGTCCCCGCCGCACTGGCGATGGTTTGCACGATGTTGTTTTCCAGGATGGTCCCGCCCGGTAGCATCCGCAAAATGGCCATAGAAATAACCGCCGCCGGAATTGACGTCGCGAAAGTCAGCCCCGCTTTCAGCCCTAGATACACATTGGCTGCTGTGAAAAGCAGCGTAATCAGGCCACCCAATATTACCGACCGGAGCGTCAACTCGCGCATAGAAAATCTCCCTTATGCGCCCTAGTGCATCAGGGAGGGTATATGTTCAAGCTCCTGCAGCCTTGGCTGGCATGAAACTGCTTTTGCAAAGTAACGCAGCGGAGATGATCGGCATCACTATTGCAACCGGCGAAATTTCCATGAACGTGACGGCAAAACGGCTCAGGGGGTTGGCGTACAATGCCTTGAACCCCTCCATCTCCTTGCCCAGCGCCGCCACTTCGGACGCCGATTTGCCGCTTTTCTGGGCCTGTTCAAGGGCGATGCGGGTATATTCGTCCATGAAGGTATAATTGGTGGAGTACAGATACGCTTCCCATGCCGCGACATACAAACAGGATGCAATGGCAGCGATACCGAAGCCGACCCCAAGTGCTTTCCAGAAGCGTATGACACCGCCAAGCTCAATGTCACGATACCGCTTTACGCCGATGAACACGAAGCTCAGTGCGATGATCATCGAGGAAAACCCTGCGACCATACCGCCGGTGCCACCCTCGGGAAACAAGGTCATGGCGACGCGCATTAATGCCGCAACGGTGACGCCCGCGATGACGCCGTAAACCAAGATTATCCTGCCCATTTCCATTCTCCCTCAACATTGTGAATGGCGGATAAGCTAAGCCAGGACAATCGGGCAAAGATATCGCCCAAATGGGTGATTTGGCGGCTATCGCCAATTTATACGGCCCGGCTCCTAGGGCAATATATCAAGTTCGCGTGCCCGGCTGATCGCTTGTATGCGACTTGCGACTTCCAGCTTTTCAAAAAGCCTCGCGACATGCGTTTTGACGGTATTGGGCGATATGGCGAGTTTCCGGGCAATGACCTTGTTGGCATGGCCCGCAGACAGCATTTCCAGTACTTCGATTTCTCGCATACTGATCCCGAGTGACATTATTGCAGCGTCGTTCCGCACAAAAGCCTGGCGTGGCTTTGCAGTGAGGCGGTTGCCAATCCAGATTCCTAGCGCAACAAATATAATCGCGACGGCGGTGATGTAAAATTCGGTCGACCAATGCTTTACGTCATGCTTGAAATCCAGCCATTCCAGCAGGAAAGCCAACGCAGCCAGCGCAGCGCCGTAGATCAGGATCAGCCTCCACATATCGGTAAATAAACCACGCGTTGATGAGTGACGCAAGCGGTGCGTTTCCATCGGTGCCTGATGCGCCTTGCGTCTTGCTACTGTATGATATAGCTAACACAGCGAAGCAGAGGAAAATAGGTATATGGTTTTTGATCCGGCGGTAGAAACCGCGCGTTATATTGATAGTTTGGGCAGCGAAGCATTGCAGAAGGCCGCGAGCTATACCGCCGCGACACATTGGCTGTTGCTTGGCGGTCTGCTTGTAACCGCTTTGGTGACATGGATCATCGTGCGGACGGGATTGCTTGATCGCCTTTCTGCCAGACTGGCAAATCGCGGATGGGCCCTGCGAACATGGCTCATATGCGTCGCTTTTTTCCTGATTTCTGCAGTGCTCAGCCTTCCCTGGGGCATTTACGAAGAGTGGGGCTTTGAAAGGTCGTATGGACGCACCAGCCAGCCGCTTTCCGATTTTCTGACGCAGGATGTGATCGGTATATTGCTGTCCAGTATTTTGGGCGGTCTGTTTTTTCTGGGCGTTTATGCACTTATTCGCAGGGCCGGAAAAAGCTGGTGGCTCTGGTCGGGCGGCCTGACGGCATTTGCCGCTGCGGCGACGATTTTGCTTTCACCTGTTCTGATAGAGCCAATATTCAATGACTATAAGCCGGTGCCTGAAGGCCCGGTGCGGACGGCACTTCTCAAAATGGCGGACGAGGCCGCCATACCGCATGACAGGGTGTTGATGTTCGATGGCTCACGTCAGTCAAATAATTTTACCGCCAATGTTTCGGGTGTATTCGGGTCGGCGCGCATTGCGATCTCCGATGTCGCGCTGAAACAGGCATCTCTTGATGAAGTAAAAGCCGTTACCGGCCATGAAATTGGCCATTATGTGCTCGGTCATGTCTGGCGCATCGTATTCCTGTTCGCTGTGATCGCGATGCTTGGGTTTTTCCTTGCCGACCGCTTATTTGGTCGTGTGGCGGCGCTTTTTGGCAGCAAGGCCACGATAGCTGATCCGGAGGGTCTGCCCATTCTCCTGCTGATCGTTTCGGTGCTGGGGGTTCTGGCTCAACCCGTGCTAAACAGCGTCACGCGCGTAGGGGAAAGCGAAGCAGATGCCTATTCGCTGCGCACCGTTAATTTGCCAGATGCGCTGGCCGGCGCATTGGTCAAGACCGCCGAATATCGCTATCCGCGGCCCTCGGCTTTCGAGGAAATCGCTTTCTATTCGCATCCATCTGTCGAACGACGTGTGCGCCGAGCGATGGACTGGAAAGCCGCACAGCAGCAAAAAACAGTAGCGCGTTAAGCTGCTGCCTTTTTCTCCTGCCGGAATTTGTGCAGCAACGGTTCGGTGTAACCGTTGGGTTGCTTCACACCTTCAAAAATAAGCGCGCGAGCGGCCTTGAACGCGATGCTTTCGGGGGTGAGCCTTTCATAAAGCGGGTCGCTCGCATTTTGCGCGTCGACTTTGGCAGCCATTTTGGCGAGTGCTGCATCGACCTGTGCTTCGGTTGCAATGCCGTGAAGCAACCAGTTGGCAATATGTTGTGAGCTGATCCGCAATGTGGCGCGATCTTCCATCAGGCCGATGTCGTGAATATCTGGGACCTTGGAGCATCCGACGCCCTGATCGATCCAGCGGACCACATAGCCCAATATACCCTGCGCGTTGTTTTCCAGTTCTTGCGTTACCTCTTCGTCGGACCAGTTGTGGCCGACGGGAGCGACCGGAATAGTCAGCAATGGGTCAAGGCCGGGCGTCGGCTCCTTCGCCAGTTCCGCCTGCCGTGCGAACACGTCAAATTGATGATAGTGAATGGCATGCAGCGTTGCTGCTGTCGGAGACGGGACCCATGCGGTGTTTGCACCAGATTTGGGATGGCCGATTTTCTGCGCCATCATATCCTTCATCATATCAGGCGCGGCCCACATTCCTTTGCCGATCTGAGCCTTCCCGGAAAGCCCGCACGCCAGCCCGATCTGAACATTGCGCGCTTCGTAGGCCTGTATCCAGCTTGAAGCCTTCATCTCGGCCTTGCGGATCATGGGACCTGCATGCATCGCAGTGTGCATTTCGTCGCCAGTGCGGTCGAGGAAGCCGGTGTTGATGAACACGATGCGGTCCTTGACGGCATGGATACAGGCGGCGAGATTGGCGCTCGTGCGGCGTTCTTCATCCATCACGCCCACCTTTATCGTGTGGCGCGGAAGGCCAAGCATATCTTCGACGGCATCAAACAGCGCGTTGGTAAATGCAGCCTCTTCAGGGCCATGCATTTTGGGTTTCACAATGTAGATACTGCCCGTGCGGCTGTTGCTGAGGGTACCTAGACCTTTCAGGTCGTGCAGAGCACAAAGCGAAGTGAACAGCGCGTCCAATATGCCTTCGGGTGCCTCGCTACCGTCAGAAAGAAGGACGGATGGATTGGTCATCAGATGTCCGACATTGCGGACGAACATCAAGCTGCGCCCCGGCAATTTCATTCCGTCATACTGACGGTCCGAGTCAAGTGCGCGGGACATGGTCTTGCCGCCTTTGTCAAACGACGCAACCAAATCGCCGCGCATCAAGCCGAGCCAGTTGGTGTAAGCGGCGACTTTGTCCACGGCATCAACCGCGGCCACCGAGTCTTCCAGATCGATGATCGTCGTCAGCGCAGCTTCAAGGACAACATCGGCAATATGCAAATCGTCGGTCGCGCCAATCGGGTGCGACGGATCGACCACTATCTCGATATGCAGTCCATTTTGCTTGAACACATATCGGCTGACATCGCCCGAAACGGCCTTGGCAACAAAATGCGGAGCACCGCCGCCTGTCAACACCGCTTCCCAGCCGGGTAGCGTTTCATTGAGGAATTTGCGGGCGTAAGCAATGACCGCGGCACCGCGCGCCGAATCATATCCGCCAACTTTGGCAGCCGGGGCATCCAGAACATCGGTGCCGTAAAGCGCATCATACAGGCTACCCCATCGGGCATTGGCGGCGTTCAATACGAAACGGTCATTCAGCGAAGGAACGACCAGTTGCGGTCCTGCCATCGTGGCAATTTCCGCATCCACATTTTGCGTTCCAACCCCAAAGGCGGCAGGCTCATCGACAAGATACCCAATCTCACGCAGGAAATTTATATACTCCGCCATATTGCTAATCGGACCAGGATTTGCGGTGTGCCATGCATCAAGTTTCGCTTGAATAAGATCACGCTTCGCCAGCAACGCACGATTTTGCGGAACGAAATTTTGGAGAATATTGGCCAGCCCCTGCCACAGGTGGTCTACGGCGATGCCAGTTCCGGCGAGCGCGCGTGTTTCGACAAACAAGGCGAGTTCCTCTGCGATTTGCAGATTCGAACGGGTAACATATTGCTTCATGACTGGCTCCAATATCAATGTCGGCGCCCGGGGAGATTTTATTATTTGTGCCGCACTAGCGCGAGTTTGTGCGGTGCAAAAGCATAATTTACCTGTTATGCGGTTTCCTATGAAATTGAACAAGCATTTGGTGGACAAACCCTGGGGTAGAACTGACATCCCCGCAGAATTCGGCAATATGGGAGGGCGTCAGATTGGCGAAATCTGGTACGAAGGTGGACCGTCTGAACATCTACCGATATTGGTGAAATGGCTATTCACCAGTGAAAAGCTATCTATTCAAGTGCACCCCGATGACACACAGGCGCAGCAGCGCGGAATGATTTCCGGTAAAGAGGAATGCTGGTTCATTGTTGATGCCGAACCGGATGCGGTGCTCGGCATGGGAACGACCCGGCCGCTAAACAGCGATGAACTGCGCGCAGCATCTGTGTCTGGCGAAATCGAAATGTTGATGGACTGGAAACCGGTAAAGCCCGGCGACTATTTCTATATTCCGGCGGGAACCGTGCATGCAATTGGCGCAGGAATAACGCTGGTCGAGATCCAGCAAAATGCCGACATCACCTATCGACTCTATGATTATGGCCGTCCGCGCCCGTTGCACCTTGATGACGGGGTAGAGGTTTCACTTGCCGCGCCATATACCGACCAAAGATCGGGTAATGTTGAAAGCGGCTTGTGCATTTCCGACAGCCCCTTTTTCCAGATGCGTCATGTAACTGATATTAAACATGTTTCAGATATTCCACCCGGCCAGCGCTTATGGATAGTTCCCTTAAAAGGTGAAGTGGGTTGCAAAGGTGATAGCGCCGGCATCGGCGACTGTTTATTGCTGGAATCCGGCAATTTGATTGAATTTGCCAATGGCACCGAATGCCTAATCGCATGGTAATTTGACGCATTTTTCTCGCTAAATTTTGTTGAAACTCCGCTCGTATCGATTATCACCGCGCAAATCGTAAATCGCGATTGATGCAACGAGGTCTGGAGCCAAATTTGCAAATGGAAAACAGAGTTATCATTGCTTACGCACTATGTGCGATTATGGTGTTGGTTCTGGCTGTGGTTGTCGCACGCTACGTGGCCAGCCGTCGGCAGTTCAAGATCAGACAGTCAGGCCGTGGCAAAAATCTATCAAATATAGAAAATCAGCCTGCAGAATAAAATAACATGGCTTGGGGTCAGTATCTATATCACTTTCGCGGCAATAATTGGTCCTGCGCCCGGTCGTTGTACCAATATCGCGGTTTTCAGGCCCTTATTGGGTGCACTAGACAAGGTATAACCCTGAACAGCACCTTTCCATTCGCCAAGCTTCGTCAATGACCGCACGATATTTTTATGAGGCAAATTGCGGCCTGTGTTTTCACCTGAACGGATGGCTACATTCTGGGTCCGCGGATCATAACGGACCATCCATATGTTGGCCGCGCCGTTCCCTTTTCCAATCATAACCTTGTCGCCAGTAATATCGATTGAAGGCCCACCCGACAGACCTTTGGCCGAAGCTATGCTTTTGGCCAATTCACCGCTTTTAATGCCGGTAATAGCGGTCTTGCCGTTGATAACAATTTGCGGTGTATAAACATTGGGGTTGCCGAGTGCATGGGCGTAATCATATTGCCGCTGGGTGTAAGCTTTATCTCCGAAAATATCTTTCCAGCCCAGCCGATCCCAATATGTCACTGCAAAGCTCAACGCAATTACGCCGGGTTGGTCGGCAGCGGCGTTGACCGCAACATTGGCGGGCGGGCAGGATGAACAGCCTTGGCTTTGATACAGCTCTATAACGACGGGACTTTTTACGCTCGCTGACGCTACCGGCGCCTTGGCATCGGCTTCAGCGATGATTTCGGGGGATTGCTGGCATGCCGAAAGTGCTGCGAACATGGCTATCAGTGTGGCGGAAAAATAAGTGTTCATGATATGCGTCCTGAAATTGGTGCGGGCGGGGAAAAAGGGAGGTCAAACCCCGTCCGCTCATCATGGTTCGCCAATATCCACGCGAAGGTTACGGCCTAATCAGGATATTTTTGCGCCATCCAAGCGAGGGAGCGCACACAAATTTCTTCCAGAACTTTTTCATCAACATCGCTTAAACGCTTTACGTAAAGGCAGGATTTTCCAGTTTTGAACTTTCCAAGCTTCTCCAGCAGCGCTCCGTGTCCGTCGAAACCGTCGACAAGATAAAGCACCGTCTTGCCCTTGCGTGGCGAGAATCCGATCCGACACATATCGCCTTCGCGGCCGCTGTCATATTTGTAATGATAACTGCTAAAGCCGATGATGCTCGGTCCCCACATTTTTGGTGGGTGACCCGAAACCCGCGCCATCATGTCAGCGATTTTTATTGCATCCAAACGTTGCTGTTCATCGGCCACGACCGTGATAAAGTCGTCGACAGAAACTTCACTTACCTTCGTCTTGTTTTCAGACTTTACCATATATCTTGCCTCCTGACCCTTTAGCTTATCGCCTTGCAGGTGACTGTCCACCCTGTTAGGCGCGCGGGCGCTACCCAATTGCCAAATGGAATCACTGATGAAAGATAATATCAAAAAAGTCGTACTTGCCTATTCTGGCGGCCTCGACACCAGTGTTATTTTGAAATGGTTGCAGGTGGAATATGGTTGCGAAGTCGTAACCTTTACCGCCGACCTTGGGCAAGGCGAGGAACTGGAACCGGCGCGGGCCAAGGCGGTGCTGATGGGTGTTCCGGACCACCACATCTATATTGATGACTTAAAAGAAGAATTTGTTCGCGACTTCGTGTTTCCGATGATGCGAGCCAATGCCCGTTATGAAGGCGACTATCTGTTGGGTACGTCAATTGCGCGGCCTTTGATATCAAAGCGCCTAATTGAAATAGCGGCGGAAACCGGGGCCGATGCGATCGCCCATGGCGCGACCGGCAAAGGCAATGACCAGGTGCGGTTCGAACTGTCCGCCTATGCGCTGAACCCCGACATTAAAGTCATCGCCCCGTGGCGCGAATGGGATCTGACCAGCCGCACCCGCCTGATCGAATGGGCCGAACAACATCAGATACCGGTACCCAAGGATAAACGGGGGGAAAGCCCTTTCTCCACCGACGCAAATTTGTTGCACACCTCTAGCGAGGGCAAGGTCCTTGAGGACCCGTGGGATGAAACCCCTGACTATGTCTATTCGCGCACGGTCAACCCCGAGGATGCGCCCGATACGCCGGAATATATCACCGTCGATTTTGAAAAAGGTGACGGTATTGCCTTGAATGGGGAAGCGATGTCGCCAGCCACTTTATTGGCGGCATTAAACGATCTGGGCCGAAAGCACGGTATCGGCCGGCTTGATCTGGTCGAAAACCGCTTCGTCGGCATGAAATCACGCGGCATGTACGAAACGCCAGGCGGCGAAATCTACGCCCGCGCGCATCGCGGGATTGAAAGCATCACACTGGATCGCGGCGCGGCGCATCTAAAAGATGAACTTATGCCCAAATACGCCGAGCTGATTTATAACGGTTTCTGGTTTTCACCCGAGCGCGAGATGCTGCAGGCCGCGATAGACCACAGCCAGATTCAGGTTTCCGGAACGGTAAGGCTCAAGCTTTACAAGGGCTTGGCAAGCGTAGTTGGAAGGAAATCTCCCGACAGCCTGTACAGCGAAAAAGTTGTAACGTTCGAAGACGATGCCGGTGCCTATGATCAAAAGGATGCAGCGGGCTTTATCAAACTGAACGCACTGCGGTTGCGGCTGTTGGCGCAGCGCAAGAAATAGTTAAATGAAATAGGTCCCTTTTCGTTAGGGATGGTCGCTATTGCGCGTCGATGAACCGTTCCGCATCGAGTGCTGCCATGCAGCCGGTTCCGGCGCTTGTCACCGCCTGACGATAGATGTGGTCCATCACATCGCCACAAGCAAATACGCCGGGCACGCTGGTTTCGGTTGCTTGGCCCTCGGCACCGCCGCGGACCTTGATATAGCCGCCCGCCATATCGAGATGCCCTTCGAATATGCCGGTGTTGGGTTTGTGGCCAATGGCGATGAACACGCCGTGCAGTTCGATATCTTCGGTACCGCTGCCATCGGTGGCGGCGATTCGCATTCCCGTGACGCCCGTCGGATCGCCAAGCACTTCATCGAGTGTATGGTTCCATTTGATCGACAATTTACCCTCCGCCTCACGCGCGAAGAGACGGTCTTGCAGAATTTTTTCGGCCTTCAATTTGTCGCGCCGGTGGACGAGTGTCACATGGCTGGCGATGTTGGCGAGGTAGAGCGCTTCTTCAACGGCAGTATTTCCACCGCCGATCACGGCCACCGGCTTGTTGCGATAGAAAAAGCCATCGCAAGTGGCGCAGGCCGACACGCCCTTGCCCATGAAGGCAGTCTCGCTCGGAAGCCCGAGATATTGCGCACTCGCGCCTGTTGCGATGATAACCGCGTCGGCCGTGTAATCGCCGGCCCCGCCGGTCAACGTGAATGGCCGCTTTGAAAAATCAACTTTTTCGATATGGTCGTTTTCTATCCGTGTCCCGAAACGCTCGGCATGTTTCCGCATCCGTTCCATCAGTTCGGGGCCCATGACACCCGCATCATCCCCCGGCCAGTTGTCGACTTCGGTTGTCGTCATCAATTGTCCGCCGATTTCCACGCCAGTTACAATCATCGGCGTCAGATTGGCGCGCGCAGCGTAAACAGCGGCGGTATAGCCTGCAGGGCCGGAGCCGATGATGATGACTGGGGCGTGACGATTTTCGGTCATGGATGCGCTTTCTGATTCTGTTGGAGGGGGACATAAGCGCCACAACCCCGCTGGCCAAGGGGGGCACCCTACTTATCCCCATAAATTAGGGCTTCACTTTAGCGCGCCGTCCACTTATCAGGCGGCGCGTAACAAGCTTCAGGGAGCATTTTCATGACCAAAGTCACCGTAATCTCACGCAATGGCGAAGGCCGCGAAGTAGAGGCGGAAAACGGTCTGTCGCTGATGGAAGTCATCCGCGACAATGGCTTTGATGAATTGCTCGCTTTGTGCGGCGGTTGCTGCTCGTGCGCGACCTGCCATGTACATATCGATCCTGCCTTCGCCGACAAGCTGCCAAAAATGGGTGAGGACGAAAACGACCTGCTCGACAGCACCGACCACCGCAACGAAACATCGCGCCTTTCGTGCCAGATTCCGGTCAGCGACGCTCTCGACGGCCTGATCGTAACCATTGCGCCCGAAGACTAAACCGCCGTCATTAACCCGATCATCGCCCCCGTCATGGCGGAGGCGAGGTTACCCGCGACCCAGCTTTTCATACCCAGCGACGCCGCTTCCGCGCGGCGTGCGGGACAGAGCGTGCCGATGGTCGATACCAACAAGCCCACGCTCGCCAGATTAGCGAAGCCGCATAAGGCGTATGTGACGATCAGCTTGCTTCGAGCTCCGAGTTCTCCCTCGGACAGTGCCGCCATGTCCAGATAAGCGACATATTCGTTCAAAATAGCTTTCGTCCCCATAAGCCCGCCTGCCGTGCCGGCGTCGTCCCACGGTATGCCGATGGCCCACATCAGTGGCGCGAATATCCAGCCGAAAAAGCGCCTTAGTGTCAGCGGGCTGCCGTCGATGAGCGGCAACACCGCCAGTATCTGGTCAACCAGTGCGACGAGGGCAAAAACGACGATAATGATACCGATAACGGCAAGGAACAATTGTACCCCGTCCATGGTGCCAGTGATAACGGCATCAATACTGCTATCGTATTTCAGGCTGGTATCATCCGGCTCCATCTGGGTGTCGCCATCGCCCGGCACCATCAGTCGCGCAATAAGGATCGAGGCAGGTAGCACGATAAGTGATGCCGAAATCATATGCCCGACGGCATCGGGAACGGTTTTCGCCAGCGTCTGCGCGTAAAGGATGAGGATCGCACCCGAGATGGTCGACATTGCCAGCACCATTACCATGAACAATTCGCTTCGGCTCATTTTCTCGAAATAAGCGCGCACCACCAAAGGTGCCTCGACAACGCCGAGAAAGATATTGGCGCCAGCGCTGAGTCCAACAACGCCGCTAACCCCCATCGTCTTTTGCAACGCCCAGCTTAGCCCGCGCACGATGAACGACAAGATCTTCCAGTGCCACATCAACGCCGCCAGCGCCGAAAACACAATCACCAGCGGCAGTATCTGGAACGCAATGATAAGCGGAGGCGCTGCGCCGTCCTTTAACGCAAATGGCAATTCACCCCCGCCGGCATAGCCGAACATATAGCTCGACCCGACCAAAGTCGCCTTTTCGATTGCCAGTACCGCATAGTTTGCAAGCATGACGACGTCCCATACAAAGGGTACACGCACGATCAGAAGGGCAATGACGATTTGAAGCAACAACGCCCCGCCAACCCAGCGCCATCCGGCAAAAGCCTTGCGATCCTCCGATAGGCCCCATGCCATCAGCAATATTGCAGCGATCCCGATCAACCCCTGCAGCTGCTGAAGAATCGCCATCATCCACGTAATGCCGATGCGATAGGTTCCTGTAGTACCGGATAACCGTGACCATCAGGGATACAGAGCCAGTTTCCGTCTTCACGCTTGTCGATATAGGTCAATACCGTGGACACCGGATGCTCGGCTGCGTGCGCCGCGGCGGCATCAAAGCTGCCGAAAATCGCAAGCCGCTCCAGATTGCGCCGTGTCGGAAAGATAACCATGATCTCTCCCCGGTCCGCCTTTTCCAGAACTTCGGCTGCACTCGCCCAGAATAGCGCACGGTTTTCCGTGTGATCTACCGTCGCCAGCGGCGTCGTATTGCCAGCATCGACCAGATAGAAACGTGTATCGAAAACACGGCTCGCACGTTCAAATGCGGGCGGGCGCCAACGTGACCAGGGGACAAGCTGGTCAAAATCCGGAGCCCAGCCATGACGGACACATATGGCCTGAAGGCTCTCGCCGTCGTGCAATGCCGCGCGGGCAGCATCGCAATCGGCAGGGTCTGATACTCCAACCAAGCCAAGCGCCAGCCCCGCCTCTTCGATGGTTTCGCGGATGGCCGCAAGCCGGGCCGCAGCCTCATCGAGCGGCAGCGGCCCACCTAGCATTTCGGCAAAGTCAAAATCCGCCGCATCGACCTTGCCACCGGGAAACACCGCCGCACCGCCCGCAAAGGCCATCGCCTTGATCCGCTCCACCATCAGGATCAGCGGCGCACCCCCCGACGGATTCTGACGGAAAATAACCATCGTAGCAGCGGGTGTGGCGATGGGCTCTGCGTTTGTTTCGGCGTTCATGCTTTCACAAAAGCATGCTTTCGTGACAGTTAGAAGCGGAAACTTAACCCGGCGATTAAACTGGTTGCCTCCGGACCTGCGAATCCCAATGTGCGGTTGGCATTCAGATTCAGGTCGATATCCTGCGAAAGTGCGAACGAGGCACTCGCGCCGACTTCCGACCATTCATCACTTTGTCCGGGGACATTACGGGCAGCGACGATGCGGCTGATGGTCCCGCTGCCGGTTCCCGAGCGCGTGGCACTGCTGTTCGATGTCGCGACAAAGGCGGCGTTCACACAAAAGCTGTGCCGCGCATCTGGTCCGAACAAAGTCTGCAGGGAAATACCGGCCGATCCGGTGAATCCATCTTCGCGCGACTTGATGGTGGTAATGTCGCCACCCGGCAGCGTCACAGCGCGGCCAATGTCGATCCGGTCATAATCAACCGCTAGAAACGGCGACGCGATCACAGTATCGCTGAGCATCAGGTCATAGGAAAGTCCGCCACCGATGCCGAAGCTCGATCCGTCACTATTGATTGTCACGCGGCGGCCAAGGCGTTCAAAAACTTCGGTATCGAAGCGGCGCTGGCCCAATGAAACATAGCCATCGACGCTGAAGTCGCCAAAGCTACGGCCTCCCGAAACGGAGACGGTCTCGCTATTCACGGGCACCGCATTCAAAACGCCTTGCGTCACCCCGCCACGAACAGAGGAAACAGACAGCTGGATAAAGCCCTGCTCAAACTCGCGGGCAAGAGAAAGGCTCGCAAACTGCGGGTCCTCATCCTGTTCATAAAGGGTCGCCCCCGCATTCACCGACGCGCGCCAGTCGTTGGCGTCCTCCGCATGGGCCTGCGCCAGCGGCAAAAGACTACTTGCGGCACATAAGCCGATCATCCAGATTTTCATAAACTGCCTCCTGTTGAATAGCCCGGTCAAGGGCTGGTTCGCATTCAACGGACGACAAAAGAAAAACCTTCGAAATTTTTTCGAAGGGTTTTTGCTTTATATACGTAAAGCATATGAACAGCATTATGATGAGTGGCGAAATGATGCAGCAAGCGATCAAAGTGACGCAGGAAAATGACGACGAACTGGTAGCGCGTATCGCGGCACGGGACCATAATGCCATGCGGCTTGCCAGTGATCGCCACGCCAATATGGTCTGGCGCGTTGCCTATAGAATGCTGGGCGATGCGAGCGAAGCAGAGGATGTTGCACAAGAGTCGCTTCTAAAACTCTGGAATCATGCGGATCGTTGGAATGCAGGTGGGCCCGGGATTGCTCCTTGGCTCAAAAAAGTCACGGTCAACCAATGCCTCGACCGACTCCGGCGCAAGCGCTTTGCCAGCGACGAAGAGGTGCCCGAGCGTGCAGATGAAACCCCGTTGGCCGACCTCCAGATGGAGGCGGTCGAAACGGGACAGGCGGTAAAGGACTGTATTGAAACGCTGCCCGACCGGCAGCGCGCAGCCGTGATCCTGACCTATTATGAAGAGCAGCCCAATCATGGCGCTGCGGAGACGTTGGACATGCAATTGAAAGCTTTTGAATCGCTGCTGTTCCGGGCGCGATCCAGCTTGAAAGGCTGTGTCGAACGCAAGGGCGTGCTGGAACAAGGGAGGGCCAGATTATGACCGAACCGGACTTCTCGCCCGAAATGAAAAAGGCGCTGGACAGCTATGCCGTTCCGCCCGCCCCCGCCGGATTTTCCGACCGTCTGATGGCCCGCATTGCAGCAGGTGATACCGGACAGACCGTCGCTACAATGGCTGAACTGCCGACCCGGCGCCGGACAATAAGCCCGTGGCGCCGGACTAGCCGCATTGTCGGTTCGGTTGCGCTGTTCTCGCTTGCCACGGCAACCGCGGCAGCCGCCGGGGTTTTTGGTAATCCAGTCTATCTTCCCGTCATCAGCGAAGCGCTGGTAAAGGCAGACATTGTCGACGCCCCCGCACCAAAGGCACCGATCAAGCCTGCGATCATTGCCCAGAAGACGATTGAACCCGAAACCGTCGTTACGCCGGCTGTCGAGACCTCACAAGGCAGCGCTGCTGTCGTGGCTCGACTTACAGAAATGCGCGATGATCCCCGTTATGCAGGGCTGACGCCGAAACAGAAACTGGTCGTGGCCGGACGTGAAGTGCGGCAATTGGTCCGCACAGGTGAAGTGTCCCGGCAGGAAGCCCGAACCGCTGTGCGCGATCTCGCGCGTAATGCGGACCCGGCGACTAAAGCCGCGGTGCGCAAGGCGGTTGCTGAGCGTCGCGGACAGCGTTTGGAACGGCGGGGCGGCATCGCAACTGCGTCGAATTTGGAGACGGCAGAACCGCTGTCGGTGACCACGCCATCCGCTACACCCGAGGAGCCAGCCGTTGCACAAACCGAGGCGGCACCCGCCCTGGCATCAGGCAAGTTGACCGAGGAACAGGCCGAAGCCTTGCGCGAACGATTGCGCACCGCGAGCCCCGAACAGCGCGCCGCTCTACGCAACACGCTGCGCGAACGCCGTCAGCTGCGCCAGCAACGGCGTGCGCAGTGAGGGCGACGGACTGGATTAGTGATGGACCAATCACTCCCTCTCTCGTTGGCCTCTGGCCGCCTTCGGCTCAGGGGAGAGGTACGTAGTCTTATGGCGTTAGCCTATAGACGAAGTGGAGAGCGGGAGTTTGCGCACGAACCTCACCGTCCAGCCCCTCTCCGCTGCGACTAGGCGGCAAGCCGCCAAGTCTCGCGCCTCTCCCCTAAAGGAGAGAGGGAAGTACAGGCACTTGTTTATCCGCTACAAACCACCCCAAAAAAATTTCGAAGGGTTTCCAGATCTCATGCGTTTCAGTTTCAGGAGCGGGGAAATTCTCCCTCCCTTGAAAACTGGAGAATGACCATGAAATATCTTATTGCACTTCCTCTCGCCGCCCTTGCTTTTGCAGCATCGGCCAATGCCCAGACCAGCAATACGGTCACTGTCGAAAAGCCCAAAGGCACCGTCACCAAAACAGTGACACGCGACAATGGCAATCTGACCGTCGATGCAATCGCCACACGTGCCAGCGACGGTGCTACGGCAACCCACAATCGCGAACGCACAAAGACCGAAGACGGCGTCAGCGGTAGCGGTTCGCAAACCGGCTTCAATGGCAAGACCCGCTCTTACGAATATGACCGGGTCCGCACCGAAGACGGTTTCACAACCAGTGGTTCGGCAACCGATAAGCAAGGTCGGAACTATGAATATGACGCTTATGGCCGCAAGACTGAAACCGGCCGCGAAAACAGCCGCACTGTTCTGCGCGACGGCGAACAGGTCTACAACCGGACCGGCAATGTGAGCAAAGTTGATGGACAGATCCAACGCGACGTCAGTGTCACCCGCGCCCAGGATTTCCGTCCGAAAAAGGCACTCCCACTGCGCCCCGGCAAAGCTTTGAAGCGCGGCGGTAACTAAGTAACTCTCTCCCCCGGAGATACGCAATACCAAGTTTGTCGCGCGCCCGTCCGCACTCAGGGCGCGCGGCAATCCCCTCCCCCGCCCGAGCCATGCGACCCTTGAAGGCTCGGGCACCTTATGGGGAGCAGAGATGCGGGCCTCCACATCCCTGCTCCCCACCCTTTTGTCCCTTCAGTCGTTGCTGCAAGATAGACCCTGAACCAAGTTCAGGGTGACGGGGTGTATTAAAAAGCTGACAGTGCGGTTGCACCTGCCTTCAAGACGTGGCACCTTTTTGATACGCAAGGGCCGGAGGCACATATGGGCATCATCGAATTGCTGGGACTCGCGGCGAGTTTAAGCCTGCTTTCGGGATGGCGCTTTTACCTCACCATTTTCGCGACCGGACTTGCGATGCATTTCGATATCGTGCCCCTGCCCGAAAATCTCCAGATGCTCAATGTCCTTGCAAATCCGTGGGTGTTGGGGATCAGCGCCGTCGGCGCCATTGCCGAATTTTTCGCTGACAAGATCGCCTGGCTCGATTCCATCTGGGATGGCTTGCACACGCTGGTTCGCCCTGTCGGCGGCGCGATGCTGGCACTTGCGATCATCGACAGTTCGGACCCGACATGGCAAGTGGTTGCCTTCCTGCTCGGCGGGGGCGCGGCTTTTGCTAGCCATGCCACCAAGGCCAGCGCACGCGCCGCCGTCAACACCAGCCCTGAACCGTTCAGCAATGTTATCGTCTCGAGCATCGAAGATGTAACGACGGGCGGCTTACTTATCCTCGCCTTTGCAAACCCCGTTGCCGCGATGCTTATTGCCCTGACACTGATGGTGCTGGCGATATGGGGTCTGTGGGCAGGATACCGGGCGTTCCGTCGCGCGTTCCCGAAGGGTGGAGCGACACAGTCGGAACGCTGATCCCTGTTCCGGGCGCAAAAACGATTTTCGATGCAGAGCTGTTGGCGGGTTGCGGCAATTTCCCGCTATAGCCCGAATAGAGATAGCCGCCATTTTCGAGTGTATCCAATATCCAGTCGCGTTTCGAAGGTTCGACCACAAAGCACCCTTCACTCGACCCCGGTCGTCCGCGCGTCGCGATCAGACCCGCGTTGAAATAGCGTCGCCGTTCGGGCGCATAGCTGTGCACCACAATATCGCGCACGCGCATCTGGCTGTTGCTCGGTTCCAAGCCGTCCAGACGAAGCGAGACGCCGTTTATGCCAACATATCGCTCCCCGCCCAAAGCCGCGCCGAGCGACGAGGTCAGACTTTCCTGCACATTGCTGAAAAAATTCGCAAAGCCGTCATCATCGGGGTCGGAACCGATACCATGTGCTACCAAAATCGGGGATTCCAGCCCGAACCCGTCGCGCAAATCGACACGGTACAAGCGCGGCTGGCTGCTATGTTTCGCAAAATCGACAATGACAATGACGGCAGGCCCTGCAGAGCGGCCCGAAGTGCAGAAATGGTTGCGATAGCCCGCCAGTGCCTTTTCAAAAAGTCCCCGGTCGAGTCGACGCCTTGGTGGCGCGTTGCCCAATTCATATTCGGCGGGGTAGAAATGAGCGTTAATAACGGTCAGATTTTTCTGAAGCGATTGGCAGTCGACTTCGGCACGCCGAATAACCGCGACCGCCTGAACCGGAGCCGCGCCATCGCCGGTCCCTGATTTGAACAGGATAGCGGGCGGCGCTGGAACTTCCGGATCCTGCGCCGTTACAGGCACCGCCAATATCGAAATGGCGAATAGAGCAAAAAACCTGATCACAAGAATGTGGTCCATATGTAGAAATCAAAAAACTTCCCCAATCTTTCCTTTATGCGCGATTTACCGTGTTTCGCAAGCTTGGGAAAAACCCCAGCTTGAAAAATCATCTGTTCCACGCCACCTAACGCTCCAGCGTCTTGCCTCTTGCGCCAATAGAACAAATCTGGAACAACTCACTTCATGTCACTCACCCACATAAAGGTGCGCGGTGCGCGCGAGCATAATCTCAAGGGCGTCGATATCGACCTGCCCCGGGACAAGCTGATTGTTATCACGGGCCTTTCCGGCTCGGGCAAGTCCAGCCTGGCGTTCGACACAATCTATGCCGAGGGGCAGCGGCGGTATGTAGAATCGCTGAGCGCCTATGCGCGGCAGTTTCTGGAGATGATGCAGAAACCCGATGTCGAACATATCGAGGGGCTCTCCCCTGCGATTTCCATCGAGCAGAAGACCACCAGCCGCAACCCGCGCTCAACCGTGGCGACCGTGACCGAGATTTACGACTATATGCGCCTGCTCTGGGCGCGCGTCGGTGTGCCTTATTCGCCCGCGACCGGCCTGCCGATCACCGCGCAGACCGTCAGCCAGATGGTCGACCGCGTCATGGCTCTGCCCGAAGGCACCCGCGCCTTCCTGCTCGCGCCCGTGGTGCAGGGCCGCAAGGGCGAATATCGCAAGGAACTCGCCGAGTGGCAGCGCTCGGGCTACACCCGCGTGCGCATCGACGGTGAATTCTACCCCATCGAAGAAGCCCCGGCGCTCGACAAGAAGTACAAGCATGACGTCGAAGTCGTGGTCGACCGTATCGTCGTGAAGGAAGGCATTCAGCAACGGCTGGCGGAAAGTTTCGAGGCGGCGCTGAAGCTCGCGGATGGATTGGCGTTCGTTGATCTGGCGGACGGGATGGTGGCGGAACTGGTGCCAAATGCATTTGGCGAGGCCCGCGCGACATTCACCCCGGCGCCAAACGTCACCGGCGGCACGATGAAAGGCACCGGCCTCCCCGCCAACCGCATCGTGTTCAGCGAGAAATTCGCCTGTCCGGTCAGCGGTTTCACCATCGCCGAAATCGCGCCCCGCCTGTTCAGCTTCAACGCCCCGCAGGGCGCGTGTCCCGATTGCGATGGGCTTGGCGAGCGGCAGGAATTCGACCCACAGCTTGTCGTCCCCAACGAACATCTGACGCTGAAAAAGGGCGCGGTCGTGCCGTGGGCGAAATCGAACCCGCCCAGCCCATATTATATGCAAGTGCTGTCGAGCCTCGCTAAGGCTTATGACTTCACTCTCGACACGCCATGGGAGGACCTGCTCCCCGACCAAAAGCTCATTATCCTGCACGGCACCGGCGGGCTTCCTGTTGCGCTGACCTTCAAGGACGGGCGCAAGGAATATACGGTCAACAAGGCGTTCGAGGGCGTCATCGGCAACCTCAACCGCCGCCTGCTGCAGACCGACAGCGCGTGGATGCGCGAGGAACTCTCGAAATACCAGACCTCGCAACCCTGCGAAACCTGCCACGGCGCACGCCTGAAACCCGAAGCGCTCAGCGTCAAGATCGCCGGCGTAGACATCGCCACCCCTACGAAAATGAGCGTCGCCGACGCGGTCGTGTGGTTTGGCAATGTCGACCAGACGCTGACCAACCAGCAGCAGCAGATTGCCAAGGCGATCCTCAAGGAAATCAACGAACGGCTTGGCTTCCTCAACAATGTCGGACTCGATTACATAAACCTCAACCGCACCAGTGGCACCCTGTCCGGCGGCGAAAGCCAGCGCATCCGCCTCGCATCGCAAATCGGTTCAGGCCTCTCCGGCGTGCTCTACGTCCTCGACGAACCCAGCATCGGCCTGCACCAGAAGGACAATGACCGCCTGCTCGCCACGCTCCGCCGCCTGCGCGACCTCGGCAACACCGTCATCGTCGTCGAACATGACGAAGACGCAATCCGCACCGCCGACTGGGTGGTCGACCTCGGCCCCGGCTCTGGCGTCCACGGCGGCACTGTCATGGCCGAAGGCACGCTGGAAACGATCCTCAAGGCCAAATCGCTCACCGCCGATTATCTCAACGGCACCCGCGAAATCGAGGTGCCGAAGAAACGCCGCAAGGGCAATGGCAAGAAACTCACCGTCCACAATGCCCGCGCCAACAACCTGAAAAACGTCACCGCGTCCATCCCGCTCGGCACCTTCTGCTGCATCACCGGCGTGTCGGGTTCGGGCAAGTCGAGCTTCACCATCGACACGCTCTACGCCTCGGCGGCGCGCTCCCTCAACGGCGCGCGAGTCATCGCGGGCGCGCATGACAAGATCACCGGCCTCGAATATTGCGACAAGGTGATCGACATCGATCAGTCGCCCATCGGCCGCACACCGCGGTCGAACCCCGCGACCTATACCGGCGCGTTCACCAACATCCGCGACTGGTTCGCGCAGCTGCCCGAAAGTGCGGCGCGCGGGTACAAGCCGGGGCGTTTCTCGTTCAACGTCAAGGGCGGACGGTGCGAAACCTGCAGCGGCGATGGTCTGATCAAGATCGAAATGCACTTCCTGCCCGACGTCTATGTGACGTGCGAGGAATGCAACGGCAAACGCTACAACCGCGAAACATTGGAGGTCAAATGGAAGGGCCTCTCCATCGCCGACGTGCTCGACATGACGGTCGAGGACGCGGTCGAGGTCTTCAAGGCCGTCCCCCCGATACGCGACAAAATGGCGATGCTGGCCGAGGTCGGGCTTGGCTATGTCAAGGTCGGGCAGCAGGCAACGACATTGTCCGGCGGCGAAGCGCAACGCGTCAAACTCGCCAAGGAACTCAGTCGGCGAAGCACCGGCCAGACGCTCTACATATTGGACGAGCCCACCACCGGGCTTCACTTTGAGGATGTCCGCAAATTACTCGAAGTCCTCCACCGCCTGGTCGAACAGGGCAACAGCGTGGTGGTGATCGAACATAATCTCGACGTCATCAAGACCGCGGATTGGGTGATCGACCTTGGGCCCGAAGGCGGGGTTAAGGGTGGAGAGATTGTGGCGGAAGGGACTCCGGAGGATGTGGCCAAGGAGCCGAAGTCCTATACCGGGCATTATCTGGCGCCGATGCTGGCGAAGGCGAAATAGGTTTGATTGCAGGCCAGCAACAACGCGTTAGATCAACTGTCCGGAACTCCGAATTGAAGTGTGAATGTATCGCCTTCGTATCCGTTCATCTCCCACTGAAGATGAGCGACTTGTTCTAACTCTTCGCCAAACTCGTTCCATACGTCATCGGCATCCATGTCATCCAACTGGTCAGCAAGGCCGGTTGCGAACACTCGTAATGACGCATAATCAACCAAGAAGGTCACCGGAGAGCCATTAGCAGCCCCCTCGAAGCAAAATGTTCGTTCGTTGTCCGCCCAGTGAGACAATCCACCATCGATGTATAGTTCAGCTGCCATTTTTCCTATATATTGCGATGATTGCTTGAACAGCAATACTAGAACCCAAATATCGCCTCCACACAGACCTAATCGACCGCTTCCGCGCGATCGGCAAAGGCTGGCAGTCACGGATTAACGAGGCGTTGCGTAAGGCGGCGGGGATTTAGTATTTCGTGTGGTGTCCTCGGAATTCCAGCAGATACACGTTAATCTGGAAAAAGCTTCACTGCCCCTTCAGCCGTTTTTTTGATATACTTTGTATCAAAAACGGTTTTTCCTTTAACAACTTCAAGCATTCCAGCTTCTACCAGACGCCTTAAGATGTGCTTCATGGCGTTCTCGGACTGAACGTTTGCGATTTCGCGAGCCTGCTTGTTCATGATGAAGTCGTTTTTTTCTAGGTACTCCATTATTAACATTTCTGGTGAGCCTAAAGACTCGTGTTTCAACGTTACAATAACGTTCATTCCTGCTTGAATTATGACGGGTGCGACCAGTTTCATCGTTTTCATTGCTTCAAATGCGGTATTTAAACCTTCTCCGACATCCTTATTTGGTGGATCGGGAAATTTGTTTATCAATCTTACGATCACACCGTTTCGAGAAAATCGTTCTTGAAGTATATTGTCAGGTGTAATGTGCGCAGGCAGCAAACCTGGACTTTGTACTTCAATTCTGTTTTCGAATATTCTGATATGAATATCATCAGGGACACTATAGTCTCGATGAAGGACGGCGTTAGTTACAATTTCATGCAAAGCTTCTTTCGGATATCTAACTTTTGAAAGTCCATCCGAGGTCATAATCTTTATATTTTCAATTATCTCAACCGTCTTTTTCACTGCGCCGTAAATCAGGTTATAGGCGTTACCTTCCATCGTGACTGGATCGAACGCTAACGTCGCCCGTTCACCATCTTCACGTGTTTGGTAACGATATATTTTAATACCTGATCGCTTGGGTAGTAGCGCCTGGGGCTCATCTGCGAATAGCATAACACCAGCTACGGTTGGCTTACTGTCTTTGATTAGTTGCTGCTTTTTAAGCCAAACCGCTGGATCAACATTTGGAACCACCTGCTCCGTAAAGGATTTAATGGCGTCAGAATCTTCGACCAAATCCCTTTCAACGTTTACTAACTCGGCCTCAAAAGAAACAATGCCTTTGTTGCGGCGGAGCCGCTCCAACGACGAAGAATCGTCTTGCGGTAAATTTTGAGCGCTCCTTCTGAGGTAAGCAATTTTATCAGACGCAAAAACGACCGCTTGCGATTTTAAGATTTCCATTTTTAAGACATAGCCGGGGTGGCCCTCGACCTTCAAAAAGCTGCAATTGGACCCATCGTTTAGCGGATAAACGCGTTCAAATGTCTGAATGTGAGCGTTGAAATCTTCAATTGTAGAGAATCCATCCCAAGCTCTCGGATCATCCTCTATTCCGATAAATATCTCTCCACCATCCGCGTTAGCCATGGCACTTATCGTTCGGGTGAGTTTTGAAGGCGCTATTCGCTTTGACTTCAAATCTGAGAAATGACTTTCTTCTAGTAGAAGAATTTTTGAAGCATCTTCTGCACTGATATCAATTATTCTCATCACTTACCCGCTCCTTAAGTGCAACTGGCACTGACCTTGTGTTTAGCATTAACTTTATCACTGACAATTGTTATTGCGTCACTTGGAATTCGCGCGCGGTCAGGGTATGCAATACTAAATAGCAAATCCAAACTCCCTTCCAAAACCACCCCCATGTCCGCCTGTCGCCCAGAGTTCGTCGTTGACCTATGCTCAGCTTCGCTAACCACAGGCTCAGGACTAACGGTTGTGCCGCACCTCTAAACCCTCCATCCATCTCTCGTTCATCCAAACTATGCTCTCCTCACCCCGGTCGCAGGAAAAGGGAGGAGTTTCCTTATGACTATCCACGCATATAAAAATGCCGCTGTGTCGGCGCTGTCGCTGACCATATCGACCGGGGCCGCATTGGGCTGGGCCGTACCGGCGCAGGCGGCGAGCGACTATCTGCTGCAACTTGACGGCATACCCGGTGAGAGCAAGATCGTCACCGGCGCTGGGCCGGGGGCTGGCCCGCATGTCAAAAAAGAAAAATGGATCATACTTGAATCGGTACAGCTCGGCGCCGAGCGCGCCGCTGGCGGCGTCAATGTCGCTTCGGGCGATATCAATGGAGACGGCGTGAGCGCACCGCGCGATGTCAAAACCGGCCAGTCGAGTGGCAAGCGCGCTCGCTATCCGGTTCATTTTCACCAGATGACCGACCAGGAAACCGCAGCCCTGCTGCTGCCCGCGGTACAGAAAGTCCGCGAAGCCGCCGCGCGCATGACGCCGTGGACCGGCTGTGCCGCCGGCCAGCAAATCGGTTCGGTCCTGATCAAACAGAAATCCACCGGCAAAGAGGGCAAGATCCTCGACCCCGTAGTGACAACGTGCGCCACCGACTCGGTGAGTTTCAACTTCACCAAGATTGAGTGGAAATAGCGAGCGGTCGGCGGCACGTCGCTGCACCGCTTGGTTCTACCCTAGGTTTGTCACCCCCGGCTTGATCGGGGGTCCATGGTCTGCCCTCGCGTTTCTGCCACGACGTTGCTTGGGGCGGAAAGCTCAGACCATGGATCCCCGTTTTCACGGGGATGACAAGGTAAAAAGAGCTTTGCAAATCGTAACCCAACAAACCAAAAACCAAATTGTAAAATAACCATATAGGTGATATACTATCCGTTTTTGGAAGGACCGAAAAATGGATAGCCAACCCCAACAGCCTCACTCCTCCGCCTCCGCGCTGCGCGACGACATCGGGGCGAGGCTGCCTGCCGCCGCGTATTTGCGCTACCAATCCCGCGCCGATGGCTGGGGCGCGGGGCGGCAGGCGGCTTTTCTGGCGCATCTGGCCGATAATGGCTTGGTCGAGGACGCGGCGCGCGCGGTGGGGATGAGCGTTGGCGGCGTACAGGAAGATCCCTATGATTTTGCCATTCTGGATCTTCGATTGCCGGATGCGGATGGCTTGGATCTGATGGAAGAATTGCACCAGCATCAAACCAATCTTCCCATCCTGATCTTA